>CADDZE010000108.1 GCA_902812465.1 Acidobacteriota bacterium | reverse complement strand
TATTATTTATGCGAATTCTCTTGGTTGGAGAAGTGCCGTCATTCTCCCGACCCACGCGAGGGAGCCCCTGGAAGTATCCGGGCGGCCCTGCTCCCCATTTTCGAACGCGATGGGCCTCTCCCGCGAGAAGCGGCCTGCCGGTTATATGTCGCAGTACCGTGCAGAAGAAGAGGGGCTGCCGGCAGCAGCGAGCCGCTTCCCTGCCCCGCGGGGTCAGGCTACCAACCTCCGAATCCGGCCACGGCAAGCACCGGGCTAACAAGCCGTCGGGGCAGGAGGGAGACTGGCTCCGGAGCCCGGATCAAGCAGCACGAGCAGGACAGCGAGGGATTCAGCATGGCTCATCCGTGGCACGATGTAGCAGTGGGAGACAAGGTTCCCCAGGAATTCAACGCGGTGATCGAGATTCCCTTAGGCTCCAACGTGAAATACGAGCTGGATAAGGCCACCGGCCTGCTCAAGATCGATCGTCTGCTTTACTCCGCCGTCTACTATCCGGCCAACTACGGTTTTATTCCCCAGACGCTGGGCGAGGACGATGATCCGCTGGACGTGCTGGTCCTTTGCCAGGAGCCAGTGCTGCCGTTAACCATCGTCGCGGCGCGGGCGATTGGGGTGATGACGATGGTCGACTCGGGGAAGCTGGATCACAAGATTGTGGCCGTCGCCACCCAGGACCCTGAGTATAGTAGCTACCAGGAATCCGGCGACATTCCGCCGCACAAGTTGCGGGTGATCCGCCGCTTCTTTCAGGATTACAAGCAACTCGAGGGAAAAGAGGTCAAGGTCGACGCCCTCCAGCCGGCGGAAACAGCGCATCCGATCATCGCCGATGCCGTGTCGCGCTACAGGGAGAAGTTCAAGACGCGCCTCTAGCCTTACAGGCGCTGGGGACCCTCCGGGGTAAATCAACCTTGCCCGCCCCTTTCCAGAGTAAACAAGCCAGCCGCCTGTCTAAGTCGTAAGCTTTGTGGACACTTGCAAGGGGGACGTGTGGGGTCTCTTCAGTGGCGTGCGCCAAGGCGTCTTTGGCGAAACGAACCGGATAAGTGGTTGAAAACTCGAGACCGCGCTCGGCGCAACGGCCGCAGCGATCGCCACCGTTGCCCGCCCGATCCGGGTTTGCTGGAGGAGTCCGGACAACCTGGCTTCGCCAGCGCGGCACGCGCCTGCAAGAATTGCGCGGCTAGGCGATAATGGAACTTGCAGTGGACGCCAAGCTTCGAGAAAAGGCTGAGAACGCACCCCTGGCGCCGGGAGTCTACATCTTCAAAGATGAGGCTGGGCGGCCGATTTACGTGGGCAAGGCCAAGTCCCTGCGCCATCGCCTGCGCTCCTACTTCCAGGAGTCGCGGCCGTTTGACGACAAGCGCGAGCGGATGCTGCAAGCGGCCGCCGATCTGGAGACCATCCTCGTGGACAACGAGCACGAGTCCATGGCGCTCGAGAACAACCTCATCAAGCGCTATAAACCCCGCTACAACGTCCTGCTGCGCGACGACAAGACATATCCCTATATCAAACTCACCGTGCAGGAGCAGTATCCGCGCGTTTACGTCACACGGCGCTTCCAGAAGGATGGCGCCGCTTACTTCGGGCCCTACTTCCCAGCCAACCTCGCCTACCGCCTCGTCGACCTGATTCACCGGCGCTTTTTGATCCCCTCCTGCAACGTGGACCTGACACGCAAGCACCCGCGGCCCTGCCTGCAGTACTACATCAAGCGCTGCCAGGGCCCCTGTGTGGAGGGCCTGACTACGCCGGAGCGCTATGCGGAGTCCGTGCGGCTGGTCCGCATGCTGCTAGCAGGACGCGAAAGCGACCTCGTGCGAGACCTTCACGAACGGATGATTCAAGCCTCTGACCAGCAGCTCTACGAGGAAGCGGCCCGCTACCGCGACCTGATCGCTACCGTGGAGGAGCTGCGCGAGCGCCAAAAGATGGCCACGGCGCGCGGCGACGACGCCGACTTCTTTGGTTTCCACCAGGAAGGACCGCTCGTGGCTATCAACGTGTTCCACCTGCGCGGCGGGCGCACCGTCGATCGCCGCGAGTTCTTCTGGGAGGACCTCGATTCGTTCCAGCCTGAGGAGTTCTTCTCTTCGCTGCTCAAGCAGGTCTACCTGGACCAGGCCTACCTGCCCGACGAGGTCTATGTCCCGGTCGACTTCGAGGACCGGCGCACCCTGGAGGAAGTCCTGTCGGCGCGGCGCGGCCGTCCCCTGCGCATCCTGACCCCGGCGGACGGGAAACGTCGGCCGCTGCTCGAGCTGGTCGCCCGTAACGCGCGCCACTCCTTCGAACGCCGCTTCCGCGTCCTGAAGCCGGCGGCGCAGGAAATGCTGGAAAGCCTCGCCGAAGCGCTGGATCTGCCCGCCCCGCCTCGCCGCATCGAGTGCTTCGACGTTTCCCATATCCAAGGCAGCGACATCGTGGCCTCTATGGTGGTGTGGGAAGGCGGGCAAATGAAGAAATCGGATTACCGCAAGTTCATCATCAAAACCGTGCCCCAGAACGACGACTTTGCTAGCATGCGCGAGGTGGTCGGGAGACGGTATCGCCGTCTGGTAGCGGAAAACAAGCCGCTCCCCGACCTGATCCTGGTTGACGGCGGCATCGGGCAGTTACACGCCGCGGCGGCCGCCCTCGAGGACCTCCAGGTCATCAATCAGCCGGTGGCCAGCATCGCCAAAAAAGAAGAGATTCTCTATGTCCTGGGCCGCGAAGATGAGCCCGTGGCGCTGGACCATCATTCGCCAGCGCTTCACCTGGTGCAGCAGATCCGCGACGAAGCTCACCGGTTCGCCCTCACCTTTCATCGCGCCCGCCGCGCCGGCCGGGAGTTGACCACTCGCTTGCTGGACATCCCGGGGGTGGGGGAGAAGACGGCGCAGAAGCTGTTATTGCACTTTGGCAGCCTGGAGGCCATTCGCCAACTCTCGGTGGCCGAGCTCAGCCAGATCGTCAGGCCTGACCAGGCACGGAGCATCCACGCCTATTTGCAGGGAGAGGAGCCCGCTATTTATAATTAGACCAACCGGTTTATTAATATCGCTTTGTTCTTGCATCCCTTCTTCGAATGTGCCACTCTGGCCCGTGGGTGAATCTAATGGTGCTGTGAGGTCCCTTCGGTCGCTGGGAATCGGTTCGTAAGGAGGCACAACATGCGGATAGACATCAAGACAGGTGCGCTGCTGTTTTTGGTAGGTGCGGCGATCGGGGCTGCTGCGGCCCTGCTGCTGGCTCCGCGGTCCGGGGAAGAGACACGCGAGCTGCTGAGCAAAAAGGCGGAGCGCAGCCGGGACTATGTGGTGGCGCGCGGGCGTGACCTGCGCCGGGCCGCCGAGGACCTGGTGACCCGCGGCCGCCGCACGGCCGAGGATCTGGTGGATCGAGGCAAAGAGGTCGCGGCTCGAATCTAAGCTGGCTCGGGGTCGCTCTCGCAGTGACCGAGCATCTGATCCTGCAAAGAGAGAGGTGAGGTATGTCAGACCGTGAGCATGGTGCGTCGAAGTTTACTTTCTTTCTCGCTGGCCTCGGAATTGGGGCCGTCTTAGCCTTGTTGTTTGCCCCTCGCTCCGGGGAAGAGACCCGGGAGCTGATCGGGCGCAAGGCCAGCGAAGGGCGCGAGTACGTGACGGCCAAGGGGCGGGAATTGCGCCGTGACGCCGAGGAACTGGTCGACAAGGCCAAAGACTTGGTCAACCAGCAGAAGGAGCAGCTCTCAGCCGCGCTCGAGGCCGGCAAGCAAGCCTACCAGGAAGAGAAAGAGAAGGCAAAGTCACGCGGCGCATAAACGCCGACATTGAAGGCCCAGCATGGCGCATGACACAGTGATGGAAGTGTTTGTGATCCTGGCGGCGCTCGCTTTTTTGGCCCAGGCGGTGCTGATGTATTTCATTTATGCTGGCCTGAAGAGTCTGTACAGCGAGATAACGCGGATCCACGGGGATGTGAAGCAGAGCCTGGAGCCTTTGGTGGACTCCATCACCCGAGTCGTCAATGAAGCACGCGGGCCGCTTCAAAGCTTCACGGCGGACCTACGAGAGGTCAGCCGGCTGCTGCGCAGCAGCACGGCGCGCCTGGACGACCTGGTGGCGGATTTGGCAGACAAGAGCCGCGCGCAAATGGCCCGCGCCGATCAGTTGTTCTCGGCGCTGGCGAACCGGGTGGAGGACACGGCGGACCTTCTGCAAAACAAGATCCTCGCACCGGTTTTGGAGGTTGCTGCCCTCTTTAAAGGCATCCGTTCGGGGTTCGAATTTTTCTTCTCACGCCGCCCGAGGGCAGCGCCCCGGCGCGAGGCGACCCACGACCAGGAGCTGTTTATCTGAGGCGGGCCGGCCCTTCACGGCAGGCCTGGGGCACCCGCCGTAGCTCGACCGGACGCATGGTCGGGCCGCGAGAGCTGGCAGCTCTTCAGGCTTCTTGCCCAAACCGCCTCAGATCCTCCGGACCTTCGCGGGTGGGAACTCTGGCTTCGCCCTGCACCAAGCGGCGCACCTGCTCGACCACGTCGGGATTGGCGAGCGTGGTGATGTCGCCAATTTCCATGCGGTTGGAGATGGCGGCGAGCACGCGGCGCATCAGCTTGCCCGAGCGCGTCTTGGGCATGTCCGGCACGACGTGAACGTGCTTGGGGCGGGCGATTTTGCCAATCATGGTCTCAATAGCAGCGGTGACCTTTTCCGCCACGCGATGACCGTCACTGACGCCCGGCTTGAGCGAGATATAGACCTCGGGCATGCGTCCTTTCACGTCGTCAACCACGGGTACCACCGCCGCTTCCGCCACTTCGGGAACGGTGAGGCAGGCCGACTCGATCTCCTTGGTACCCAGCCGGTGGCCGGCGACGTTGATCACGTCGTCGACACGCCCGAGGATGCGGAAGTAGCCATCGGACGCAAGCACGGCGCCGTCCGCGGCGAAGTAGGGCCAGTCGTGCCAGTCCTTGCTCTGCGGATTGCGGCAGTACTTTTGGTAGTACTGGCGGACGAAGCGCTCGCGGTCGCCCCAGATGGTCTGGATAATGCCGGGCCAGGGGTTCCGAATGCAGATGTTGCCCGCCTTGTGGGAGCCAGCGGGGATTTCGCGGCCTTCCTCATCGTAGATCACGGGGTAGATGCCGGGCAGGCCAGGGCCGGCGCTGCCAGGCTTCATGGGGTCGAGAGCGGGTTTGGTGCTGCAGAGGAACCCGCCGTTCTCCGTCTGCCACCACGTATCGACGATCACCGCCTCGCCCTTGCCCACGACCTCGTAGTACCACTTCCAGACTTCGGGCTCGATCGGCTCACCCACCGTCGTCATGTGCTTAAAGTGGTAATCGTATTTCTTGGGCTCGTCCGGACCCGCCTTGCGGAGCATGCGGATCGCCGTGGGCGAGGTATGGAAGATGTTGACGTCCAGGCGCTCGGCGATGCGCCAAGGTCGGCCTGCGTCCGGGTAATTGGGCACGCCTTCATAAAGCACGCTGGTCGCCGCCAGGGCTAGCGGTCCGTAGACGATGTAGGAGTGACCGGTGATCCACCCGATATCCGCCATACACCAGTAGACGTCCTCGGGGTGGATATCCTGGATGTACTTGGAAGTGCCGGTCACATAGGCGAGATAGCCGCCCGTGCGGTGCTGACAGCCCTTGGGCTTGCCGGTGGTGCCGCTGGTGTACATGAGGAAGAGGGGCGCTTCGGCATCCATGGAAGCCGGCTCGACGCGCGTGCGGGAGCAATCCTTCAGCACGTCGTCCATGAAGTAGTCGCGCCCGGGCTTCATCGGGGCGGCGGAGCTGTACTTGCCCGGGTAGCGCCGCCACACCAAGACCTTGTCAATCGGCTGGCCCTCTTTTTGGGCCACATCGACGGCGATCTCGGCGGCCGCTTTGTGGTCGGCGAGCTTGCCATTCCGCCAGTAGCTGTCGGCGTAGATGAGCACCCGGCTCCCGGAATCCGCCGCGCGCAGCCCGCAGGCCTCACCGCTGAAGCCCCCGAACACAACCGAGTGGATAATGCCTAGGCGGGCACAGGCCAGCATGGTGACCGGCAGCTCCGGAATCATCGGCATGTGGATAGTCACGCGGTCGCCGGCTTTCAACCCGGCAAAATCGCGCAGGACGGCGGCTGTCTCGTTTACCCGCCGGTAAAGTTCTTGGTAGGTGATGGCCGCGGCAGGCTCGTCCTCAGGCTCGGGAACAAAGATCAGGGCCGCCTTGTTCTTGTACTTCGCCAGGTGGCGGTCCACGCAGTTGTAGCAGGCGTTGAGCTGGCCGCCCACAAACCACTTCCAAAAAGGCGGATCGCTGGTGTCGAGCGTGGTGTGCCAGTACTTGAACCAGGTCAGCATGTCAGCGTATTCGCGGAAGCACTCGGGGAAGTTCTTCTCGCTGAATCGCTCCATGATGCTGGGGTCGGTCAGGTTGGCCTGCCCAATGAACTGGGCGGGCGGATAATAGTAGCCCTCTTCCTTCCAGTGGACCGCAATTTCAGCTTCGCTCGTTTCAGCCAACGTCGCCGCAGAATTGCTCATCGCCGGTTCCCTCGATGTCGAAAATCTGTCCTTTCCTCTCTGCGATATTCTACCAGCTTCGGCGCGGCGCGGCCCCCAGGACGAGGCCGCGCCCAGCCCTTCCTGTTGGTGGTTTCGTGTGCCGAATACAGGACCGCCCCAGGCGGTTTCTTCTCTCGCCAATTCTTTCCGCAGGCGCTCCGAGACCGATCGCTCTCATCCATTGCCGGGCGATGCTTAGCTGGCGGCACCCAGATGAAGGACCAAACGGCGCTGGTCCTCCCAAAGCGAGCTCGGCCCGGGCTCGAAGGCCACTTATATCAGCGCGCCACCACAGCTCGAGCCCGCGCCGGCCGTGCAGCCGAAGCAGTGCGGGCCGGTGCGAATAGAGCGGCGGCCGAGGATGACGGCGTCAAAATCGCGCAGGTGGCGGGGCAGGCCGTGATTCAATGGCAGGTCAAGCATTTGATTGAAGTCGCAATCGTAAAGCGCCCCGTCCCAGCCGACGCTAATCAGGCTGCGGCACATCAAGCCCTCGACCGTGGCGGGATTAAACTTTTGGGCGAGCAGCTCCATGTATTGCTCGTACTGGCCATGGCGCACGAGATCCGCCAGAAAGCGGTTGATCGGCATGTTGGTGAGCGTATAGAGATGGTTGAAAACGATGCCGAAGCGCTCGTCGAGTTGCTGCCGGTAAGCTTGCTCCAGCGCTTGTTGCCGGGGCGGGAGGGAAG
>CADDZE010000107.1 GCA_902812465.1 Acidobacteriota bacterium | reverse complement strand
ATGCACCGAAAAATTTTCAACGCATTTAGAAACTCCTATAGAGTTTTTTACCGCGTCCTCGCCGATGGGCCTGCTACCCGTCAAACCGCCAAAAGTGCTGTTCTTTTACACCGCCGCCAACACCGGTGGACGGCGTCGTCATCGACGTGCTTCTCAATAAGGCGCGCGAAATTCGCAAAACGCTTGGCACATCTCTACCAGTGCCGGAAGAAAGCGAAACCGTTACCGAAGCGTTGATGAATGCCCTGTTTCTTCGCAAAGCGGAAGCGGAGAGCCGGCAGTTAACTTTGGGGCTTGAGGTTCCTCAGGTCGCCGAGCTCCACCGAAAAATGGACCTCGATGCCGCACGCGAACACAGAAACCGGACTGTCTTTGCTCAACGCAGGCTAAGACCTGAAGAAGTGAAGCGCGAATTGGAGGCTACGGACGCGGTGCTCGGTGACCCTGATGCAGTGCGGCACTTCGTCCTGGCTGCGGCGCAAAGAATTGGGTTGCGCACCGAGCGGAGCACGCGACAGAAGGACGTCTATCGCGTTGCCGTCTCGCCGCAAGCCACGGCAACGGTCCCCGACGCTGTGCGGTTCACTTTACCGGCAAGGAAAGACAGTCAATGGTTAATCAGCTTCGTCTCGCCCACGCCAGAAGGCGCCGAATACCTCGGTCGCAACCACAAGTTTGTAGCGGCTTTGGCCAGGTTCCTCATGGAAGAGGCCTTGACGAAGCACGGCGAGGCGACCGTCTGCCGCTGCGGGGTCATTCGCACAACCAGCGTGAAAGAACTGACGACGGTCTGCCTGCTCCGCGCCCGCTACCTCATCGAGCAGCCGCAGAAGGCGCCGCTCTTGTCGGAAGAGATTGTTGTGACGGGTTATACCGGTGACGGCCGCCAGCCGCGTTTTCTCGAAGGTGCGGCAGCGTTGCGCCTTCTGGCGGAGGCGAAACCGGACGCCAATGTGCCGATGGCTGAAAAGAAAGAACTGGTGAGCGCAGCTCTCGAAGGGTGGCAGAGCCTGGATGGAGAAATTCGCCCGCGCCTGGAAACACGCGCGAAGGAGCTGGAAGAGAGTCATAAGCGCATTCGACGGGCGGTGTCCATGCGGGTTCGGGAGCTCGCCGTTAACCCGCAATTGCCGCCGGATTTGCTGGGTCTGCTGGTTTTGCAGCCCATAGTGTCTTCTTCGTAACGCCGGCGCGCACGTAACCAAACAAATGAACCACCAAGACACCAAGGCGCCAAGAGACCCCATTCCCAAGGAAACGGACATCCGCCGCATTGCCCTCTGATCTCTTGGTGTCTTGGTGGTGAAAACCGATTATGAGCGCTTTTCCCGACATCCGCATTGAGGGCGGGTTATTAGGACCTGACGTTCTGGACCAGCTCCTCGCCGGCGAACTACCCGGCCAGCGGCCAGCCAACTTCGGTCTCGACGGCCGCCGAAGCCTTACGGATGAGATTGCGGCTGCTTTTGCCGATGCCCGTTCGCTTTGGGGAGTTTTCCAGAGACGCCTGGAGCGCCTTCCTGACGATGATCCGGGTACGTCTGTCACGCGCGATGCCTGGGCGATCCCTTTTCTCAGCCTGCTCGATTACAAACTTCAATACAACTCACGCGCCTATGAGGTCGATGGCCTCACGTTCGCGATCTCCCATCGGGCTGGCGAGGGCGAAGACGCGCCGCCCGTGCATATTGTCGGCGCGCATCAAGAGCTTGGGCGCCTCGCTCCCTCCGGCCGCCCGCGCCTCGCACCGCATTCGCTTCTCCAGGAATATCTGAACCGGACTGAGTTCCTGTGGGGCATCGTGACCAACGGACTCACCCTTCGCCTGCTTCGAAATAGCACGTTCATCCGCAAGCAAGCCTACATTGAGTTCGATCTCCAGACGATCCTTGACGAGCAGCACTTTCAAGATTTCGCGATTCTGTATCGCCTGCTCCACCGGAGTCGCTTTCCGCGCGGCATCGACGACGCGGAGGAGTGTTTCCTCTCGCAGTATTACCGGCAGTCAGTCGAGCAGGGCGGGCGCGTGCGCGAGCGGCTGCGCGACGGAGTTAAGGCGTGTATCGAAGGCCTGGCTAAAGGGTTTCTCGGGCATGCGGCAAATGGCGAGCTGCGCGACCGGGTTTCAGGAAGGCCTGGCCCGGCGCGACTCGCACCGGAGGAACTCTACCGACAACTGCTTCGCATCGTTTATCGGTTTCTGTTTCTCCTGGTCTCCGAAGATCGCGGCCTGGTCAGCGCCGATCCCATCTACCGCGAGCATTACGGTATTGCCCGCCTCCGCCGTCTGCTCGATTACCGGTCGGCTTATACGCATCACGACGACCTGTGGCAAAGCCTGCGCGTTCTGTGGAAGCTGCTTTCCAACGAAAAACTCGCTGAGATTTTCCAGGCTGCGCCACTGAATGGAGAACTGTTCGCCCCGCTCACGCTCGACGGGTATACCATTACGAACCGCGCGCTGCTTGACGCCTTCTGGAATCTGGCGTGGTATCAGGAAAGCACCTCCACCCCGCCCCGCCGCGTGAATTATGCCGCCCTCGACGTGGAAGAACTGGGATCGGTTTATGAGAGCCTGCTGGAGTACCATCCGCAGATCGATGCGTCGGCAGGCACTCCGCGGTTCGAGCTGGCACCTGGCTCCGAGCGGCGCGAGACCGGCTCTTTCTATACGCCGCCGGAGTTGGTTGCGGAGCTGATCCGCTCGGCCCTCGATCCGATCATTGAAGAGCGGTTGCAAGCGGCCAGAACAGAGGTAGAGAAACAAGCGGCGATTCTTTCCATCCGCGTCTGCGATCCGGCGGCCGGCTCGGGCCACTTTCTGCTGGCGGCAGCGCGCCGGCTGGGTAAGGAACTGGCTCGAATTAATACGGGTGAAGACGAGCCGGCGCCCGAGCGTGTTCGTGAATCCATCCGCGACGTGATGGCGCATTGCATTTACGGCGTGGATAAGAACCCGCTGGCGGTCGAACTCTGCCGCGTCGCCCTATGGCTTGAGGCCCACGCGGAAGGCAAGCCGCTCACGTTCCTTGACCGCCACATTCGCCTGGGCGATTCGCTGGTGGGAATTGCTGATCTCGAAAAGCTGCGCGAAGGAATACCGGATGAGGCGTTCAAGCCGGTAAGCGGCGATGATCGCGCTGTCGCCCGCGAAGCCAAGCGGCAGAATGCCAGCGAGCGCAAGGCAAGTCTCTTTCATGGATCATTCACTGAGAGTTTGCAACGATTTGGCGAGCCGCTGCGGAAGCTTGAAGACATGCCTGAAGATACGTTGGGGCAGGTTCGCGAAAAGATTGAAGCCAGTCGCCGCGTTGAACAGTCACCGGAATTTCAGCAACTGCGCCTCGCGTGCGACGGATGGACAGCGGCATTCTTCCAGAGGTATCCGAACGGCGCAGGCGGGCTGATCACCACCCAAACACTTCATGAAGCACTCTCTGGTGGGGACATTTTCAATGGCCGGGTTCCTGGTTTCGTGCTTCAGGCCAGCCACGATAGGCGCTTCTTCCATTGGCCGCTGGCTTTTCCTGAGGTCTTTGCTTCAGGCGGTTTTGACGTAGTGCTGGGCAACCCGCCCTGGGAGCGGATTAAGCTTCAGGAAGAGGAGTTCTTTGCCGCGCGAGACCCGGAGATTGCCAGGGCTCCGAACAAAGCGGCTCGCGAGCGGCTGATTAATTCCCTGCCACAGAGGAATCCGGCCCTGGCCGGGGAATTCGCCGAAGCCAAGCACAAGGCCGAGGCCGGCAGCAAATTTGTCCGCGCCAGCGGCCGGTTTCCGCTAACGGCCGTGGGCGACATCAACACCTATGCACTTTTTGCCGAACTGGGCCGCTCGCTTCTCGGTCCGAGAGGGCGCGCCGGGATGGTGGTGCCGACCGGAATCGCGACCGACGACACGTATAAGAAGTTCTTTGCGGACCTGAATGATAAACGTGCGCTGGCGAGTTTATACGATTTTGAAAACCGCGAAGGATTGTTCCCGGATGTCCACAGCCGAATGAAGTTCAGCCTCCTGACGATGAGCGCCAAGCCCGTTGAGCGCGGCGATTTCGCGTTTTTCTGCACTCGCGCCTCCCACTTGCGTGATGCGCAGCGCCGGTTCACATTGTCCCCCGAAGATTTTGCTTTGCTCAACCCCAACACGCGCACGTGTCCTGTCTTCCGCACACGCGCTGATGCCGACCTGACGAGGAGGATTTATCAGCGCGTGCCGGTGCTGGTGAATGAACGCGCGAATGAGAACCCATGGGGAATCAGGTTCTTGCGAATGTTTGACATGTCGAATGACAGCAATCTGTTTAGGGCGAACCCAGGAGAAGGGCTGTCGCCCTTATACGAAGCCAAGATGATTCAAGCGTACGATCACAGGGCAGCCAGCGTTCTCTACGTGCCTGAGAATCCAGTCCGCCAAAACCAATCTGTTTCCACCAGCCCCGAACAGTATAAGGACTCGTGCTATTCCCCTCGGCCGTTATCGTGGGTCCCAAAGGCCGAAGTCGATACCCGTTTAGAGGGGTGGCGTCACCGCTGGCTCATCGGGTTCAAGGACGTAACTTCACCAACAAACGAGCGGACAGCCATCTTCGCGGTCCTGCCGCGCGTCGGTGTGGGGAACAGCGCACCTATCCTTCTGGTTGAAAATCGTGAACCGGCACTGATCGCGTGTTTGCTGGCAAATCTAAACACCCTGATTTTTGACATGATTGCCCGCCAGAAGATCGCTGGGCTCCACATGAATTTCTTCCTAGTCGAGCAGCTCCCGGCGCTTGCTCCGGCCTCTTACGATGGAGAGCAACTGAACTTCATCGCACCTAGAGTGCTCGAACTCGTTTACACAGCGCATGACCTCAGACCATTTGCCCAGGATCTAGCGAAGTCTTCGACCTCGAACCGACGAGCAGTGGCGCGGCGGGTTTGAGGTGGTGTACAACTTGTGGTCATGGCCAACATTAACGAACTGCTCGAAGGTCACGTCACCTTGGAAGTGGAATGCATCGACCGGCTGTATCTGAACGGCTATCTCCCCAGTCTCGCGACCGGAGGAGGACTGATCGGTTTCCTGACCGAGCACTTGGGCAAGCCGATTCCCTCGCCCGCGCTGCTGGGCCAGAT
The DNA here is from genome assembly GCA_902812465.1 of Acidobacteriota bacterium. Classification (GTDB taxonomy): domain Bacteria; phylum Acidobacteriota; class Terriglobia; order UBA7540; family UBA7540; genus CADDZE01. The sequence continues at coordinate 2,175 of CADDZE010000107.1, read as the reverse complement.
CACCCAAAGTTGGGTGGAAGGGGTGAAGCGCTGGGCGTCTCAGCAGGGCATCCCGTTGATTCATTTCCAGCACGGAGAGCGAAAGGACGAGGTGGCGCAACGGCTCCGCCGGCAACGCGGAGTGCACGACCAAGTCGTGTTCATCGGCGTCGCCCAGGAGAAGGCGCAGACCTTTTCCGGCCGCAAAGAAGGAAGCACCTTTCGCTACGATCGCGACAAGACGGTCTACGTCAATCACTACTACTTTTACATCGACGATGAGGACTTCGGGCCGATCTTTCTGAAGGTGTGCAGCTATGCGCCTTGGAGTCTGAAGCTGTGCCTCAACGGGCACGAATGGGCGAAGCGGCAGATGGAAAAGCAAGGCGTGGCTTTTGAGACGCTGGACAACGGCTTTCTCTCCTGTGCCGATCCGGAGAAACTGCAGCAGACCTGTGACCGTCTGGGACCAGAAGACATTGACCGGCTGTTCCGCAAGTGGCTGGACCGTGTGCCCCTGCCCCTGAGTCGGAAGGATCGGGAAGGCGGTTACGACTGGCAATTGTCGATCTGGCAGATGGAGGTCAGCCTGACCCAGATCTTCGACCGTCCGCAGCGAGGGCGAGAGTTCTTTGAAGAGGTGATGCGCGACAACCTCGACCTGGGCCGACCGGACCGTCTGCAACTGGTCTTTGACCGCAAGGTGACCAAGGCCACGCCGGGTCCGTTTCGCACTCGGGTGATGCAGGAGGGTGTGCATCCCAGCCTGCACATTCAGTACAAGAATTTTGATCTGAAACAATACTTTAAAGAAGGACGAGGCCTGCGCACGGAAGGGACCTTCCGCAATCCCAAGGATTTCGAAGTGAACAAAAGCTTGGCCAACCTGCCCTATCTCCAGCGCCTGGGACGCCACATCAATCGGCGGCTGCTGGAAGTCGAACGGGTGAGTCACAACTGTGGCCTCTCGGGCGACAGCATCCAGAGAGTGGTGCAACCGACCGTCACGGAAGAAGGTCAGAGAGCGCCGGGGCTGAAGTTTGGCGATCCGCGGGTGATGGCTTTGTGGGTAGCGTTGAGCTTGTTCACACACCTGATCCAGGGCTTCCGCAACCGCGATCTGCGGCGTCATGTGGCTGACCTGCTGGGAGCTGACCCCGGCTCTTACACGCCGCCCCAAATGACCTACGATCTGCGACGCCTGCGGCTGAAGGGGTTGATCTACCGGCCGCCTCGAGCCCATCGTTACTTTCTCACGCCCCACGGCTGGAAGGTGGCGCGGCTCATGACGCGCCTGGAGGCACGAGTCTTTCGACCGGCCCTCGCAGCCTTCGATGAGCATCCGGCTGCCCTGCCGCCCAAATTGTCGGAGGCCTTGCAGCGGGTCGACGCGCAACTCGACGCACTCATTAACGACGCCGTCCCGTTGGCAAAAGCGGGCTGAAAAACTTGTTACGTTCGTTAAGAACATGACCAGATCAGACGACTAGAGTGTAGAGGCGGTCCGTTCAAGTGGGACGAGGACCGCCGTGCCCGCCTCCGCGCCGAGATCGACGCGTACTACGCTCTGCTTTATGGGCTGAACCGGAAGCAGTTGCGCTATATCCTTGACCCGGCCGACCTGACCCGCAAGGAGCTTGGGGACATCCTCGACCCGTGGGAAGAAGTCAGCGACCCGCTCGACGACCGGGCCTATCGCGAGCGCGCCGCGCAATCCGATTTTCCCGGCGAAACGTTCCGCGTGCTGAAAGAGAAGGAACTCGCCCGCTACGGCGAATACCGCACGCGCCGACTCGTTCTGGAGGCGTTCGCGCGCCTGGCGCCGGACTTTGACAAGAATCGTGATTCCGCCTTGGGTGCGGCGCAGAAGTTTTGACCTTGTGGCCAGGGGCGCTGCGGGGGCCGCTGACGCGCCTGGTGGAGCTGAATCTAGCCATCCCGTCCGGCGGGTCGGCGGAATCAGGTGTGAGAATAAGGTAGAAACAAGTATAATTGCTAGTATACTTGTGCTAGCACTTGTGAGGTGCGACTATGGCCCAAGTAACAATTTATCTCGACGCTGCCGCTGAACGGCGGGTGAAGAGTGCCGCTAAGAAAGCTGGAGTATCGGTTAGCCGCTGGGTTGCGGAGTTGGTCGAAAACCGGACGCGCAACGAGTGGCCAGCCGAAGTGCTGGAGCTTGCCGGCGCGTGGCCG
>CADDZE010000106.1 GCA_902812465.1 Acidobacteriota bacterium | reverse complement strand
GGCGATGTGGTCCGCCTCGGTCTCCGCTGCACATTCTTGATGTCTTGCACCCGGCCTCATCCCCACCTCTACGAAATCAACACCTGGCTCTGGCTAGAAGAGCTTTCCAGCCACGCCGGCAAGCGAATCACCCTTGGGGCCGTGCCTGACCAAGAATGGGACTTCTTGAAAGACCGAGGATTTGACCTGGTGTGGCTGATGGGCATTTGGAAGCGAAGCGCCCTCGGCCGCAGAGTTGCTCGCACGCAGCCTTCGCTCTTTTCGGCCTATGATGAAGCGCTGCCTGGGTGGACCTTGCGCGACATTGCCGGATCTCCTTATTCCATCCAAGAATACGTGCCGGATTCCCACCTGGGCAGCTGGGAGGAGCTGGATGCGCTTCGCACGAAACTGCACGCACGCGGGATGCGCTTGATCCTTGATTTCGTACCCAACCACACCGGCTTCGACCATGCCTGGACACAGTCCCACCCTGAGTATTACGTGACGGGTGCCCTGCAAGACTTCCGCGAGAACCCGGAGGCCTTCTACCTCGTCGAGCGTGAGGGTAATGGCCCCGCTGAGGCGGTTCTTCTGGCGCGAGGCCGGGACCCGTACTTTCCTCCTTGGATGGACGTCGCGCAGCTCAACTACTTCGAGCCTGGCGCCCGCCGCGCCCTGATTGGCGAGTTGCGCCATATCGCCCAGCATTGCGACGGCGTTCGTTGCGACATGAGCATGCTCGAGTTGAACGAGGTGTTCAGCCGCACCTGGGGCTGGTTGCTGCGAGGAAAGAGCCCACCGCAAGAAGAGTTTTGGGCGGATGCCCTGGCCGCGGTGCCCGACTTCATTTGGATTGCCGAGGTCTACTGGGGTCTCGAGGGGCGAATGCAGGAGCTGGGCTTCAACTTCACTTATGACAAGGGTCTGTACGACCGCCTGCGAGCCTCCAGCGCGCGGGAGATACGGCTGCATCTCGCGGCCGATGCGGGCTACCAGCAACGAATGGTCCGCTTTCTGGAGAATCACGACGAGGCTCGGGCGGCGGCGGCCTTCCCGGGCGAGAAGCTGCGCGCTGCCGCGGTGCTGGTGGCCACACTACCCGGTATGCGGTTCTACCATCACGGTCAGCTCGAAGGCAGGCGAATTAGAATTCCGGTTCAACTCGGACGTGCCCCAGCCGAAGCTTCCGACCCGGACGCGCGTTCCTTCTACGAAACCGTATTGCATTTGTCCGGGGAGGAGATCTTTCACCAGGGAGAGTGGCGCCTGATTGAACCGGCTTGGGCCGGTGATGCCACCTGTGACAGCTTGATTGCCTACGCCTGGCGGCATCGTGACGCTGCAAGATTGATCGCCGTCAACCTGAGTCCCTGCGACGCCCAGGGGCGGCTTCACCTCGGCGATCTCGCCGAATCTGGCCACACCTATGTCTTTCGGGACGAACTTCATGGTGTGGACTACCTGCGGCAGGGAAGGGAGCTGACCGAGCAGGGCTTATACGTTCGCCTTGCGCCGTACGGCTGCCACTGGTTCTCGATCCTACCGCAGAATTGAAAGGGCGCGCGATCGGGGAAGCATGGTTTCGCTACCGGAAGAGGAGCTGGTTCCGGTCGCTCCATAGCCGGAAGCTTGCTAGGATGACCAAACCTTGAGTTCCAACTCGCCAGCCCCCGCCACGGTCAAGTCACCGCAGCTACTGCGCGCTCTCGGCCCCTGGCCAGCGACCTCGATCGTGATCGGAATCATGATCGGCTCGGCCGTGTTCATTGTGCCGGCGGAGATCACGCGTGAGGTGGGCAGCCAAGGCTGGGCCCTGGCGGTGTGGATCACTACGGGAATCTTGAGCCTTTTCGGGGCGCTTTCCTTCGCCGAGCTGGCCGCCATGATGCCGCTAGCGGGTGGGCAGTACGTCTACCTGCGCGAAGCCTACGGCTCGCTGGTTAGCTTCCTGTGCGGCTGGACATTCTTTCTCGCCGTGCAGTCGGGCTCGATTTCGGCTGTGGCGGCCGGGTTCGCGCAGTATTTGGGGGACTTTTTGTCGCTTTCGGTCGCGCAGGAAAAGTGGGCGGCCGCGGCGGTCATCGTGGTGCTCACGGCGATTAACTACCGGGGCGTAAAAGAAGGCGGAGCTGTACAGTCTGTGCTCACTGGCCTGAAGGTTGGGGCGATGGCCTCACTCATCGCGCTAGGGTTCCTGCTGGTGCATGGATCACCTGGCGGCCTACGCTCTGTGCCGGTCCCTGCGGGAGGCAGGTTTGCCGCGTCCTTTGGAGTGGCCATGGTGGCCGCGCTGTGGGCCTACGACGGCTGGAACAATGTGACGTTTGCGGCAGGCGAAGTAGCGAGCCCCGAACGCAACCTGCCTCTGGCTCTCATCCTCGGGACCGGTGTGGTGGTGGCTATCTACGCAGGGCTGAATCTCGTCTATTACCATGTGCTGCCGCTCGAAGCGATTGCCAGCTCGCAGCGGGTCGCCGCGGACGCGGCGGCTGTCATCCTGGGACGCAGCGGTTCGCACGCCGTCGCACTGGCCATCCTCATCGCCATGGTTGGCAGCGCCAATGGCATGGTGCTGGCAGGCGCGCGCATCTACTACGCGATGGCGGCGGACGGGCTGTTTTTCCGCTGGTGTGCCTCTGTTCATCCCCGTTTCCGCACGCCGCACCTGGCGCTGGTGGTCCAAGCGGGGTGGGCCATCGTCTTGGTTCTGCTCGGGCGCTATGAGCAGCTCTTTACCTACGTCATCTTTGCCGCGTGGATCTTCTACTCGCTCACGGCCTTTGCTGTCATTATCCTGCGCCGCCGGCGGCCAGAGGCGGTGCGACCCTACCGCGTGTGGGGATACCCCTGGGTTCCGGTGGTCTTCGTACTTGCCGGAGCCATGTTCGTGCTCAATACCCTGAGGGAGAAGCCGGTTGAGGCCGGTTGGGGCAGCTTGATCGTGGCCGTGGGAGCACCAGTTTACTGGCTCTGGAAGCGGTTTTCGCGCACGACGAGTGGCGCGGCCACCAAGTAGCGATCTATCCATTCCAGGATCAACTGCCGCATGGCGGGCACTTCCAGGTGGGCGCAGTCAAACAGCTCGATGCGGCAGTCGGATCGACTGCCGTATTTCTCGTAGAGGGGCAGGAGGTGATCCCGGACTTTTTCCACCCCGGCAGGCGGAGTCAGCTTGTCGAGTCGCCCGTTGACGCTGAGGCGTGGGCGCGGCACCGTGAGTTCGTTGATCTGCGAAGTGTTAAAGTGCTTGAGCAGTGAAGGCACGTAGTAATAGACGCCATGCTCACTGAGGCGGTGAGCTCTAATTAGCTCGTCGTAGTCGGTGAGACAACAGACGTCCAGGCACAGACGTACACGGGGCTCCAGGGCCGCCAGCCACCAGGCCTTCGTGGCGCCCATAGACATTCCCAGGACGCCGAGCCGGCCGGGATCAACCTCGCGGCGTGAGGCCAGGTAGCCCAGGGCCCTCTGCTCGTCAAACATCATCATGCCCCACAAGACCTTCCCCTGCCAGAGCAGGAGCTTGAAAGTATCCTCTTCGCCCCGCTGTCCGTTAGCATCGTGCTTTCGCTCTCCGAAGCACCAGCTGTCGATCGCCAGGGTCACCAGACCTTTCTCCGCGCAGACCGGCGCATAGGCAGGCTGAGCCTTCGTACCTATCAGCAACTGCTCCTTCCCGAGGTCGTACATCCCGGCATGCCAGTGGATAAACAGCAGGCCCGGTGCCGGTTGCTGGCGCTTTTCGGGAATCAACAGCAAGGCGGGAACGGGCTCCATGCCATTCAAATCAAGCACCAGCCGTTCGAGGACATAGCCCTCATGATTCTCCCGTCGGATCAGACGGGGTGCGGCCGGCTGATGCTGCCAGGGTAAGTCGCCCAGCAGACCCCACAACTCCGCGCGGCGGCGCTCCTGGAACATGGCAAACTCGCCCAGCCACTCCTGCGTCACTTTTGACTCGCCGCTCATCGGCAGACCTGCTCCCAAGCCAATTAGGGTACTGCATTTAAGGAGATCGCGCCGCGTCAGACTCTCCTTCACGCTACTTCCTCAGGTGTTCGTTCCTGCGAAGGTCGAAAATGATGCACGGGTTAGCGAGCCTTCCTGCCCTAGACGCGGTAATACTGACGGTACCAGTCGACGAACCTTTCGATGCCGACTTCGAGTGGTGTATTTGGCTTGAAGCCGGCGTCACGCTCGAGGTCGGTAACGTCAGCGTAGGTAGCGGGAACGTCGCCGGGCTGCAGGGGCAAATAGACCCGCTTGGCCTTGCGGCCCAGCTTCTTCTCTAGCACATCGATGAATTCGTTCAGCTCCGTTGGCCGGTGATTGCCGATGTTATAGAGGCGATAAGGTGCGTTGCTCGTTGCGCTGTTGGGACTATCGCCATTCCAGGCAGGATCGGGTTGGGGAATACGCTGGGCGATGCGCACTACGCCCTCGACGATATCATCGATGTAGGTGAAGTCGCGCCGCATCTTGCCGTGGTTGTAGACCTCGATGGGCCTGTCCTCCAGGATAGCGCGGGTGAAGAGGAATAAGGCCATGTCGGGGCGGCCCCAAGGACCGTAGACAGTGAAAAACCGTAGACCCGTGCAGGGCAGCCGATAGAGGTGCGCATAGGCGTGGGCCATCAGCTCGTTAGCCCTCTTGGTGGCGGCGTAGAGGCTGACGGGGTGGTCGGCCCTGTGGTGGACGGAGTAGGGCATCCGCGTATTTGCACCGTAGACTGAGCTGGACGAGGCGAAGACCAAGTGCTTCACTTCGGTGTGCCGACAGCCCTCCAGAATATTGGTGAAGCCGACGAGGTTCGACTCAACATAAGCGTGGGGATTGGTAAGAGAGTGGCGCACGCCAGCCTGCGCCGCGAGATGGATCACCTTGTCGAAGCGGCCTTGGCGGAAGACGGTCTCGACGTCGGCGCGGTTCGCCAGGTCCATGCGGATGAAGGTGAAGCCAGGTTGGCCATTAAGCCGCTCCAGGCGAGCCTGCTTGAGAGCTACGTCGTAGTAGGGATTCAGATTGTCCAATCCAACCACACGAATGCCATCGGACAGCAGCCGCTTCGCCGTGTGAAACCCAATGAAGCCGGCACAGCCGGTTACCAGGATCGTTTCTGGCAAATGTCCTCCTCCCGAACTCCGCAATCCACAATGCCGTTCAAAGGTACTATAACCCGTGGCGGTCGCGGGCAAGGGAACTTCGTGCTAAACCAATGTGAGCGAGACTGATGACAACGTTTGGCCGCCGCCACCACAGCTTGAGACTCTCAAACGAGGAGGCAAGGGATGGCATCACCGCTCTTGGGCGAGTTCATGGGAACTCTGGTCCTGATCCTTTTGGGGGACGGGGTGGTCGCGAACGTGTCGTTAAGGCGCTCGAAGGCCGAGGGCGCTGGCTGGATGGTGATCACTAGTGGATGGGCTTTTGCAGTGATGGCCGGCATCTTCACTGCGCTGGCTTGCGGCAGCGCTGATGCACACATCAACCCTGCTGTGACGCTGGGGTTTGCCGTGGCTTCCGGAAACTTCACAAAAGTTGTTCCCTATCTAGCAGTTCAGCTCGCGGGAGCCATTGCCGGGGCAGCGCTGGTGTGGCTTCATTTTCTGCCCCATTGGCGCAAAACCGAGGACGCGGGGTTAAAGCTTCTCTGCTTCTGTACCAGCCCGGCTATTCGCTCGCTGCCGGCAAACGTCGTCAGTGAGGCGATCGGGACCGCTGTCTTGGTGCTGGTGGCGGGTGCAATTTTCTCGAAGGCGATGACGGCGAACGCGCCCGTGGCAGGTCTCGGACCGTACTTGGTGGCGAGCCTCGTGTGGGGCATCGGCCTTTCACTTGGCGGTACCACCGGGTACGCCACCAATCCGGCGCGCGACCTCGGACCGCGCATCGCCCACGCGCTCCTGCCGATTGCGGGAAAGAGCGGCTCGGACTGGGCCTACGCACCTGTGCCGGTCCTCGGGCCGTTTCTTGGCGCCTCGGTGGCTGGGCTTGTGATGCGCCTTGTCCACATTTAGTGGAGAAGCGGCATCCTTGCACCCTTCGGTCTCAATTTTAGTTTCGCGGGTGAGCGGGCCCCGCTTTGGCGGATCGGGTACGCGAGCCCGGGCTTGCCCAAGCTGCCTCGACGAATTGGTGTAAAACCTACCAGATGGTGGCGACCCCCAAAAGATAAGAAAGAAGCGAGTTTAGCTCTATTCCACTCGGACACCGAGACTTATTCTAGCCAAGCGAAGCGACCCGGTTTGGCCTTGTGCGTGCTTTGATCTCAGCGACGGTCTTTAGGAGGAAAATGGTAATGAAGCGAGTTCTCACCGCTTTGGGTTTTCTTGCCTTACCCCTAGTCCTGACGCTGGCAATGCCCTCAGCGTCCGCCGGGGCCGGTCAGTGGAGTGACTGGGACGATCGCGCGCGCGAGGAGGTCCGCAGCTTTAACCAATTCCTCGATAACCACCCCTGGATCGCGCAGAAGCTCGCCAAGAATCCGAACCTCGCTAACAATAAAGACTTTCTTCATGACAATGCCGAGCTGGCCGAATTCTTGAACGCACATCCGTTCGTTCAGGGGCGTTTGCGCGAAAATCCGCGTGCCTTTATGCGCCGAGTTCGGGAATACGCGCGGCTCGAGCGGTGGAACGGTGACCGCGACAACCCGGGCGACTGGGCGGACTTCCGGGAGTTTCTCGATAACCACCCCTGGATCGCGCAGAAGTTGGCCAAGAACCCGCGCCTAGCGAACGACAAAGATTTTCTGCACGACAATCGCGAGCTGTCTGAGTTCGTGAACAGCCATCCCTTCATTCAGGAAAGGCTTCGCGAGAACCCGCAGCTAGTGATGGACCGCATGAGACGATACTGAAGGCCCGCGGCTTGGCGGCTTCTTCTAAAGACGAGTTTCCTTGGTTATTGCGGCCTGAAGAATCTTTTGAAATATGCTCCAGGATAGCTTGTCAAGTCGCTGCCCCGCTTTTCCTTCCTCCGTTCTCCATGGTTATGGAACAACTTGCTTTGAGAAGGCCGAAACCTGCTAGGTCCTCACTCTGTTTTGGGCTTGCTCATAGTAGGTCCCTCAACACAGAATAGGGGGTGCTCCGCCATCAGGAAGGCGTTGACACCTCTTTGGCCTCCCTAAGAACGCCTGGAAGGTTTTCCCTCAGTCGTGGGTGCGCGAGAAGGCACTCCGAGCAGAAGAGGCCGAATGTACTTACCAGAGATATACCACCGTCTTCCGAGGCGAAACCTTTGCCATTTCTCCCCGACTGCTCAAGTTGAGTTGTCTCTAGAGCGCAATCGCAGGCTAGTTGATCCTGCGCGGACTCGAAGTGGGCCCGAGGAAAGGGGGCATGGAAGGGTACTTTTGCGCCCGATCCATCGCCCTGGTCTGATCCGGAAGGTGTAGAGTCAGCTCTCGGATCGCGCCTAGCACAAGCCGCGGACTGGCAGTCCGAA
>CADDZE010000105.1 GCA_902812465.1 Acidobacteriota bacterium | reverse complement strand
CCTCCACCACCGCGCCGGCCACCCTCAGCGCAGGCGGCAAACCCCAGGCACCCGGCGCCACAGCACCGGCCACCCTCGGCATCGCCTGGGACGAGGCCAGCAAAACCGCCGCCCTGGACACCGCGACCAAGGCCATGACCCTCTACGCCCGGCCCACGGTCACGGACAAGGAATGGATCCAGGACCTCGGCCAGGTCCTCACCGCCCAAGCCACCGCCGACTACCAATACGTTGACTCCGCCAACATCCCCGCCAGCAAGGTCACAGGACCCGGACAACTGAAGGTCGATGAGAACAACGGCTTCGGCTGTCACGTCGTGTTCCCCACCGATGCCGGCGATTACGACGTGCAGCTGCTCCGCAGCGCCGCCGACAAGCCGTGGCAGGTCAACCGCTTCACACCCCCGAACGGCACCAAGTAAGGACAGATGATGGAAACCCAAGCACTCGACTTCCCCAAAATCAACGCCGTTCTCCGCACCAACGGAACCGGCGAAGTGACCATCAACGGGACCTCCCACGCGATCGAGGCCGCCGACGAAGCCGCCGTCCTGAACGACGCGCTGCGCCTCATCACCGCAACCGCAGTCCAGCTCGGCCGACCCGTCCGCGTCAGCACCACCGACCCCGACGGCCAAGGCCTCATCATCGTCTCCCCCGACGGCGTCGTTCGCGAAGCAACACCGATTAAATCCGCCGCCCGGCAGGAGAAGGACAGCCGGCCCGTCACGGCCCCCCCAGCACCCGAGCCGGCCAAGGCCACCACCACGGCTGGGCCGACTCCCGTACCAGCGTCGGTTCCCGACGCCCCTGCGGCCGAAGAAGCGCCGGGACAAGCTGTCGACGGCGCGCCGGTGACCTTCAATGCAGCCGTCACCCCCACACTCGCTAAGGAAACCGCACCGGCCTCCACAACAGCCGCTGAGGCGCCTGCCACCCGGCGCAGCCTCAAAGACACCTCGTTCCTCATCAGCGCGCCAGTGCTCCAGCCGGCCACCCGTGGCTGGCGCGGGGCTCTCAGCCGCCTCGGCCTCCGCATGGACCCCTCAGCCGAAGAGCTGGCCGAACGCGAAGACATCCGCATCGTGAGCCAGCACTGGCCGGGCCCCCGCACCGTGGCCGTGGTCAACCGCAAGGGCGGAGCGAACAAGACACCCACCGTCGTGATGCTCAGCGCGATCCTGGCCCGCTACAGCGGCGCAGCGACCGCGGCCTGGGACAACAACGAATCCCAGGGCACACTGGGGTGGCGCACCGAAAAGGGCGGCCATGACAACAGCGTCCTGGATCTCATCGACTCCTCCCAGGCACTGCTCTCCCCCAGCGCCCAGGCAGCCGAAATCGCCCAGTTCGTCCACCACCAGACCTCGGACAAGTTCGACGTCCTGCGCTCAGACGAAAACGACGAAGGCGACCATGAGGTAACCGCCGAGGAAGTGGACATCGCCCACAAGGTACTCACCCGCTACTACCGGCTCATCGTCATGGACTCCGGCAACACCTCCCGCGCAGCCAACTGGCGGCGAATGATTCACCACACCAACCAGCTCGTAGTCCCCGTAACAGCCATCGAGGACCGCGCCGAGGCCGCCCGGCTGACCCTCCAAACCCTCGAATCCCGAGGCGGCCACGACGCCGAACTAGCCCGCAACGCCGTCGTCATCGTGTCCGAATCCACCGACGCCAAACGCAGCATGAGCGGCGACGCGCTCAAGCGCGCCAAAGACGAGGCCCGCAGGATCGCCGAGGGCTTCGCTCCCCATGTACGGGCCGTGGTCCGCATCCCCTACGACCCTGCACTCGTCAACGGACCCATCCGCTACGACGCCCTCCAACCCGCCACCCAACGCGCCTGGCTCGCCGCAGCCGCCGCTGTAGCCAAAGGTTTCTAAGCGACACCCGCGGATGCTTCTCGCCAAAAATGCCAAAGCCGCATGTCACAAAGGCGACACGCTCCCGTTTTCTGAAAACAAATCCTCAGGGGTGTAGTTGGCCGATGATAGTTTCGGAGCAGTCGCAGGGACAAAGCACTCGGTCTTGGTGGCAGGCAATAAAACGATGAAGCTGTAGCCCCTCAGGCGGCTACAAAATCAAAGGACACAGCAAATGACGGCAGTAGCAGTTAATCGAGGCGGCGGGCGCCCCAGCAAAGGCCTGCGTAAGTTCATTGGTTTTCGCTCACCCGAACCCACCGCTGACGGTATCGCCAAAGTGGCAGCCCATAAAGGCCTGACCGTCACGGAGTACCTTCTGTCCGTTGTCGAGCCACAACTAAAGGAAGATTTGGCCGCCCTCGACCAAGATGACTACCAGCAGGAGCTGCCCATCCGCATCGCCTCATAACAAAAGAAGGCCCGCGCTAGGCGGGCCTTCGAAGCTTGAGACTTACCCTCTGGATTGCTTGCCGGCGGATCAGATTGTAAGTCGTGGAGAGCCTGAGAAGGCCATCCCTTGTGTTGCTATAAAACCGATCTGGCAGGATCGGTCCTTTTTCGTACCTCAATCCTCGAAAGGATTACTCACATCGTACATCAGCACATCTCCGTGCTTCCAGCATGCCCACCTAAAGGCGTGTCAAGCCAAGGAGACACCCCATCCAAGGTGTGGTCAGCTCTAGCACCTTTATTGGCTGGCCAACCCCGAATGCGCCTCTCTCGGGATGCGGGGAAAACCTACCCCCAGAAGCATGAGCGTAACCTCACCGAAACCCTCCCTTCCCTACCTGCAGCGGTGCGTATCTTCGGTAAAGACGGGACCTGCGCAGCAATCTTCCTGGACTTCGACTCTTCGGTAGCCGGGCAGGAGAGGGTCCAAGCAGATGTCCGGGCGGTCCAGACATGGCTGCACTCAGTTGGGGCCCGCTGGATCGAAGACTACTCGCCCAACGGCGGCCGCCACGTCTACGTCCCGCTGGCGCAGCGGGTCACTTTCTCTGAAGCGCGTGATCTTGTCGAGGCGCTGGGCACCCGATACCGGACCCTGGACAAGACCCCGCACCAGAACCTGCTCCACGGCTGCATGCGAACCCCCGGGTCACCGCACAAACGCGGTGGTCACCAGCAGTTGGCAATGAGCTTGTCCATGGCCTACGACGTCGCCCGACGTCCCAACAGCGCCACGATCTGGGCCGCTATGACCACGGACCTGGCCGCCGAGATCAATGCCGTCCGCGCCCTTCGCCTGGAGGAAACCTCCATGGCCCGAGACATCCGGCCCGCCATCGAGCATCCCGCGGGCCGGATGTCTCGGGCCATGCAGGTGCTCGCCCAGACAGGTTTGTACGACAAGAACCGATATGCCTCAGATTCAGACGCACGCCAGGCTGTCATCGTCGGCGCCGCGGCCGCAGGCCTTGAGCTGGTTGACGTGGAGCGCCGGATGCTCCAGGGAACCTGGCCCGGACTGGCCTCCTTTTACGCACGTTACGCAGCCCGGCACCGCCTTCCTGCCCTGCGCAGGGACTGGAAAAAGGCCCTCAGTTACCTCAGCAAAAACCCGGCTAACAACGACGGGAAATACAGTGTCCGCAGATCCCCCACAAGCCAGCCAAATACACAGGCGCTAGGAGTAAAGGGTCCTAATCAAATTCCAAATCCCGATGCAGAGCATCGGTTCATCCGGACCTGGCGCAGTGCTCTCAGGATCAGGGAGGTGAACTATCAGCAATCTAGGACAGGGATGGCCCGGAGGATGGTGTTGCGGGCACTGGGGGAAGCAGCTCATATGACGGCATCACGCTTCGTTGAATTCGGGGTCCGGTCTATTGCCGTGGCCACGGGCCTCGATCACACCACAGTTGGCCTTCATCTGCGAGAGTTGCGTACCGAGAAGGATCCTCTTGTCGCCCTTGTTGAGGAGGCTCGCGGAACTAAGGGCGACCTTTACATGCTCACCGTCCCGGAAGAGCTCAAGGCGGCGGCTGAGGACGCAACCTGGCAGAAAGGGAAGATCCATGCCCTCCGGCCGGTGTTCCGTGAACTTGGTCTCCCGGCGGCGTTCGTTTACGAAGCGCTGGAGCACTCCCCCGGGCTGTCCAGCACGCAGATCGTCAGCGCCACTAGGCTGTCCCGCTCCGCCGTCTATGAGGCCTTGGAAATCCTCGCCGCTTGGAATTTGGTTGTCCGTGACGATAGCCGGGGCTGGTCAGTAGTCGTCAGTACGTCACTGCGGCAGCTTGCTGAGCACCTGGGTGTTTTGGAGGCTGTGGCCAGTCAGATCAGGCGGTATCGCAACGATCGGATCATTTGGCGTGAATGGCTCGGCAAGAACGTCAACACCATTGCCGAGTTGCTCTCCCCTGATGATGACTATCCGTGGGAGATGTACGAGGGGCCACCTGACGAGTGGTCACTGTCTGACGTAGCTTTCACTAGGACCGGATGAGGTTCAGCGCCAGGGTTGGCAGTTAGAAGTCCGCTCTCCCCTAGCCCTTGCACTCCAACAGGCCCGTTTCGTGCCATAAGTTATGCCATAGTTCACGCCATAAGTATCGCTTGGTAGCTGCACACTGGTATGTAGCAAGAAAAATCAGGTGTCAGCCCAATGAAGCTTGGATATATAGCTTGTACACCGCCGAGACCAGGGCGCTGCGTGACGGTGCGTCAAACTCGGTGACCTTCTCATCGAGCCAGGCTACCTGCAGCCCGTCGAGACGTAGCTGAATCTGAATGCCGGCCTCTCCTCGCTTTCGAGGGGCGCGTCGCGGCATACCAGATTTGGTCGAGATGGTTTCTGTGGCGAACTCCTTAGCGATTTGCTTGTTTTGGACTGCTTCGAACGCATCAATTAGCAAGTCTGCATAGGTGGTTCGCTCCTGGTAGACGGCATCCTTCACCTGAGCCAGGAGTTCCGGAGGTAGGTACACTCCAACGTTGCGGAGTGCCCCGGGAACCAGCTCGGAGGCTTTGGATGCGTTGGTTGGCTTTCTCGTACCAGGATGCTGCTGGGTAGTGTCTTGCGGGTTCTTGATCGATGCGGTTTTCGGCTCTTCCCGCTCCTCTGTAACGAATGGGGGCGTTTCGTCCAGGGTTTCCTGTCGAGCGTCTGGGGTAACCGCGTGCGGTCCTTCGGCTGGTTCTGGCATATCAGACGGATCAGGTGTCGGTGATGGCGGAACCTGCACAAGTTCTTGGTCCGGAGTTTCCGTAGACTCTCCAGGCCTTGGTTCCGATGCAGGGCCTCCCCTCCCCCGCTTTGGAGCCAGTAACCCTTGCAGTGCTGCACCGCGGGTAGGCGCTACAGGTGCGAAAGCCCCGGCAAGGCTTTGCCGGCCGCTCATGCCTGATTCCCACTTTCGATTTCGTTCAGTCGGGCAAGGATCTCGCCAGTCAGCTGCTCGTATTCCTCAGCGAGCCCCCCTGCATTGCGCGAGAAGAAGCCGTCCTCCGGCTTTTCTCCTGCACGGAGCGCTTTCAGGCGGTTCTTTTGAGCGTCGGTAACGGCACCTTCGAGTTCGTGGAAGAGCAAGCCCTTACGGCGGGCGTCGGCGCTTGCGCTCTCGAGATTCCTGATGCGAGTTTCGAAGACGGGAGCAACGGTTCCGAGCATCTCTTCTAACGTATCCCGGACGCTTCGTTCTAAGCGTAGGGAGCGCGGTCCAACGCCAAACAGGACGACGCCGGCTAACTGCAGCGACGGGTTCCGGTCACGTACAGCCATGAAGCGGCGTGCGATGCGTTCAACACCATCGATGCTCGCATCATCGGAGCGGGTAGGAATGACGACAGCACTCGAGATGGCGAAGGCGCCTTCTACAAGGATCCGCTCCCCTGGCGGAGTGTCGATAAGAATCAAGTCGTAGTCATCTGCGAGCGGTGCCAGGACGGCGTAGAGCATGTCGCCGAAGTCACCTGCGTCGGAACGGCTGGAGCGGGAAACCATCAGGCCCTGAATGTCCTCGAGGTCCTGGCCCCCGGGAATGACGTCAAGGTTTTCTCGTACGTCACGCAAAATCAACGGCGTTGTCCCCGCGATTAGGGCCTGGAAGAACTCCCTTCCAGACTGCCGCTCGTATCCAAGGTCGCGGGCCAGATCGCCTTGCGGGTCAAGGTCGATCAGCAACACCCGGGAGCCGGCCAGCGCCACGTACCCGCCAACGTTGGCGGCAGTGGTCGTTTTGCCAACTCCACCTTTGCCGTTCGCGAGGGAGATGACGCGGTCGATGGCTTGTGTCACTTGGGATCTCGGGTTCACGGGGGTCTGCAGTGATCGTGCCATCGGCCGGAGATTCTCCTATTTGTCGGCTGGAATGCTGTCCTATTCCTAACGGTATGTGGGCTCAGGTGTGGAGACCTGTAGCGACACGCACCGGAGTGGACACTGATCATCAAATAGGGCAAATTGTGTGGCCGCCCGCGTGTGTGCGTGTGTGGTCCACCACCCTGCTTCATGCTGCTGATCCCATTGTTCCACTTACGTGCGGCGCCATTTGGAGACGTGCGCGTCCAATTGCAATTTCTCCTATGTGGTGCCCAGCTAGCTTCGATGTTGCAGAAGCTACCGCGCTACTTACGGGTCCTCACGTTGCGCGTGGAATGGCCGTTATGGTTTGGCCCTAAATTGGTCGACGCATGGTCGGTGCGGTTGACCCCATGGCTAGGCCCTTAATGCGTTTGCCAAGTGGCCCTCCAACAGGATGTATGGCAGGCCTTATGGCATGAAATGCAATTGACCGTATAGCATGCGGGCCTACCTCTGCCCCTACGGCCCAGCACCCTCTGCTTACAAGGATAGGCAGCACCTGACCCCCTCGCTGGCGGGCCCAGCTTCTGCCCCGGGAATACGCTACATCGATTGCGGGATACTTCGTGCTGTGGGGACGCTTCCGGGAACCCCCGTGTCCGGCGTTGATGCAGAGGGAGTGATGAGCTGCGGGCTCATGACGCCACCACAGCTGAGGCAGTGGCGGTCAATAACGACCGTTTCTGACCGACTGTCGGCAAGTCTCCAAATGTCATTTTCCGTACTCGCATGCAACGGCGGGCAGCCTGTTTTCACGGTTGTGCAGGCGTGTGTTGAGCACTGGTTTTTCCGTACTCCTCTGCACTAGGGTCATTTTTGCTTACTACTCCTCTGCACGCCGAGGGAGGTGTCGGAGTGGATGCGGAATCGGCGCCCATTCGTGAGCCGGGCACGTTGACGATGCCGGATGTTCTCTGGGATCGGACGAAGTCGGTTTCGGCCGTGATCGGGCCCTTGGCTGCGCGCACGGTTGTTGGCAGGGCGGCGGTTGATGCTGCAGCCGTGGCGTTGGGCGTATCGCGGCGCCAGGTGTACGTGCTGATCAGACGCCATCGCGGTGGTTCTGGTTTGCTGACAGATTTGGTTCCTGGCCGTTCCTCCGGAGGGAAAGGGACTGCACGTCTGTCTGAGGAGGTCGAGGACCTTGTCCGGGTGATGGTGCGGAAGCAGTTCCTGACTCGGCAGAAGCGGACTTTGGC
>CADDZE010000104.1 GCA_902812465.1 Acidobacteriota bacterium | reverse complement strand
GCGACTCGAGCGCCGACTCAAGGGCCGGAATGGCTGGGGCGGATTCGTCCGCCCCACTCAAATCAGACACCCAGGTCGCTAACTTATTGATGGCCGATTTTGGTCTTGACAACCGGGACCACCATCCACATCCACCTTTAAGCCATGAGGAGGCCGATAGCTGGCCAGGAGACACATGGGCATGACGAGGCGAGGCTCGGTTGATCTTGGTAAAAGCTTATACCGGTTGGCACAAAAAAAAGCAGCGCAAGCGCGAATCTCGCGATTGGCCGAAGCTATGCTGAGGGAGAAGTTGAAGGTTAATCTGAGAAGCCCAATCGAGCGGCCCCGTGTGAAGAGGTCAGTGGCAACTTACCTATCCAGCGCCGTTAGTGATTTTTTTCCCATGGCTCGTTGATTCCCGGACCGTAGCACCACTTTCAATCAGGCAGGGTAGAAGGAGAGCCGGATGCGTGACGCCTTGTTGTGGCACCGCTTGCAATTCGCTTTCACGGTTATTTACCACTACCTCTTCCCCAACCTCACCATGGGCTTGGCGCTGCTCATCGTGGTGATGAAGGCGATGGCTCTCAAGTCCGGCGATGAGTGCTGGAACCGCGTGACGCGCTTTTGGATCCGCATCTTCGGAATTAACTTCGCGGTCGGCGTGGTGACTGGCATCCCCATGGAGTTCCAGTTCGGGACCAACTGGGCCGGATTCTCGCGGTACGCGGGCAGCGTCGTGGGCCACACACTAGCCATGGAGGGGCTGTTTGCTTTTTTCCTGGAGTCCAGCTTCCTGAGCCTGCTGGTGTGGGGCGAGCAGCGATTGAACCAGGTGGGGCACTTTATAGCCGCGGTAGCGCTGTTCGTGGGAAGCTGGCTCTCTGGATACTTCATTGTGGCTACCAACGCCTTCATGCAGCATCCCACCGGGTACGCAATCGGGGCGGACGGCAGCTTGAGGCTTGCCGACTTCTGGGCCTTCGTGCTGAACCGCTGGGCGCTGATGGAATACGCTCACAACATGCTTTCGAGCGTCGTAACCGCAGCCTTTGTCGTCTGTGCGGTGGGAGCCTATTACCTGCTCCGCGGCCGGCACAGCGAAGCGGCGGGGCGGTTTCTGAGTGTGGGGACGACGGTCGGCGTCATCGCGGCTGTGCTCGTGGTCTTCCCGACCGGCGATCGCCAAGCCAAGCTCGTGGCTCGATACCAGACGCCCTCACTGGCTGCTATGGAAGGGCGTTTCGAGAGCGGGCCGATGGCGCCCATTGTCCTGATTGGGCAGCCGAACGTCAGCGCCCGCCGGCTGGACAATCCCATCCGCATTCCCGGGATGTTGAGCTTCCTTGCCTACGGCACTTTTCATAGCGACGTCAAAGGTCTGCTCGCCTTTTCTCCCGACACCTGGCCGGATAACATCGAACTGCTCTACTATTCATTTCACATCATGGCCGGCCTCGGCACGATCATGATGGCTATCATGGTCCTGGCAGCAATTCTGAAGTGGACGGGACGGCTCGCCCGGAGCCGCTGGCTGCTGTGGGTGCTGATGGCGGCCTTTCCCCTGCCGTATATCGCAGTGACCGCCGGTTGGCTGACCGCTGAATTGGGACGTCAGCCCTGGGTGGTTTATGGCTTGCAGCGCACGGCAGATGCTGCCAGCCCCAGCGTGCACGCCGGTACGGCACTCTTCACCCTAATCGGCTTCTGCGGCCTGTATTTCGTTATCGGCGTTCTGTTCCTGTTCATGATCGGGCGGGAGATTGCCCACGGCCCGGTAGAGATCGGTGCGGAGGTGGCCCGTGGTTGAGCTCTGGTACGGTATTACATCGGTCATGCTGGCGGCCTACGTGGTAATGGACGGCTTTGACCTCGGTGCCGGAGCAGTGCATTGCCTGGTGGCTCGGACCAACGAGGAGCGTCGGCAGACGCTTGCCGCTATCGGACCCTTCTGGGACGGTAACGAGGTCTGGTTGCTCGCCTCGGGCGGTGCCCTGTTCGTTGCGTTCCCCAAGGTGCTGGCTGTTGGCGTCTCCGGCTTCTATTTCGCCATCTTTCTAGTCCTGTGGACGCTGATCCTGCGCGGTCTGGCCATTGAGTTTCGCAGCCATGTGAATGATGCGCTGTGGCGCGCAGCCTGGGACTTCATCTTCTCGCTAGCAAGCACGCTGCTCGCCGTGTTCTTTGGCGCTGCCTTGGGGAACCTAATTCGCGGCGTGCCGCTCGACCAGAACGGCTGGTTCGCGCTACCCCTCTTCACTGATTTCAGCGGTCGCAACCCCGTGGGTATCCTCGACTGGTACACCGTGCTGGTGGGTCTATTCGCTTGGGCGGCGCTGGCCGCTCACGGCGCAGTTTTTCTCACTTGGAAAACCAATGGAGCGGTAGGCACCCGCAGCCACGCGCTGGGCTCCAGGCTCTATTTCGCCACCGCGATCCTCTGGGTGGCGGCGACCCTGGCGACCATCTATGTCAATCCGGAGATCTTTCAGGCTCTCACTCGAAGACCCTTGGCTTGGTTCTGCTTGTTGGTCGCAGTACTCGGTGCCGTGCAGGTGTTCTTCGGGCTGGCACGCGGCGCGCACTTGAGGGCGTTTGTCGGTTCAAGCTGCTTTCTAGCTGCTGTGCTCGCAGCCACCGCCACCTGTTTCTTTCCTACTATGCTGCGAGCGACGACGGACCCTGCGCTGACGGTCACCGCCTACGCCGCAGCGAGCGATCCTCAGGGTCTCCGCACCGCCCTCGGTTGGTGGGTTGTGGGCTTTCCCCTCGCCATCCTCTATTTCGTGATCAATTTTCGGCTACACCGCGGTAAAGCCACAGCTGCTGCCGAAGGGCATGGGTACTGACTCATCATCAGGCTCGACTTGTCCGCAGGGTGTAGGAACTCAGCACTTGCATACGCGCTCGGCTCAGTCGGAGACCGAAGCATCCGCAACCGGGCCATGCTACCCTGCGTCTAGCCAATCGACTCGTGCTGATACGTCCACTCGCCGCGCAGGTGCCGGATGCCATGCTTCAAAAGCGCGGAAGTCATCATCGCTACGTGAGTGCCAGCCATCATTGCCTGAGCACGTCGCGTCCCCAGTAGACTCCGCAGGTGACGACAAGGTCGGCAGAAGGTAACCGAAGAGCACCGCTACCGATTCAAGAAGCGCGGAGCCGCAGGGGCGAACTTAAAACAAACAAGTCTGGCCAAGGTTGAGGGCGGCCCTATGCGGATCATTGGCCCGAATTGTCTCGGCGTGATGAGCCCGCGCCACGTTTGCCTCCACCATCGCACGTCCCGGCAGCGTAGCCATCAGCCAGAGCGGTGCGCTCTGCACGGCAAGACTCGACTGGAGCCTGCGCGAGCAGGTTGGCTTCAGCGCCTAGGTGTCCCTTGGGTCAATGATCGATTTGGGCTGGGGATACCTAATCGAGTATTTGGGAGACGACCCGTGCAGAACGCCGGCGGCTTAGCAGTGTTGGCAACCGACTCGCTAGTGACCCAGGGCAGCAAGCTCACCCAGCTTTCGGACGAGACAGTGGCGGAGTTGAACGGGGTTTTGCCGCCGCATTGCAGCCATTAGAATCCGGCCGATGTCCAAGGAGATGCCGACTCGGAGCGGTATATGAAGGCGGTGGAAGTGGTGTCAAACGACCCAAACAACGATGGACCGCTGGTAAGCCTCACCCTGCAGGCGATGACTGATCCCCGCCGATTGCTGAAAGACCAAAAGGGCTGGTCAGCCTCGACAGTAAGCCCTTGCTTGCCAGCTAGATGGGAGGCGCTTCGATAGCCGCCGGTGAGTGTATCCTGGCGCGGGCCGGCATTCCCACGTTCATTTATCTGGATACCGCGGTACGTATCTTCTGTTGTGTGTAGCGCTACACCTACAACCTACGCAGCCTATGCGAGACGGCAGCACTAGTGTCCGAGTCAAGCTTCGGGGCCGAAGCGCGATTATGCAAGCCACCTGATCGCAAACGGCGAGACAATCGGGACGTATCCTGCTCACCGAATTCGAGTTGAAGTAGCTTCTCGAAGTTTAGGGCATCCCCACTGTCGAGACCCGCATTGCTCGCGATCGGAGGACGCGGCGAAGATCACTCGCGAGCTAGGCTTCCGGTCGCGGTCAAGCTCCTTTCGAAAACCATCACGCCCAAGACCGATGTGGGTGGTGTCGCGCTCGGCCCGCCGCAGCGCCCATGACCGACTAGAGCACATCCGCTTTATCGATCACAACGGCGAAATAGCGCTGGTTGCGGATCATGAGGAGCCCGTCAGCGGGCGGCGTGAAACGGCGGAGGTCTCCCGGCTGAGTAGGCAGCACGGCAGTCCGGCTCGAGCAGCACTCCACGGGCAGAGCGCCGCAACCTTGTGCTGCCTTACGTGCCGCTCGTGACGCGCCGACGAGTAAAGTACGTGTCGGCGCGCCGTGCCACCTCCTGCGGGTCTCGCTTCGGCACAAAGTAACGGGCGCCCAAGCGAGCATACCGGACGGCTAAGTAATCAGGAAGCGTAGCGGTCTGCATGATCATGAATGCCGTCCGGCTGGACATTTGTTGGAGCTGTCGCAACACCTCTTCCGTGCTGATGCCTGGCAGGTAATCATCAAGCAAGACAAAATCGTAGTGTCCCTGGCGCAGCAGACGCAGTGCTTCCTGCCCGCTCCACGCCGTATGCGTGTCATAGCCAGCATCTTCCATCAGGCTCTGAAGGGCGACTAGCATACGCTCGTCATCGTCCACCACCAGCACCCGTGGGCGGCCGCGGCTGGCTGGCAGCAGCTTCTGCCAGCCGGCACCTTGAGCGGCGCTGAGTCGGCTGCGCGCTTCCTCAATCTGGCTGATGTTGGCACGCAGCCACTGCTTGACTGCATCCTCCAGATCGTCGCGATTGCCGCCCTCCAAGCTGGCCACCGTCTCACCCTTGGCATTGAGGGGAATGTAGTGGCACGGTGCCCTGTTGTGCCGGTGCTCGGGCGGGACGAACTCTATCAAGAGGCATTCGCTACAGGGATGCGTGTGATTGGGGTCGCCGAAGTTGAGGCAAGTCAGCGAATCCTCAAAGATGGAGGTTGGCTTCCATGGAGTCCGCACGGAGCGCCCATAACCCCCCGCGTCAATGAAGTCCAGTTCCGCCTTCAGTACATCTAGGACGTCGCGATCGTCGGTCATCTTGACTCACCTCCCCTGTGTACCACACGATACCCTGGTGGCGGCGAGCCCGCTGTGACCTCCGTCACACTCAGTTCCGGAAATCTGGCTTGCTGTGCGGAAAAGGATCCTTCGGAGCTGCACCTGGTCCGCGCTTCCCGTGGGAGATGAGATCGTAGTTTGCGAACAGCCAGCACGGGCAACCGGCGCGCCACAGCACCTTCTCCGTCGACGTGACCGCTATTAGGATTGAGCTGTCCACCTCGTAGCAAGCTCTTTCGGCCAAAGACTCATCGGGCACGGAAATTAAAATCGGCCTTAGTGGATTCGTTGGCTCGCACGGTAACTTTCTACTCCTGGGAGCCGAACGTCGCCGTCCAAGCTGCAAGCGTGTATTGGCCCGGCGGCACCCCTTCAATGGTGAACGTTCCATCGCTGCCCGTCTCCGCGTAAAAAGGGTTAGGGGTGACTCCGATATAGGCCCGCATCCACGCATGCTGATTGCACTTCACGGGGAATCATGATCTCCGGATGAGTGAACTTCTTGACCAGGGGCGGGGCGCCGGGAGGTTGCGACTGGTTCCACTCCTGGTTTTCTTTAGGCATGATGTGGATGTTGTGGATGGTCGTGTCGCTGCAGACGATTCGCAGCTCCTTCCCCACCATCACTCCAAGCACGTGGGGTTCGTACTGGCAGCCGTGCTGGTCCAGAATCACTGGCTCAGCGGGAGGGCGGAAGGACTCTGGCATGTCCTTCACACGCACAAATACGTTGGGCAGGGTCCGATTCGCATTCACTGCGCCATCCTCCACGCGTGGGGGTTCGGCGTGCTTCGCCACACACACTGGGTCCTGATCCATCTGGATGGTCGGCCGTTCGGGTGGCGCGCCTTCGAAGGTCACCTTACCGGTGATCGAGCCTGTGGACACCTTGCGCTCCGATGCAACACCCATACTCATGCAAGTGATGACAGGCTGAACTGGCAGGGTCAATTCAGCACACGCGACGAGCCATCGTCGCGAGCTTGCCTGCCTGCTCATCGTTGGCCTCCTTGGTGGAGTGCGGGTCTCGAGATCATCCTCGCTTTCTTGACCTTCCATACACTCAGAAGACGACCCATATCACCATGTACAGGGAGTTGTTTCCCGAGGCATTCCGGTCGGCGGCGTCATAGTTCTTGCTGGCTCCGTTAAAGTTGAAATACCAGGTGTATTGCAGCCCCAACTGGATGTTCTGTACCGGCCACACGGAAAGTTGCCGATCATGCCGCTGCTCTTCGGGCTGCCGTTGCCGCTGCCGGTGACGGCCGCCGGCGCAAACAAAAGCTTGTCCGGCGTACCCCGCGTATCAAATGCGCCTGGTGTGACGCTATAGCTGGAAGGCGGTGGAGCGGATGAAAACGAACCGACGATGTGCCGGAAACGGCGGGAGTTATGAAGATAACTTGCGAGTCCCGATTCACATTGAAGGCAATGCCCGAGGCCGCGCGCTGCGGTTTGTCCTCGGGCGAAGGCGGCGGCTGGCAGCGGAAGTGATTCCGCCCGGGAGCCGGGCCGAAGGCTATATTTTGGAACTTCTTGCCTGGTTCACAGCAAACATAAAAGTGCATGGCGCTGCAACCTCAAACCCCTCCCCATCGTCTTTATGCCTATATGAGCAACACGGAGTCCTGCGCTTTTTCTAACCCCATGCTTTCACAAAACCTAATGTGCGACCGGCGCTCCAGGCGGATTCCGATCCCACTGCTTTCTATTTTGCTGCTGGCGGCTTTGTTTCTCGGCGGGAATATTTACGCCCAATCCGTCTCAGGCGGTTCGATCACAGGTCACGTGGAGGGCCCCGGGGGTGTTTCTGTTCCTGGCGCGAGGGTTCTGCTCATTAACCCGGCCACCCGCCAGCGCAAGGAGACGTGGTCAGACGAGGCAGGCAACTTCCAGTTTACCGGCGTTCAACCTGGCGACTACCGCGTCATCGTGCTGTTGGTTGGCTTTCGCCCGCAAATGAAAGGCCCTTTGACCGTTACTTCCGGAGCGCAGGATAAATTGGATGTTTCCCTCGCCCTGGCAACGCCGGGAGAAGCGAATCCGGTGATGCCTTGGGGCCGGGGCGGAAATGCGCGCGGGGCCAATTCACAGGGGATCGAAGCAAGGAACAACACCCAGCTTCCAGCCCGCAACGGGCAACCACCCGCCGTCGCTGAGGCGCTGGGCGGTGATATGCAGCCCAGCAACACAGCCGGACTGCGATTCTCTCAGCAAGGCATGCAGGACGCCATGGCTTCCAGCGATCTGCAGGGGGAAGGAAACGGCAATCAGGGGGAAAATGGCTCTGCCAGCGCCGAAAACTCCTTCCTGCTGACGGGCAACGTGGTGAGCGCCAGCGCTCCTCCCCAACAGGGCCACGGTGGCGGACGTTTTCGTTTCTTTGAAATGGAGGACAAAACCCCAGGCGTCCCAGGCTTCGGCGGCGGGGCCGAGCGCGCCCAGGACGTGACGTTCTTCTTTGGAACTCACCAGCGGCCCCGCGTGAACCGCCTGCGCGGCAATCTCTTCGACACCTACTCCAATTCCGCTCTCAACGCCCGTCCTTACCCGTTGAATACGCCCTCGCAGCCCC
>CADDZE010000103.1 GCA_902812465.1 Acidobacteriota bacterium | reverse complement strand
AGGACCGGGTTGCCTACGACCGGGAGGTAGCCGAGATGCTCGGCACCGCGTGTACGGCCATCGGGCTGCCGCGCCCGCGCGAGGTCATTGTCACACCGGTCTCCGCCCACCTGGGGGTGCCGCCAGCTCACGTCTTTCCGCCGTTGGAGCGTAAGGACGGGAGCAAGCGCCGACATGCGCACGCGATTTTGGTGTTCGACCAGCCTGTACTGGGGCCGGTGGTGATCGGGGCCGGACGGTACCGAGGGTACGGGGTGTGCCGTCCTTTGGTGCAAACATGACAGCCGCAGTGAAGGACCTAGCATTACAGGGCAACGATACAAGCTGTGGACGCAAGTACGATGCCAACGCATTAGGTGTATTCGACGGGTGGGCAGGCAGTGGCTGTGGCGTACGACAGTTAAGTGCGGTGATCCCGTTCTCCACACGCAGATTTAGCCCTTTCCAGGAGTGAGCGATGAACAAGTCTGAAGCCAGGCACTTGCTACGCTCGGCTTTGGGCCTCGGAGAAAGAGAGACACTCTTCCCATGGCAGGAAGACCTGCTTGAACAAATGCTCAAAGGTGACGTCCCGGAACTAATCGACATCCCGACTGGGCTTGGGAAAACGTCAGTCATTGCGGTGTGGCTCGTGGCGCGGGCGTGCGGAGCCCAACTGCCCAGGCGGCTTGTTTACTGCCTGCCGATGCGCGTGCTGGTGGAGCAGACCCGATCTCGAGCGGTGCGCTGGGCCAACAACGTGGGCTTGCTGGCTGGTGAAGCTCAGTTCGCTGGTAATGACCTCACGCACTACGAGATCGACTGGACCGCTCGTGATAAGGTCGCTGTCGTTACGCTGTTGGGCGGCGAAGCTCAGAGCGACTGGCGCGAATATCCCGAACGTTCGGCAATCATCATTGGGACGCAGGACATGCTTCTGTCCCGTGCGCTGAATCGCGGTTTCGCTATGGCACCCCAGCTTTGGCCGGTCGATTTCGGGTTCCTGAACGTTGATACCTTGTGGGTCATGGACGAGGTGCAGCTGATGGGGTCCGGCCGCACGACGAGCGTTCAGCTGCAGCAGTTCTGGGATGAGACGCCACAACACCACGGCTCGCGGCGGACGGTGTGGATGAGCGCCACCTTAGGCAGCCAGAAGGGGTCCCACGAGCTGCCTGACTGGATGCAGACACCTGAGCGGAAGCAGCGAAAGCTGTCGCGCCCAGCTCATACGTATTCAGACAAGGATCTTCAGAACCAACAGTTCCGCGCCCGATGGACTGCGCCAAAGTCTCTTGAGCTGCACCTCGAACCGGACCTTGCTCGTGTTGGGCAGGGTAGCAAAGAGCGGAGGAGCCGCAGGTCCAAAGGTGCCGTGGCGGCAACGAGCTCGGGTTGGACCCTGCAAAGCCACGAACTTCTTGAGCGCATCCGTAGCGCAGCGGAAGGCGGTCGGGCGGTGCTGGTATTCGTCAACCAGGTAAAAAGGGCATGCGCGCTGTATGAGAACCTTCGAGAGCACGGGGATGCTGGACCTGAGGTGCTGCTTCTTCACGCGCGGATGAGACCCCGAGAACGCAAGGCCACTTATGAACAGAAGCTCGGAGCGCCTGTGCCACCCAGAGGCAGCGTCATCGTCGCGACCCAAGTGCTCGAGGCGGGCGTGGACATTGACGCCGACGCGCTATTCACGGAGCTATGCCCGTGGCCCTCTCTCGTGCAGCGTCTCGGACGGCTCAACCGGAGCGGCACCCGACCGAGCGCAACGGACGTTCGGGAGGGTCATAGGGATCCCGCTCCGGCCATCGTGTTCGAGCCGCTCCAGCCAGAACGCAAGCAGGGGGAGTCTCCGGAAAAGTACGCGGAGCGACAGAGGCGCGAGGCCGCCTTGCCCTACGAGGCAAAGGCGCTGGACGAGGCACGTGCGCAGCTGGAGAAGGTGATGGAAAGTCACTCCAGTTCTGTCTCGCCGGAAACGTTGGCGAAGATTCCGGTGTCACTTCCAGTCGATGGCCCGGTGCTGAGGCGCTTCGATCTCGATGATCTCTTCGACACCGATCCGGACCTG
The DNA here is from genome assembly GCA_902812465.1 of Acidobacteriota bacterium. Classification (GTDB taxonomy): domain Bacteria; phylum Acidobacteriota; class Terriglobia; order UBA7540; family UBA7540; genus CADDZE01. The sequence goes on along the minus strand of CADDZE010000103.1, from coordinate 6,282 downwards.
AGTGGGGGTCATTCCGATATCGGTCCGTTCATCCGAGCAGTGGACCGGGACGTCGATGCGTATGTCCTCTGGCGACGGATGGAGGGCGGTCTCGATCCCGACCAGCAGGTGCCGATCCATCCTGATGAGCTCTGCCTTGTACCGTTCTACGAGGTGCGCGATGCCCTAAAGGACCGTGACGTCTGGATCCTCAGCCTCGCCACTGGCGGGAAGCGGGGCGCGGCTTGGCGCAAGGCACGAGGAACTGACATCCGTGCCGGGGACACCGTCATGGTAGACATCGGCGTAGGATCATATGAAGCAGGGTTTGGCTGGACGCCCGGGGCTAAGGAGGCTCCCGGTGAGATCGTCGATCGATGGACCCATGGCGACGGGGCGATGGTACGCGCCTGGATACGGGTCGACCGTGGGACGGCAAAGCTGATCGAGGAGATCGACGACCGCATCGTCGGGGTGCGTGCTCGCCATGAGGACCCGCGTAGCTTCGCAAAGCAATGGATGGAGCTCGAGCCCCATTTGCAGAAGGCGGAGCAGAACGCTCGGGATTTGGTGACATCCCTGAACTTGCCGGCAGGTCTCCACGCGTCGGTGATCTCTGCTGCTCGATGGCACGACGTAGGCAAGGCACTGGAGCGCGACGAGAGCGGCAAGTTACGCTGGCCGTTCCAAAACATGCTGAGCACGGCCGGGAAGCCAGAGGATGGTCATCCCAAGCCGGGTGTCTTGTATGCGAAGTCGAACCGGCGCGGCGGCAAGCCGGCCGGCTTCCGCCATGAGCTGGCATCGCTACTCGCCTTCCTCCAGGCGAACCAAGCTGACGACCTCGCGGCTTTCTTAATCCTCGCCCATCACGGCAAGGTGCGGCTCCTGCCGGAGGCCTGGGACGACGAGAATCCCAACGACCTTTGCGGTGTGCGCCCAGAGGATCGCATCTCCAAGGACGCCCTGCCCCGTGGAACATGCGGGCCTTTGGTACTCGACCCGGGGATCCTGTTGCCTTCGCGCAGTGGACCAGGCTGGCAAGGTCGCGTCCGCCGGCTGCTACAAGACTACGGGCCGTTTCTTCTTGCTTACCTGGAAGGGCTGGTACGGGTGGCGGACTGGAGGGCGAGTTGATGACTCGGATCGTATTCCGCGGTGTTTCACCACGCTCCCTTGGCGACCTTTTGAAGGGCTACGGGATCATGGCCATAGTCGGGGAGGAGTGGCCGGACGCGCTCTTCTGGTGGGACGATGCATTCCACCTTGTGGCCGAGCTTCCGTCCGACATGGCTGGAGACGCCGAGACTGCGAGGCGCGCAGTTGAGAAACGGCTGTATGAAATCGCTCTGGAATGGGGCAGGGGCGTGGCAAAGGCGTTCAGGCCGACTCGGCGGAGATCTTGCAACAAGCCTCTTCCTTGCTCGGATCACCCGCAGGCGAAAGCGAAGGGTATGAAGAAGGGGTGCCCTGTGATTGTCGTGCCGCGGCGTGACTCGCCGCTCAAACGTGCTAGCGAGCACGACGCGTTTGAGCCGAGTTTGGCCCGCTGGGCCCGTGCCATTGTTGTGCCCTTTGGGATGCACGATGAGGCAGAAGAGACAAAAGCGCACCCTCTCTTCCCAGCTCACGGCCAAGAGGGCTCCGGAGATTATTTCTCACAAATTGAGAAGGCCGCCGAGAAGGCCGCCAAGAAGGCCGCCAGGACCGCCGCCAAGCAAGCCCTGCGTTGGTCGCTTTTTGCGGAAGGAAATCCCTCCCTACAGATTCGGTTAGATAGCGGGTACCTCTTCTTCCCGGAGTCGATGAAGCGCTACGCGACAGGGATAAGCTCCTGGGAGCGAGAGAAGGACGCGCCGAGGAGCGCGTGGTGCTTCCTGCTCGCTCTGCGCGGAGCAATGCTGTTCAGCGGAAGCCTGCGCCGGCTACGCTGGGGACGACGCAGCTACCCGGCCTTTCCGTTCGTCTTTGAGGGCTCGACCGTTGAGCTCGGTGCCGGCAAGTATTTCAGGAACGACGAGCTACACCTGCCGACGTGGACTGCCGACCGGCCCCGGACGCTCGGGGAATTCGAAATGCAGGTGCGCCAGTTCCAGGCTCGGTTGTCTGCACGCGGTTTCGCTGCCACTGCCGCGGAGTTCCGGGCTGCGGTGGTGGGGCGCGGAGCGGGCGCGGCCTTCGATATCTTCCATCGCTTCGTACTGGAAGGGCGGCGACCAGGACAGCGCACACCCATGCCCCAGGGGATTTCCCGTGGCGTGACCCGGGTCGGTGGGAGAGGTGGAGCGAGTGGCCACCTGAGACTCATGCTCGCCCCGCTTGCTGAAACAGGTTGGCTGGATCAGTTTGCCCTTTCGCACAAGCTGGGTGCAGCGCGAGCCCGGGTCGAGGACTGTATCCACGTGGCCGTAGACGAGCCTGGCTTCGAAGCCTACCGCGGCGTGCTCGACGCTCTGTGGGATTTGAGCCGCTCCATCCTTCTCCCAGGCGCGCTCCGCCGCGATTTAGAGGACGCTCGCCGAACGCCCCGCCCGCTGCCGCCACTCCCGGCGCGGGTCTGGGAAGAAGCACTCCGGGATGGCCTCGCGTCTGACGCCTCCTATCGGCTCGGCCGTGCCATCGGCTCGATCCTGGGCGTAGAGGCGCAGAGTGGCCACGCAGGCGTTGGACCGGTACTAGAGCACATGCTGCCAGTCAGATACGACCGGGCTACGAGGTCGTGGAAAGCACCCGATCCACCTCCCTCCCGCCCTCTCCGCTGGGCGGGCCTCGAGCCGCTGGCTGACTTCAAGGCGCTCCTGTGGTACCGCTGGTTCGACAGTGCAGACTTCGACCGCCTGCCCTTCGCGGGGGCAAGGTCGGCGCCTCTTGGGGACATCGCTGCCCTGCTTCGGGGCCAGGTCGACGTGCGAGAGGTCCACCGTTTGGCGGGTCTTTTCGCCTTGCTCGATTGGCAGAACAGTGACCCGGGCTGGTGCCAGCCTGGAGCGTCTGGGAGCGTGGCGACGGTCCCACCGGCTTACGCCGCCCTCCGCTTGTGGTTCGAGCTTGGAATCAAGCCCGCCCCGGACTCGCGCCCACCGCGCGATGGAGAGGTGGTGCGCCTGCTGAGCATCGGACAGACAGAACAGGCCCAGCGCGCTGCCGCGCGGGCCCTCTCTCGGCTCCGCCTAGACGGGCTTCCGTGGGACGAAGAGCCAAGGCCGATGGGCAAGGCGGTGGCGAGTTTCGAACCGGTGGTGCCTGATGTTGAGGCTGCGCGGTTAGCGGTGGCATTGATGGTTCCAATAGCCCGGAAGGACGTGATTGCGCTTTCGCAAAGGCTCTGGGTGGCGGCCGAGGAAACAAAGACCTTGAAAGAAATGGAGGTGACATCATGACGAGTCAGGAAACCGACGCCAGTGCTGGACGGACCGGCTCTTTGATCGAAACGCTTTACGGACAGCACCAGGTGGTCATTACTGCCTCGCTACAGCTGGCCAACGGCAGGTTCCTCCAGCCCACCGGCTTCCCTGACATTGGACCCTGCATCTACCGCGACGAGGAGGGGAGACGCTGGTGCCTAGTGGAGAGTGAGCAGAGCATGGCCAACCGGCTCGAAGCCGTTTGCATGAGGGAGCCGGGTGTTTGGACTGACGAGCTGAAAGGGTTGCCTGTGATCGCGGTCCGCGACCCGGACGGGAATCTCCTGACGACGAATCTATGCGAGCCACACCGATGCGCATCGTCCTACGTGCTAGACGGAACGATCGACGTCGGACCGACGGTGAAGACGATGAAGCAGTTGTTTGAAGAGAAACTGGGACTCACACAAGGCGGCGACTCCTGGCCCCTGGACAGGCGAGCGGCACTTGAGAAGCTTGTGTTCGCTCTCGATCCCGGAGCTCTGCTGCACGGCTTCCAGTTCGTGCAGTGGAAGTTCGTCGGACTCCGGCAAACTAGGCTCCTGCACGGCCGCTTGGAAGCGGAGCTCGCTGACGAGCCTGAGGTTCATTATGGGATGGTGAAGTGGGATGCGATAGAACCCGAGTCCACGCGCGAGGAGCGCGCGAACAAAGGCCAAAGCATCGCGGCTAAAAGCCGCATCGTGCCGAAGACGATTGTAGCCTGGTTCGAAATCGACCTGCTCGGGCTAAAGGCCCTCGCACTCGGCGACACGGAGAAGAAGTTCTTGCTAGGTCTCGCTCTCTGGAAGATCGGTTCGTTCCTTAGCAACAAGCTCGCGTTCGACCCGCGCAGTCGCCAGACTCTCCCGAGCCTGCGGCTGCGAGCCGACTGCTACCTCCGCTGCAAGTCAATCTCTTGGGAAGGGGATTCGCAGACCGATCAAGTCAGCGCCAGAGAGCTGATGCAGGCCTTGCCCCGCCATCGGCCCGACTTGGAGAGGCTTCTGAGCGAGGCTCTCGCAGTCGAGAAGGATGCGAGCGGCGACAGGAACAGCGGGTCGGCTGGGCGGGGTGCTCAACTTTACGAAGGGCCGTTGGTGGAGGTCCAGTACAAGCGCAAGAAGAAAGAGGAGCGGAAGCCCAAGCCATCAGGCGGTCAGGAGGAATCAGGCGGCGATACTGAAGAGCAGGACGACCGCTGATGAGGAACGCGACGGTTATCGAGGTCAAACTCCTCGCCGGGCGCTACCACGCCCACATCTGGGGTGAATCGCAGTTCGGCATGGCGGGCCCAGAGTGGCCGCCGTCGCCGTGGCGGCTTCTCCGCGCTCTGGCATCCGCCTGGTTTTCGATGGGGTCGCCCCCGTCCTCTGAAGCGGATCGCGATGCTCTGTTGGAGGCGCTCGGTCGGTCTGATCCGCCAGAACTTTGGCTTCCAAAGGCCTCTTTCCATGAGCTTCGCTACTATCAGCCCATCCGACTGGCAGGGTCTGATCGTGTGCTGCATCACGACTTTTACGCTGTTCCGGAGGGGGGGCGGTTCTGTTTCCAATTTCATGTGAGTCTGACTGAAGGCCAGCGGGCGTTGCTAGCTGCGCTGCTCGGACGCCTCCGCTATCTGGGTCGCAGCGAGTCGCGTGCCCGGCTTCGCGTCGTAGGTTATACGGAACCCCCAGCTGGCACGAAGCGTGTCAGTCCTCCCCAGCCTGGACACTTAGTCACGAACGGAGTCTACCGCCAGGTGCTCTGTGCCGCGGCGGACTTTCGTGCTTTTGACCTTTGGGCTGTTTCAAATGGCGGCAGAAAGACGACTGCAACGGCCGGTTATCCGCCTCACCTGGTCGACACCCTGCTTCACCTCAGGATGCCACTGCCCCGTGGGGCTCGCTGGATCGAGTACGCGGTGCCAGGTGGGCTCCTCGTTCACGAGATTCGGCCGCGCCCAAAGCCGCTCGAGGCCGACGGGCAGGTCAAAGTAGACGAGATACGCTTCCGGCTTTGTCGCCGGATCCCGATCCCACTTCGATCGTTAATCCCAGTGGCGCGCGCCTTCCGTGATGCCGCTGTGGCGAGACACCGAGCCCTTACAGAAGCAAAAGCACATTCACTGACCCTCACCGGACGGGAGCCCGACGGGAGGATTGCGCTCGGTCATCGGCATGCCTATTACCTGCCGCGTCTTTCCGAGACGGGTGCTGTTGACGCCTTGACCGTTCGCGTTCCGGCGGGCTGCCTCACGCGTGCGGAGCTGCACGCCTTGCTCGGTGTTGACCACATCCGAGTTGACGGAAGTCCGTATCCAATCACTGTCATCCCCGAGGAGACGATTGCGGGGTCGACACAACCAAAGCCGGCAACGCGCTGGGTGAGCATGACGCCGTTTCTACCCCCCATCCGGTGGCGTTCGGAGCAACATAGATTCAATGTGGAGGAGGCGGTGGCGTTCTGTACAGAACGGTTGGGCGTCGGACGCCCAGTTTCAGTCCGCAAGACGGATGGCCCGGGAGGCGCCGGGGGTGTGTCGTCTCTCCTTGTCCACGAGTACTTCAACAACGAGGACAGCGGCCCTTCCAGGCGTGGGTGGAGATTTAGGAAGCGATTGGGTTTTTGGCTTGAGTTAACCTTTGATGACCCGACTGTCCTCAATATGGCGCTTGGGGCAGACGCGCATTTCGGAGCAGGTCAGTTCCGAGCATGCTGATTCCGTTTGCTGAGGCGTTTGGAGCCCTCTGGGGCCACGAGCCCTTCCCCTGGCAGGCGATGCTCGCGGAGCGGGTGGCCGCGGGGGAGTGGCCCCGAGTCATCGACCTGCCCACCGCCTCCGGCAAGACTGCCTGCATCGACATCGCCGTGCACGCTCTCGCCGCGCAAGCCGATCGGCCGCTCGCGGAGCGCACGGCACCGCGGCGCATCTGGT
>CADDZE010000102.1 GCA_902812465.1 Acidobacteriota bacterium | reverse complement strand
AAACGCCCTGTGAACGGACCCGAGTAAGGCGAGAACCAGGGCGCCTTGCACTGCCCGAGCAAGGACGAAACCCGCCCAAGAACGGGAAGAGGGAGGGCAGTACGCCGAGCACCCCCTTTGGTTTCTAAGTTCCCTGTTGTGCTTGCGGCGAATACTTCGCAGTCCCATGGCTCTCCTGGCTGGCTCTCAAATCGTTACCTCGGCCGCCGAGCCTTAGCCAGAGAATATCTTAACTCAAGCCGCGTGGTTCTTCGCAGTGGTGCTCGGTGCCTTAGGCGCTGCGGGTTGCACGTCTTCCACACCCTACCCTACAATTCCAGCCAGGCGCGATGCATCTCCATGGCGAGCAGCGGAACGTCACGTGGATGGTCAGGCTGGCCCTGGTCCTCACGGTTGTGCTGGTCGCGGCGGAATTCGTTGCCGGAACGCTCTCTCACAGCCTGGCCTTGATCAGCGACGGCTGGCACAACCTTTCTGATTTGCCTTCTCTGTTGCTCGCCTGGGTGGCCATTTATCTCGAGCGACGACCGCCCGACCACCAGAAGACGTTTGGGTATCAACGTGCTGGTGTGCTAGCGGCGTTCATCAACTCGCTCATTCTAACAGCGATCGCCTTAGGCATCTGTTATGAGGGTTATCAGCGCATCCTGCACCCGGAGCCGATCCAGACAGGGGTGATGATATGGGTGGGGCTGGCGGCCCTGGTCAGCAATGGAACGATTACGCTAGGATTGGCACACCAACGCAACGACCTCAACCTGCGAGCCGTGTTCATTCACAACCTGGGCGACTCGCTTTCCAACATCGCGATCATCGCCGGCGCCTGGCTGATCCGTTGGACGGGCCAGCACTTTATCGACCCCCTGCTCGCCTTTCTCATCGCCGGCATGATCGTGTGGAGCGCCTTCGGAGTTATCGTTGATTCCGGTAACATTCTGCTGGAAAGCCTCCCCAAAGGCATGACTCTGGAGGGGGTGGCAGCCGCGATCCTGCAGGTCCCGCGTGTGCGGGAGGTGCACGATGTCCATGTCTGGAGCCTGGGGTCTCGTTCCGCGGCTCTTTCCTGCCATGTAAAAATCCTCGATATGCCTACGTCTGAGACCGAGATCATCGCGGAGCAGATCCGCCGCATGCTGGCCGAGCGCTTTGGCATTACGCACACCACCATCCAATTTGAACACACCCACGCACCGGGAGACTTCCACAGGTATATGCCGCAACCGGCAGGCCCGAAGGAGCCTGCGGTTTCGCGAGAGTAGCTGCCGAACCGCGGGGCCCGGGCATGGGCAGGTGGTTAGGAAAATTGCCGGTACGTCTCACGGAAGGTCCATGACCAGCACTTTGCGATCCGTGAGCTCCTCGATGGCGTAGCGTACTCCCTCGCGGCCCAGTCCGGAGTCCTTCACGCCGCCGTACGGCATGTGGTCGATGCGGAACGTTGGGACGTCGCCTACGATCAGTCCTCCGACATCGAGCGCTTCGTACGCCTGAAAAATGAGCTTCGCGTCGTGCGTAAAGAGACCCGCCTGCAGTCCGAAGGGCGAGTTATTGATTAGCCGGAGCGCCTCGTCGAAGGCGGTATATGGCTCGACGGTGGCCACCGGTGCGAAGATCTCCATGCAGTTGACTCGCATATCCGGCCGCGTGCGGGTGAGGACTGTGGGCTCAAACATCGCGCCCTGCCGCTTGCCACCCCATAACAGTCTAGCTCCTCCATCGAGTGCCTCTTCCACCCACGACTCGGCACGCGCCGCTTCACTCTCACGGATCATCGGGCCCACGTCGGTGGCATCGTCGAGGGGATCTCCCACGTTCAGGTTCTGCACCTTAGGCAGAAAAGCTGCCAGGAACGGCTCAAACACCGATTGCTCTACCAAGATGCGCTGTACGGAAATACAGCTTTGCCCGGCATAGGAGAAAGCGCCGGACACACAGCGCTCTGCGGCTGACTCGAGGTCTGCATCCCAATGGATGATCACCCCGGCATTGCCCCCGAGCTCGAGGAGAACGCGCTTCTTGCCCGCCTTGGCCTTCAGTTCCCACCCAACCCTGGCACTTCCGGTGAAGCTTAAAACTTTCAGCCGATCGTCCCGAACGAGGGGCTCAGCATCACTGCCTTCGAGCGGTAACACATTCAGTGCTCCTGCAGGCCAGCCAGCCTCCTGGATGATCTCTGCCAGCACCAACGAGCTGAGCGGAGTCTGGGGTGCAGGCTTATGCACCGCTGTGCAACCCGCGGCGATGGCCGGACCAAGCTTGTGTCCGACCAGATTTATCGGAAAGTTGAATGGGGTGATGGAGAGAACCGGACCCACCGGGAACCGGCGCACCAGCCCCCACCGCCCTGCTGCGGCGGCCTGGAGGTCGAGAGGCAGCCATTCACCGTAGATGCGTGTGCTCTCTTCCGCCGCCAGGTTCCAGGTGAAAGCAGCGCGCTCCAACTCGGCCCGGGCTGCCTTCATGGGTTTGCCGGCCTCGAGTGCTACTAGCCGCGCCAACTCTTCACGCCGTGCGGTGACTTGCCGCGCGATTAGACGAAGAATCTGCTGCCGTTCGTAGGCAGCCATCCTGCGGGTCTTTTCAAAAGCCCGGACCGCAGCCCGCACGGCCGCTTCGAGATGGTGAGACTGGGGGCGGAAGGTCGTTCCCACCAGGCTGGCGTCATAGGGTGACCGGACCTCAACAGGCTGGCCGTCTGCCAGCCACTGGCCGTCAACGAGAAACTTGTAGCTCTTGGCGCTCGCCGCGGCTGTCTGGCTCATGATCGTCGGGCGGTAGGCAAGCTTTCAGGGCTCAGACTTCGGTGCGTTGATGTGTTTCAGAATTTCATCAAGAAACATCGACTCAGGCAGGGCACCCTCGACAAACGCCTGCCCGTTGATGACCGTCTTAGGGACCGCGTAAACCCGGTAACGGCTCGCCAGCTCGGGAAACTCAGTGGACTCGATGCAGTCGGCTCGCACGAGGTCACTTTCCAGAGCAAAGCGATGCGCCAGGCGCACGGCCTGAGGGCAGTGGGGTCAGGTAGGGGTAACGAAGACCTCGAGATGTACCGGCTGGGTGACTTGCGCCAGCTTGGCCTTGCTCTCCGCGGTCAGGCCTGAGTCGCACTTCGAGACACTGAGGATGGCGTCGAGCAGGGTCGAGAATTCGTAACCCGCTGGCAGACCGTAGAACCGGATTCCGGGATCCTTGCCGTCACGCACAACCGTGGCTGGGACCTTGTCGATGGCGTACTCGGACACCTTGTCGCGATCCAGCAGGAAGTTGTAGATCTCAAGGGATAACTTATCCGACAGTCCGACGAGGTCCTGGAGAAGCTGTTGGGCCTCGCGGCCATACTCGAGATTCAGCTCCTGGGTGAAGTGGACCAGCTTGACTGGTTCAACCATGGCCGCGAGGCGCTGGCGGATCTCGGCCGCGTCTGCATCGTGAATCAGTCCCATGATGAAAGCCTCCCAATGATTATAGCGTGTGGAGGGCCAGCTCGCCCATTCAGGATGGCAGCTAGCTCGGTGTACTGTGTTGCAGAGCTTTGCGCAATAGTGGTAAGTAGGTACCCTCCACAACCTGCGAGCCTAGCCCGACGTAAGGTTCGGTTTCCCTGACAACTGCCGGCGATACAGGGAGATGACATTGGCTCAAGGAGGGGGCAGCCCGTTGGCAATACACTTGCTATCCTCTTTGGCGATAGCCCACTCCAACCCGGTTCATCAGATTTGCCGCCAAAGGAGGCGTCGTGCGAGAGCATCTCGTGAATTTGTGGAAGTGGCTCGCGCTCACAGCTTGTCTTGCCTTGGCCCCCAGCACAAGCCGGGCTGACGTAATCTTCAGCACGTTGGGTCCCGGAGACACCTTCCAGTGCTGCGTCGGCTATACCGTCAGCGGATTAAAGTCGCCCGTGGGAGAAGAGCTCCTCACAGCCAATGAGTTTACATCTACTGGCAATTTCGCATTAACCCAGATCGATCTCGGCTTCGGATGGGTAACCGGGACCAACTCCTTTACGGTGACCCTGAACGCTGATGCTAACGGTCAGCCGGGTACCGTCCTTGAAACCTGGGAGCTGGACAACGCTCAGCAGTTTGGCTCCCAGACCGGACCTGAAACCTTAATGTCCGTTGGTAACGTTCACCTCACCAGCGCTAACTACTGGATTGTGATCGGACCCCTCAATCCGCCCGATGACATGTGGGGAGCCTGGAATCTAGACTCAACCGGGCAGATTGGCACTGTGGCACAAATGACCGACAATGGCGGTTGGAATGTGTTTTCGGGTACCACTCTGTCAGCGTTCGACGTTCTGGGTAAGCCGGCCGGTGTTGTCCCCGAGCCTGCTACGCTGCTTCTATTGGGCTCAGGGCTGGTCGGCCTGCTGGCCCGTCGCTGCCATTGAGGTAACTGCCAGTTGAAACTTTGAACCAAATTCGAAGGGAGTAGGGTCAGTCGCCCTGCTCCCTTTTTTTACCGCTTTAATCGGGAAACTCGAGCTCCTTCTGACGGCGCCTACCCCCTAGTTCGAAACTCCGCTTTACGAAAAGCGAGGCCCAGAAAGGGTAGCCAGCCGACTCAGCTTCCGGCCTACAGCGTGGCAGGGTCGAACTGCTTAGCACGGGCTTTCCGCTCAGCAGCACAGCTAGTCATTGATCCCCATCTGGGTTAGGACGAAAGCATAGTCGAAGGCCGCTTCCTTCAGCCTGTCGTAGCGCCCGGTAGCGCCTCCGTGTCCGGCCTCCATGTTGGTCTTAAGGATGAGAACGTTGTGATCCGTCTTAAGGGCTCGCAGCTTGGCCACGTACTTGGCTGGTTCCCAGTACATCACTTGGCTGTCATTAAAGGACGTTTTCACCAGCATGTTGGGATAGGCTTTGGCCTGGATGTTGTCATAGGGTGAATAGGAGATTATGTAGTCGAAAGCTGCCTTCTCCTTGGGATTGCCCCACTCTTCGAATTCGGTGACCGTGAGCGGCAACGATTCGTCCAGCATGGTATTGATCACGTCGACGAACGGCACCTTGCTGACCACCGCCTTGAACAAGTCAGGTCGCATGTTAGTGACGGCTCCCATCAGCAGCCCTCCGGCGCTGGCCCCTTCAATGACAAGTTTCTCCCTCGACCCGTATCCTTGGGCCAGGAGATATTCGGCGCAGGCGATGAAGTCGGTGAAGGTATTCTTCTTGTTCATCATGCGGCCACCGTCGTGCCACGCCTTGCCCAATTCCCCGCCGCCGCGAACGTGCGCCACGGCGTAGACTACACCACGATCGACCAGGCTGAAGATATTCGCATTGAAGCTGATGTCGATGGGGAAGCCATAGGCCCCGTAGCCGTAAAGATAAAGTGGGCCGCGGCCGTCAAGCTTTGCCCCTTTGGGGTAGACCACAGAGATGGGAATCTTCACTCCATCCCCAGCGGTCGCGTATAGTTCCTCGACTGTGTAGCGCGTGCGATCGTAACCGCCCGGGACTTCCTTTTGCTTTAGCAGGGTCGAAACGCCGCTGGAAACATCGTATTCGAACACGGAAAGTGGCGTGACGAACGACTGGTAGGTGTACCGGAACCGGGTGGCTTCGAATTGCCGGTTGATGTAAGGCTGCGCGAGGTAGGCAGGTTCGGAGAACTCGAGGCGCCGGGACTCTCCGGTTCGCAGGCTGGTAACGCGAATCTGGAGCAAGCCCTTCTCGCGCTCGTAGAGGACGTAGAAGTCCTGGAAGAAGTCCATGCCGTTCAGCATGATTTCGGGGCGGTGCGGCACCACCTCCTGCCAGTTGTTGCGGCGAGGGTCAGAGACAGGAGCCTTCACGAGGCGGAAGTTGCGGCCCGTGTCGTTCACGCGGAGGTAAAAAACATCGCCGTGATGGTCGGGATAGTACTCGATACCTTGCCGACGGGGCTCGAGGATTTTCCACTCGGCGAGGGGCTGGTCCGCCGGCAGGTAGCGGGCTTCGCTGGTGGTGTGGCTCGCGGAAAGCAGAAAGATGAAAGCCTTGCTGCGGCTTTTCCAGGCGTGGACGCTGAAGCGCGCATCCGTCTCTTCGTAGACTAGCTCATCCGGGCCGGGTGTGCCAACGGTATGCCGATACAGGCGGTACTGCCGCTTGGAAGTATCTTCCACGGTGTAGAACAAGGTCTTGTTGTCATTTGCCCAGACCACCGAGCCGGTCCTCTCGACGCGGTCAGGCAGGAGCCTTCCGCTGCGGAGGTCTTTCACGGCTAAAGTATACTGTCGGAAGCCCGTGTTGTCGGTCGAATAGGCAAGTAGGTTGCCGTCGTCGCTTACCTCATAGGCACCGAGGGCCATGAAGCGCTGGCCCTGGGCCAGCTCGTTGATGTCGAGCACTACCTCTTCCGGTGCCTCGAGCCTGCCGCGCTTGCGACAGCGAATGGGGTACTGCTTGCCCGCTTCGGTGCGCGCGTAATAGAGGTATTCGCCTTCCTGGTATGGGACGTCGACGTCCGTTTCCTTGATGCGGCTGAGCATTTTATCATAGAGGCGCTTCTGCAGCGCTTCGGTGGGTTTCATCACCGTGTCCGCATAGGCGTTCTCGGCTTCGAGATATGCACGCACCTCCGGGTTCTGCTTGTCGCGCAACCAAAAATAGTCATCCACCAGTTTCCACCCGTGGATCTCCGTGACCTTGGGGATCTTCCTGGCGACAGGAGGGGCGGGCGGTGAGCCTGACTCCGAAGCGGCCAAGCTGAAACCCAACAACAGGATGACAGCGATCGGGAATGCGTGCATCAGGTTCATCTCCGGAAGCGCGGCCACGAAACAGAGGGAGTATAGCAAATCGACCCGAGGGCGGAGGGAGGTCACCTGGCGGAATGACTAGGGTCGGCGGTGAAAAATGTTGCGGTGGCGTCGATCGCCTGCCCAGCCGTCCGCAGGATGAAGTGGTGACCTCTGCCTTGCTGTCGGGCCATTTTCCTTTTCGGGAGATGGTCGAAATCATGGCCCACAGCCCGCTTTCGAGCGTCTTGACAGTTCGTCGCCCCTGATGTGTAGTGGGACAAAGGGTTACACGGGTAGTCGGCCCAGCCATGCGAGGAGGCACAGACGGAGCATGCGCGTTAACGAAGAGTCCGAAGTGGTGAGCGGCTTCGCGGAAGCGCTGCGCGGCAAGTTCGAGCAGAAGACTGCTCAAGTGGGCGTCATTGGGCTGGGGTATGTAGGGCTCCCCTTGGGGTTGCTTTTCGCCAGCCGCGGGTTGCGCACCACCGGCTTTGACATTGATTCCGAGAAGACCGAGAAGCTCGAGCGCGGCGAGAGTTACATTCGCCACATTCCCGCCTCGAGCATCGCCGAGCAGGTGAAGCGGCAGCGCTTTCGGGCTACCGCCGACCTCACGCGTCTCCGCGAGATGGACGCGATCATCATCTGCGTGCCCACACCGCTGGACGAGCACCGCGAGCCCGACCTTTCCTACATCCGCAACACCGCCGAATCGATTCGCCCTGAACTGCAGCCGGGGCAGCTCGTTGTGCTCGAGAGCACCACCTATCCCGGGACCACCGAGGAGGTGGTGCTCCCCATCCTCGAGCGGTCCGGCCTGCGCTGCCCTGTTGCTCCTTACCGTCTCGAGGAGCGTGTTCCGGCCGGAGAGGGGCCGGTGCAGGCAGACTTTCTGCTGGCGTTCTCCCCCGAGCGCGAGGACCCAGGCAACCCGACGATTGCTACCCATCAGATTCCCAAGGTGATTGGCGGCGTGAATGCGCCCAGCGCGGCCGCGGCTCGTGCGCTCTATCAACAGGCATTCGACCGCACGATTCTGGTCAGTTCGGCGCGCGCCGCCGAAATGACAAAGCTCCTGGAGAACATCTACCGCTGTGTCAATATCGCTCTCGTGAACGAACTCAAGCTCCTCTGCCTGCGCATGGGAATCGACATTTGGGAAGTCATCGAGGCCGCTAAAACCAAGCCCTTCGGCTTTACCGCCTTTTATCCTGGGCCGGGGCTGGGCGGCCACTGCATCCCTATCGATCCCTTCTACCTTACCTGGAAGGCGCGGGAGTACGAGTTTCCCACGCGCTTCATCGAGCTGGCCGGTGAGGTGAACACGGCGATGCCCAGCCATGTAGTAGCTGCGGTGATGGACGCGCTGAACCGCCGCAAGCAATGCCTGCGCGACGCCCGGGTATTGATCCTCGGCGTGGCCTACAAGAAGGATGTCGACGACCTGCGCGAATCGCCTTCCCTGCGCATCATGGAGCTGCTCACCGAGCAGGGAGCGCGCGTTGATTACCACGACCCCTATTTCCCCCGGTTGCACAAGATGCGTCGTTACGACTTCCGGGACAAGGTGTCCATCGAGTTGACCGCCTCGGCCCTAGCCGGTTACGATGCCGTCGTGATTGCCACTGATCATTCCAGCTACGATTACCCGTTCATTGTCGAGCACTCGCGACTGGTGATCGACACGCGTAATGCCACCCGCGCCGTCACCCAGCACCGGGAAAGGATCGTCCAGTGTTGACGGTCTGAGCATATCGGCCCTTCCGGCTCATCGCCCTACCCCGGAGAGGGGGTGGGTCACTTTCACCGGCAGGCCACGCTCCAGCCCGAGTAGGTGGCCGAGTCTCCAGGGGGAGCGCGTCCGGACGCGGCAAGGGGGCTACTGCGTCCTCTGGCTGCACGGCCAGCTCCGTAAACCACCAAGCCCAGCTTGCTCGAGCGGTGCAACCGCATTTCGGCTCGTTAGGTGTGGGAT
>CADDZE010000101.1 GCA_902812465.1 Acidobacteriota bacterium | reverse complement strand
AGTTATTGGCGTCCAGTGGGCCGGCGGCGGGGACGAGGTTGGGCATCGGGACCAAGTTGATGATCTTTTGCGCCTCGGGGTCCAGGCACGACTGCGGAATTTGGTTGTTGACAAATGAACCGTCAGGGTTGAAGGCCGCAGGGTCCTTGACGTGGCAGTCGCCGACGCGGTCGAAAAGGGCGGCGTAGGTCGTCCTGTTTGCGGCGGCAGCGGCTGGCGAGAAGTCACCGAGGCGCTCGTTCTTCGTGGGCACGTTGGTTAGCCGCGTCTGGCCGCGGCGGATGCGGGTGCCTTCGTAGTTGAAGAAGAAGAAGAGCTTATCCTTCTTCACCGGGCCGCCCAGATTGCCTCCGAACTGGTTCTGGCGGTTTTGAGCCTTTTTGGCGCGGGAGCGATTGAGAAAGAAATCGGCAGCGTCAAACTTGTCGTTGCGCACGAACTCCCAACCGGCTCCGTGGAACTGGTTGGTGCCGCTCTTGGTGGCCACCACCACCGCTGCCCCGGGGCTGCGTCCGTATTCGGCCGAGTACGGGTTGGTGATGACCTTAAACTCCTGGATGGCGTCCACGGACTCGTGCACGACCTGCGTACTGAGTTCCTGCACGTTCTCGGAGATAGTGTTGTTGTCCACGCCGTCGAGGATGAAGTTGTTCTGCAGCGAGCGCACGCCGTGCACGTTGACGCCGCCCGTGCGTCCCGAGGCGGTGCTGCCGCTCTGCTCGGTGTAGGGATCGCCTTGCACGCCCCCCACCAGGCCGAGCAGATCGTCCCAGTTGCGTAGCTTCAGGGGAATGTTCACGATCGTATTGTTGCCCACCACGGCGCCGGTCGATGCCTGCTCGGTCTGAAGGGCAGTGGCCGCCGCCGTGACGTTCACCATCTGCGTCACCTCGCCCACCTGCAGCGTGAAATCGACGCGATGCTTCTGCCCGACGTTCAGCACCAAACCGCTTTGCCTAGCCCGCTTGAAGCCTGGAGCCTCGACGGCGATGTCGTAGGTCCCGATGGGCAGCGAAGGAAAGAGGTAGTAACCGGAAGTGTCGGTGGTCACCCGCCGGACCGCATTGGTGGCCGTGTCCGTGGCGATGACCGCTGCGCCGGCGATCACGCCACCGCTCGCGTCCGTCACCAGCCCCGTCAGGCTGGCGGTATTGACCTGGGCGCGCGCCGGCAGGACGCTGGCCGCCAGCAACAGTGCCGCCCCTGCCACGCAGTGGATGCCGCAGCGTTTCGGTATTTGCATTTCACTCCTCCTGCTTCAGAGTTCAGCCCAACTTCGCGCTCAACCGCACCTGCCTGGGTGAGCTCTCCTCGCTCGGCTGAAGCCGATGCCAGGCCTGTCGGGACGGGCGAAGGGTTCCCGTCGCTTTGGCCCCCCACACCCAATGAGCAAACGGCACCTTGTTTCATAGACGACCCGTCCCGACGGTCTCCGGGCTCGAGCAGTTTGAAGATTACGGGCGTGAAGTGAAATGCAGGTTACGCGAGTGCTTCCGGCCGGTTAAGGAGTTGCGGGTTGATGAGGCCCGGTTGACGAGCGCCGACCGAAGGGGCTAGCCTGCCTAGATGGGAGGCTGGCCATCGTCCATCGCCCCACGAGCACCGTCCGCCGAAAACTCCAACCTTCAGCCGCCTTCTCCTTGTTATGGGCCGTCCTCACTACCGGCGTGCTCAGCGGCTGCTTCAGCTCGAGGGACTCGGCGCGTGACCGCAAGGTGCTGGTCCTGGGTATCGACGGCCTCGATCCCCACTTGCTGCACCAGTACATGCGCGAAGGCCGGATGCCCAACTTTGAGCGCCTTGAGCAGCGAGGCAGCTTTCGCGAGCTGGGAACCAGCATCCCGCCGCAGAGCCCGGTGGCGTGGTCCAGCGTCATTACGGGGATGAATCCAGGGGGTCACGGCATTTTCGACTTCATCCATCGCGATCCCCGCACGCTGCAGCCGGATTTCTCCATCTCCCGCGTCGAACCGCCCGCGCACACTCTCAAGCTGGGCAGCTGGGTGATTCCCTTATCGAGCGGGCGGGCCGTGTTGCTGCGCCACGGCCAAGCCTTCTGGCAGATCCTGGACGCCCACGGCATCCCGGCAACAGTGGTCCGCATGCCATCGAATTTCCCTCCCGCCGAGTGCAAGTCGCGGACCCTGGCCGGTATGGGGACGCCAGACATGTTAGGCACCTACGGCACGTTCTCCTTCTACTCCAGCGACCCGCTGGACGAACCGGGAGCCCGCAGTGGCGGCAACGTCTACCCGGTCGAGGTGAAAGACGGCCGCGTCTCGGCGCGGCTCTTTGGGCCGCACAACACCTTCCGCCGGGACGCGCCCCAGGTGAGCGTCGACTTCACGGTCTGGATTGATCCCGTCCAGCCGGTGGCCAAGCTCACCGTCCAGGATCAAGAACTTGTCCTGCAGCCAGGAGAATGGAGCGAGTGGGTGCAGTTGCGGTTCCCCTTGGTTCCCGGTCTGGAGAGTGCCACGGGCATTTGCCGCTTCTATCTGAAGCAACTGGACCCCTTCTTCAAGCTCTACGTCACGCCTATCAACCTGGACCCCTCTCACCCCGCCCTGCCGCTCTCTACACCGCGCAGCTATGTGCACGACCTTTGGGAGCACGCGGGCTTCTTCTACACCCAGGGTATCGCCGAGGACACTAAGGCACTCTCCGATCGTGTCCTGAGTGATGGCGAATACCTCGAGCAGGCCAAGCTGGTGCTGGGCGAGCAGTTGAGGTTCCTGGATCTCGAGCTAGGACGGTTTCGCGCCGGCCTGCTATTCGTCTACTTCTCGAGCCTTGACCAGAACGCGCACATGTTCTGGCGGGCCTTCGACCGCGACCACCCCGGCTACGACCCCGAGGTAGCGGCGAAGTACGGCGGCACCCTGGCCTGGTTTTACGAGCGGATCGATGCGATGCTGGGCAAAGCCTTGGCCCGCTTGGACGATCACACCACCCTCCTCGTGATCTCTGATCACGGCTTCGCGCCCTTCCGCCGATCGTTTAACCTCAATACCTGGTTGCTCGAGAATGGTTACCTTGCCCTCCGACCGGGCACGGCACTGGATACGGCCGACCTCGCCAGCGGTGTGGACTGGCCACATACTCGTGCCTACGGCCTGGGCCTCAATGGCCTCTACCTCAACCTCCGCGGCCGCGAGCGCTATGGCACGGTGGCGCCGGGCGGTGAAGCGGAAGCCTTGCGGGACGAACTCCAGCAGAAGCTGTTGGCCGTTCGTGACCCCGCCACCGGTCTAGCTCCCATCACGCGGGTTGACAAGGCGGAAGACGTCTATACGGGCCCCTACGTGCCCGAGGCGCCCGACCTCATCGTGGGGTACAACCGAGGCTACCGTGCCGGCTGGAAGACCGTGCTGGGACAGTTCTCGCCCGTCACCCTGGAAGCCAACACTGAACCCTGGAGCGGCGACCATTGCATCGATTACACGCTGGTTCCCGGCGTCCTACTCAGCAACCGGCCCGTTGCCGCGCCGTCTCCCCGCCTGACGGACATCGCGCCTACGATCCTGGCTGAATTCGGAATCCCCAAGCCCCCGCCGATGGTGGGGCATTCGGTGTTCCTCGAGGCGGGAGCGAAGCGGTAGAGCGCATGCCGCATCCGCAGCTTGACCCTGCACTCCTGGCTCCCCCATAATCCCTGCTTCTGGTGTTCCCTCACTTCTGAGGCCGCATGCCGCGTGACATCCGTCAAGTCGCCGTCCTGGGTGCTGGCACCATGGGTGCCCGCCTCGCTGCCCATCTGGCCAACGCGGGGGTACCATCTCTCCTGCTGGACGTCGTTTCGCCGGATGCGTCGCCTGGCGACTCGCGAGCCCGCAACCGCATCGCTCAGGCAGGGCTGGAGGCTGCCCTGAAGGCGCGTCCCGCCGCCTTCTTCGTCCCCGAGGCGGCCCGCTTGATCACCGTCGGCAATTTCGAGGATCACCTGGCATGGGTAAAGGACTACGACTGGATCATTGAGGCCGTCACTGAAGATCTGCAGATCAAGCGGGCGCTGTTCGAGCGTGTCGAGCCGCTGCGTGCCCCGCAAAGCATCGTCAGCTCCAACACTTCGGGCCTCTCGATTTCAAATATCGCCGCTGGCTTCAGTGATGATTTCCGGCGCCACTTCCTCGGCACTCACTTCTTCAATCCGCCCCGTTATATGAAGCTGCTCGAGCTCATTCCCACGCCAGATACCTTGCCCGAGGTGGCCGACGCCGTCACCCGATTCGGCGACGTGGTGCTGGGCAAGGGCATCGTGGTCGCCAAGGACACACCCAATTTCATCGCCAACCGCCTCGGAACCTTCGTCACCCTGAGCGCGCTGCAGCTGGTGCGCGTGGATGGCCAACCCGAAGGCTATTCGATCGAGGAAATCGACGAGCTGACCGGACCCGCCATCGGCCTGCCCAAATCGGCTACCTTCCGCACCCTGGACATCGTCGGGCTCGACGTGCTGCAGCATGTGGTGCGCAACCTCCAAGCCTCGCTCCCGCATGATGAGCGCCGCGATCTCTTCACGCTTCCCCCTTTCGTCACTCGGATGCTCGAACGCCAGCTGCTGGGTGAGAAGACAGGCCAGGGCTTTTACAAGAAGGTTGAATCTGGCCGGCCAGACGGCAGCGAGATCCTCGTCCTCAACCTCGCCACGTTGGAATATCGTCCCCGCGAACGTGCCCGGTTCCCGGCCCTCGATCTCGCCAAGAACATAGAGGACCTGCCTCAGCGCGTGGCCACTCTCTTCCAGTCGCCCGACCGCGCCGGCGAATTCTACCGCCGCATCCTGCCGGACGCCTTCCATTACGCCGCCAGCCGCATCCCCGAGATCGCCGACGATATCGTGGCCGTCGACCATGCCCTGAAGTGGGGCTTCAACTGGGAGGCTGGCCCCTTCGAGCTATGGGACGCGGTGGGCATCGAGCCCGTCCTCCAGGGGTGGCAGCGCCAGAAGCGTCCCCTTCCCCCGCTGGTGGAACAACTGCTCGCCTCAGGCCACCGCACCTTTTACCAGCAGACGCACGGCACGCTCTGCTACTTCGACCTGGCGAGCCAGAGCTATCGTGCCGTTCCCGAGCGCCCGGGCGTGATCCTGCTTGCCTCCTTGAAGGCGCGCCAAAAGGAGATCCAGCGGAACCCGGGTGCCAGCCTCATCGACCTGGGGGACGGCGTGCTCGGCCTCGAGTTCCATTCCAAAATGAACACCATCGGCGCCGACACCCTGCAGATGGTTCACGCCGGACTTAAGGCCCTAAGCGACGGGTTTGAGGCCATGGTGATCGGCAATCAGGGCGCGAACTTCTGCGCCGGCGCCAACTTGATGTTGCTGCTGATGTTGATCCAGGAAGGCCAGTGGGATGAAGTGGATCAGGCGGTGCGGGCCTTCCAGAACGCTAACATGGCCCTCAAGTACGCCCCGAAGCCGGTCGTAGCAGCTCCCTTCGGGCTCACCCTCGGCGGCGGTACGGAAATCACCCTGCACTGCACGCGCGTGCGTGCCGCGGCGGAGACCTACATGGGGCTGGTGGAAGCGGGCGTTGGCTTGATTCCCGCCGGCGGCGGCACCAAGGAGATGCTGGTGCGCGCGCTCGACTCCGTTCCTTCCGACCCCGAAGCTGATCCCCTCGCCTACATCAAGGAAGTCTTTCTCAACATCGGCATGGCCAAGGTGTCGACCAGCGCCGAGGAGGCCCGGCGCCTGCGTTACCTCGCTCCCGCCGACTCGATCAGCATGAATCGCGACCGCCAGATTGCCGACGCCAAGCAGCTCGCTCTCGACCTGGCCAAGCTGGGATACCGGCCGGGCAAGCCGCGCGAAGATATCAAGGCGCTGGGCCAGCCCGCCTTCGCCAAGCTGAAGCTGGCACTGCACCTCATGCGGCGGGGCGAATACATCACCGATTACGACGCCGTCATCGGTACGCATCTAGCCCGCGTCCTCTGTGGCGGAGGCGAATTCACCTCGCCGCAGCTGGTCTCCGAACAATACCTCCTCGATCTCGAGCGGGAAGCCTTTCTCAGCCTCTGCGGCCAGCCTCAAACGCAGGAACGCATCCAGCACATGCTCAAAACCGGCAAGCCGCTGCGCAATTGAAAGCGCTTTCCTCCCGCCCGGCAGTACAATAGGCAAGGAAGGGAAGCATCCTCGAGGCCATTTCGGTGTGGAGGCCACGCATCCCCACCCGAGAGAGTTCAGCCGGACCGGTGAGACGAAGCAGCATTCCACCCGTGCTGCCCCAGGCCCGATTGGACCTTCGAAGTTTCCCATTGAGGTTCTTATGCCAGAAGCAGTCATCGTATCCATCGCCCGCACGGCGGTGGGCAAGGCCCCGCGCGGGACGCTGCGCACCACCCGCCCGGATGACATGGCGGCCGCCGTTTTCCAGGAAGTCATCCGCCGCGCCCCTGGCCTCGACGTGAAAGAGATTGAGGACGTCATCCTCGGCTGTGCGATGCCGGAAGCCGAGCAGGGAAACAACCTGGCCCGCACCGCCGCCCTTCGCGCCGGCCTGCCCGTTGAGTGCTCCGCCATGACCATCAACCGCTTCTGCTCCTCGGGATTGCAAGCCATCGCCCTCGCCTCGGAGCGGATTATGGCCGGCTTCGCCGACGTCATCCTGGCCGGCGGCGCCGAAAGCATGAGCCTGGTGCCGATGGGTGGCTACCATTTCTCGCCCAACCCGTACCTCATCGAACGTTATCCCGACTACTACCTGAACATGGGCCTCACGGCGGAAAACGTGGCTCGCCACTATGAGATCACCCGCGAGCAGGCCGACGAGTTTGCCCTGCGCAGCCACCAGCGCGCCCTCGCGGCCATCGCCGCCTGCCGCTTCAAGGAAGAGATCGTGCCGCTCGAGGTCGTGGAGGTCACGCTGAACGGGAGCAAGCCGCAGAAGCGCACCCTCACCTTTGCCGTGGACGAGGGACCCCGCCCCGATACCTCTCTCGAAGCCCTGGCCAAGCTCAAGCCGGTCTTCCACGTGCGCGGTACCGTGACCGCGGGCAATGCTTCCCAGATGAGCGATGGGGCCGCCGCGGCCCTCGTCCTGTCGATGCGCCGCGCCCAGGCTCTGGGTCTGAAGCCGCTGGCGCGCTTCGTCAGCTTCGCTACGGCCGGCACTCTGCCCGAAGAGATGGGCATCGGCCCCGTCTACGCGATTCCCAAGGCGCTCCGGCTGGCGGGGCTGAAACTGGCGGATATCGACCTCATCGAGCTCAACGAGGCCTTTGCCGCTCAGGCCCTAGCCGTCATCAAGCTGGCCGCCCTGGATCCCCAGAAGGTGAACGTGAATGGTGGCGCCATAGCCTTGGGCCATCCCTTGGGCTGCACGGGCGCCAAGCTCACCGCCACCCTGCTCAGCGAGATGAAGCGCCGCAAAAGCCGCTATGGGATGGTCACCATGTGCGTGGGCGGCGGCATGGGGGCGGCGGGCATTTTCGAGAATCTACAGAGCTAACCGGCAGCGCGGACCCCGCGGCGCGGGTCGCCGCCAGGCGCAGTCGGCGCTGCCCGGAGGTCATCCTTATGGCAACGCTTACGGCCTCACACCCGACCCCCATTAAAGGCGGCAGCTTCCTCATTGAATCCCGTTCGCCCGCTGAGGTCTTCACTCCCGAGGACCTCACGGACCAGCACCGCTTGATCCTCCAGACGGCGCAGCAATTCGTTGAAAAGGAAATTCTGCCCCGCGTGCGTGAAATCGAGGAGAAGAAGCCGGGCCTGCTCCGCGAGCTGCTGCGCAAGGCTGCGGAGTTGGGACTGTGTGCCACGGACGTGCCGCAAAAGTACGGCGGTCTCGAGCTCGACAAGATTTCCTCAATCATCGTTTCCGAGCAGATGGCGCGCGACGGCGCCTGGGCGGCCACCCTGGGAGCGCAGGCTGGCATCGGCCTGCTCCCCATCGCCTTCTTTGGCACCGAGGAACAGAAGGCCCGGTACGTGCCCAAGCTCGCCAGCGCCGAGTGGGTAGGAGCCTACTGCCTGAGCGAATCCACGTCCGCCTCCGACGCCCTCAACTGCCGCACCAAGGCCGTTCTCAGCCCCGACGGTAAACACTACCTCCTGAACGGTACGAAGATGTGGATCACCAACGGCGGCATCGCCGACGTCTACATCGTCTTTGCCAAGGTGGACGGCGAGAAGTTTACCGCTTTCATCGTCGAGCGCGCCTTTCCCGGCTGCTCGCCCGGCCAGGAAGAACACAAGATGGGCATCCGGGGCTCATCTACCACGCCTCTCAACCTTGAGAACGTTCCTGTGCCGGTGGAGAACGTGCTCGGAGAAGTGGGCAAGGGGCATCACATCGCCTTCAACATCCTTAACATGGGTCGGCTCAAGCTCGGTGCCGGCTGCATTGGCGCCTCCAAGTTCCTCTTCGCCGAGGCCGTGAAATGGGCAAAACAACGCCAGGCGTTCGGCCGCCGCATCGCCGATTTCGGCATGATCCGCGACAAGCTGGGGGAGATGGCTATCCGCACCTATGCTGCCGAGAGCATGTGCTACCGCACAGCCGGTATGATCGACTGCCTGCTCGAGGGCGTCGACCAGGGCTCGCCCACCGCCGCCCAGCAGATCATGGAGGCCTTGCAGCAATACGCCGTCGAGTGCTCCATCCTCAAGGTAGCCGGTACCGAGGTGCTCGACTTTGTTTGCGACCAGACGGTGCAGATCTTCGGCGGCTACGGCTTCTCCAGCGATTACCCGGTGGAGCGCGCCTATCGCGACCAGCGCGTCAACCGCATCTTCGAGGGAACTAACGAGATCAACCGCCTGCTGATCACCGACATGCTCCTAAAGCGCTCCATGAAGGGAGAACTCGGCCTCATCCCGGCGGCGCAGAGGTTGCTGGATGAAGTCCTGAGC
>CADDZE010000100.1 GCA_902812465.1 Acidobacteriota bacterium | reverse complement strand
CCCTCCCGCTTGCATCCCCGCCCTCCCTCGAGTAGAATGGCCGCCAGTTTCGAGGGGGTAGCCGGGGAGTGTCGTCGCGTGATTTCCGTTCCTTGTTTCGACAGGCTACCGGTAGCCTGCCCTATCCATACCAGGAAAAACTTGCAAATGAGCCGGTTGGAAGCCGCCTGATCCAGGTCCCTGCCGGATGCGGCAAGACCGCCGCGGCCATCCTCGTCTGGCTTTGGCGGCGAGAAGTAGATGCCGCGCATACGCCGCGCCGCTTGGTCTACTGCCTGCCGATGCGCGTCTTGGTGGAGCAGACGAGGGAGCGTGCCCTGGACTGGCTGGACGCGGTGGGAAGGCTCGCGGGGGAGATAAGCCGGGAGCCTGGGCGGAACGGCCAGCGCGGCAGAGTCGTGGCGGAGAGTTACCGGTGGCATCCTGACTCGGAGAATAAGGTCGGTGTGCACGTGCTGATGGGCGGTGAAGAGGTGGAACCCTGGGACCTCTACCCGGAGCGCGAAGCCATCCTGATCGGCACGCAGGACATGCTGCTGAGCCGGGCGCTGAACCGCGGCTACGCAATGAGCCGCTATCGCTGGCCGATGCATTTTGGGTTGCTCAACAGCGACTGCCTCTGGGTGTTTGACGAGATTCAGCTCATGGGCAGTGGGCTGGCAACCACAGCCCAACTCGAGCCGTTCCGCAATAGCAGCACGGCTGCCTCCTGCCACACTTGGTGGACGTCAGCCACTCTCCAACGAAGTTGGCTGAAGACGGTCGACTATGCCGATCAGGTCAATGGATTGCCTTTGAGCAAATGGCCGGCCGAAGATGTGAATGTCGATCTGGAAGACAACGAAGATACACGGCGGACGCAGCAGAATTTAAGACAAATATATCAGGCTTCAAAGCCGCTGAGCCCCGCGACCGCCAAAATGGGCGATATTCCCGCACTTGCCAAAGAAGTCCAGATTGCACACGAAACGGCTCGCGGACTCACCCTGGTCATCGTCAACACCGTTACGAGAGCTCGAGAAGTTTACGCCGAGCTGAACGGGTTGAAGAAGGCTTCCTTTGACGTTGTCCTCGTTCACTCCCGATTCCGCCCCGACGATAGAACAAAGCAGATAAGCCGCTTGCTGGCTGAACCGCCCGAGCACGCGAGGATTGTCATCAGCACGCAAGTTGTTGAGGCTGGAGTAGACGTCAGCGCGCGAACACTTTTCACGGAGCTAGCTCCCTGGCCATCGCTGGTTCAGCGCTTCGGCCGCTGTAACCGCCGGGGATTGGACAACAACAACTGTCAAGTTTTCTGGATCGATTTGCCTGCAGACGAAAAAGAACAAGAGAAGCGCCGCCACCCCTACGAGCTCGAGGAAATGAGGGCGGCGCAGACATTATTAAATGGCCTGGACGATGTAGGGCCGAAATCACTCGATTGCGTTCCGCACAACCAACCCTTTGAGCATAAATGGGTGATCCGCCGAAAGGACTTCATGGAGCTCTTCGACACAACCTCCGACTTGGCTGGGAATGACATTGACATCGACCGCTATGTTCGCGACGTCGAGGAGTCGGACGTTCAGGTCTTCTGGCGGAAGTGGAACACGGATCAGACGCCGGACCCCAAACTGCCGCGACCGCAAGGCAAGGAACTTTGTTCAGTGCCGGTCCGTGAATTTAAGGAATTCGTAAAGGATCGCGACCAGCACGGCGCATACCGATGGAATTACCTGGAGCGCAAGTGGGTCAAGGTGGATCCTGGCGGCGTTTACCCTGGCCAAATCTATCTCTTGCACGTCGAAGCTGGTGGTTACAGCACTGAAGAGGGCTGGAACGTGGCTGTCAAGGACCCGGTTCCTGCTATTCCGCCAAAGGACCCTGTTTCAGAGCCGGAGTCGAACGACGACGACCGGCTGTCTGACGGGAATTGGCAGTCCATTGCCGAACACAGTGACCGTGTCTGCCAAGAGCTCGAAGCGATCTTGGACAAGCTCTCCATAAGGGAGGCCGATCAGGTCAAACTGGCAGCTCGCTGGCATGACTGGGGAAAGGCCCACAAGGTTTTCCAATCTAGGATCAAGCAGCAATTGGATGACGGCAGCCCGCGGCCAGCGGAGTGGGCTGGCGGGAGCATTGCCAAGGCCCCCGAACCCTGGTGGAACAGCAAATATCAACGTAGCCACTTCCGGCATGAGCTGGCTTCGGCGCTCGGAGTGCTTCAACAGCGACACCCGCTATTGAGATCTCTGCGTGATGGCGAACTGAACCTTGTTGCCTATCTCGTCGCGGCACATCACGGAAAAGTCCGTCTTTCCATCCGCTCGCTGCCAGGAGAGAAGATGCCATCCGATGGCCGGCGCTTTGCCCGCGGCATCTGGGACGGTGACGTATTGCCCGCCGTCGACCTGGGAGGGGAAGTGACGGCCCCTGAGGTCACACTTTCACTGGAGCCGATGGAGTTGGGGCTGTGCGAACAACACCCGTTCGTTGGGAAACCAAGCTGGGCAGAGCGCATCCTGGCGCTGCGCGACAGGCCGGACTTGGGCCCGTGCCGGCTGGCGTATTTGGAAGCGATCTTAAGAGCCGCCGACATGCGGGCAAGCATGCAAAAGGACCCGCAGGAGCTGCAGGAGCAGTACGATGCCTGAAGTTATTCTTTCCGGCTGCACTCCGGTACCCCTGATGAACTACCTAAAAGCGCTGGGTGTACTCCGCTTGGTGAGTGAGCAGAATGATCAGGGGGCTCGGGGCCACTGGCGCGAGGACGAGTTCGTGTTGCAGAGCGGCCTGGGCCGTGATGCGTTACTAGAGTTTCTCGTAAACTCGTATCAGCCGACCCCGATTCTAACGCCCTGGAATAAAGGCTCGGGCTTTTACCAGAACTGGGATCCGCACGCCGCGAAATTTAAATTTAAAGGAGGGGACGTCCTCCAGAAGATTGCTGATTCGACATCTGACCGACTCGAATCCTACCGCAAGGCGCTTAAGTCCACCTGGGCTGCACTCCGTGAACTGAGTAATCCCATCGATCTTGGAGCAGAAAAGGAGCAGATCGACGGCAAAGCAAAGCGCGAGGGATGGAGTGCCAAGAAGTATAAGGCCGAGATCAGTAAGTTCTTAGAGTCGCTACGGCTGTTTGAGATGAACGGGCAGACCCGTTGCCTACAAAAGGAAGACAAGGGCAGATTTCTCAGGGGGCTTCGGGGCGTTCTAAGTGAGGAGGCACTTGGATGGCTTGACGCCTGCTTAATCCTTCAAACCGCTAGTCCAGCGTTTGCGCCGCTGCTCGGAACGGGCGGCAACGACGGACACCTGGACTTCAGCCAGAACTTCATGGACCGGTTGATCAAACTCGGTTTTCGCAATTCCAAGCCTTCAACTTTATCCCGCGATTGGTTAGCCAATGCGCTGTTCGGCGTCGCCGTCAAGGGCCTGGGCCTGTCGAAGGCGGCGGTCGGTCAGTTTGCGCCGGGTCGGGCAGGCGGGCCGAACAGCACGCAAGGCATGGAGGGGAATCCCATCGATAATCCCTGGGACTTTGTCTTGATGATTGAAGGCGCAGTCATTCTCGGCGGCGCTGCGGTACGGCGCTTCGCAGCTGATACAGACTCCAGGGCGGCATTTCCGTTCACGGTGCGGCCAGCCGCAGTTGCCTACACGTCCGCGAGCGGTGCAGACCTAGAGGATGCTAGCGAACTCTGGTTGCCTTTGTGGGAGCGACCCGCCACGCTTGCCGAGCTCACGGCGTTGCTTGGTGAGGGCCGGGCTGAGGTATCCGGACGGCGCGCCCGCAATGGTGTAGACTTTGCCCGAGCGGTCGCCAGCCTCGGTGTGGACCGAGGCATTAAGCAATTTGCTCGTTTCTCGTTTTTTAAGCGGAGGGGGAAGGCTTTTCTGGCAGTTTCGACCGGTCGACTCGCCGTTCGCCAGCAGCAATCTATCGAACTGATCCGTCGAATCGACCCCTGGCTCCAGAGCTTTCGTCAAGCCTGCGAAACCAAGGACGCCCCTTCCCGCTTAAAGAGCTCATTGCGAGGCATCGAGGAGGCAATCTTCGAGTTCTGCCGGTACGGCGGCCCACCGTTCTTTCAGGCGATCCTCATCGCTCTGGGCCATGCAGAGAGGCAATTGGCGCTCGCGAAGGCTGGGTCACCAACAAGGTCCGTGTCGATCCGATCGGCAGCCTGACGCCGGAATGGCTCGACGCGGCGTACGACAGCTCTGGTGAATTCGAAATTGCCCTTGCACTCTCAGGTATCCAAGGTGACAGCGCCGGGGTGTTACCGATACGCGCGAATTTGGAACCCGTTAGGTTCACTCAAGCCAGGGACGACAACTTGGTTGCCAGTTGGGCTGAGAAGGACCGCGCCACCGTCTGGAACTCTGCCGATCTGGCGACTAACCTCGTCCACGTCTTGGCGCGGCGCCTGATGGATGCAAGTCGAGCCGGCTCTGAAACGCTGCCGCTTAAAAGCAGCAGCGCGGTGTCACTGGACACCCTCAGCCAGTTTTTTGCACGCGAATTGGACGACGCCCGCATTGAAGATTTGCTCTGGTCCTTGTCCTTGTTGATCAGGGAGCCTCGCCCTACAAGGCCTCGCCCCCGAGTGGGTGGTCGAGACCGCTACCTCGGGCGTATGCACTCTTAAAGCTCCTGTTTCTGCCTGAGCCGCTTAAGGTGGGGGATCAAGAGATTCTCATTAAGCCCGAGCCCCGAGTTTTGGCTTTGCTAAGCGCTGGCCGCGTAGGCGAGGCCTGCCAGATCGCGATGCGCCGATTGCGCGCCTCAGGTCTTTCGCCGTTGCCCCATCCGCGCAGTGGCGGCGTGGTGCGCGATAGGGACTGGAAGGAATTGGATTGTCTCGGCGCCGACGGCCAGCGCCTCGCAGCCGCCTTGCTGATGCCTATCAGCAAAGCATCAATCCATGAGCTTCAGCGACTGGTAACTCGCAACCCTGCAAACGAAGAGTCGGAGTGATGACAAAAGGAGAGGAATAAGATGCCTGTCGACTATGAAAGATTGAAAGAAGTTCCCCGTTTAGTGATGGAGGCGGAACTGCGTCCGCTCCAAGGTGACCGATTTCAACCCACTGGATTTCCCGATCTGGGCCCTGCCCGTTATACCCTACCCGATGGAACGAAAACCGAAATGCTGCTCGTCGAATCCGCTCAATCCGTCGCCAACCGCATGGAGCTCGCTTGCTGGGATGAGGCCAACGACGATTTGATTCCCGAACTGAAGGGGTTGCCTTACATCCGCGTTAAGAACGGCAACGGAAGCAGCCTGACTAACTCCGTACTCGAGGCTCACCGGATTAACTCGCCGTACATCCTGGATGGGGAAGACGGGGGGTCTTCAAGCTGATTAAGGACGCTGTGGGGGAAGAAGATCGGTCCCGTAAACCTTCGAGACTTGGCGAAACTTCTTTTCAAATTAGATGTCAATGCGATTCTGCACGGCGTTTTCCTCTCCAAAAGCGACCTAGCCGGGGGACGGTTACGGCTAACTCGTGCCCTTAGCGGTTTTATAGAGGCTACAAACGTTCGAGTGGCTGAAAGCGGAGGCGTGAAGAATGATCGAGTGGACCCTGGCGGTAACACCAAACAGGGGTTTGGTAACGTGCCTTTTCCTCGCACCGAATTCGTAGCCGAAAAGATTACCGCCTTCTTCAATCTGGATTTGGCGTTGTTACGCAGCTACGGATTTGAAGATGAGGCCACCAAGCTCCTCGTTGCGCTTGCGTTATTCAAAATCAGGAGGTTTTTGTCCGCTGGCTTGAGGCTGCGCACAGCCTGCGACTTAAGGGTTAGTGGGGATTTGAAGGTTACAGAGCCGAAAGATTTCGTTGTTCCGTTGGAAAGCGAGCTTCTTGAGGAATGTAAGCGTTTGATTGACGCCTGTCAGCAAAAAAACTGTTCGCCGATGTCCCCACCGTCACTTGGAAGCCCAATCCCAAATCATCAAAGAAAGGGCAAGGCGAAGAACCGCCCGCGTCTGACACCGAGACTGAGGAGGAAGCGCAGTGACAGGTATCGCTTTGAGCTTTCCCTATGGGCGCTATCACGCTACGCCGTGGGCGCGGCACGTAAACGAAGGGGTGCCGGAATGGCCGCCTTCACCGTGGAGGCTGCTCCGTGCGCTCGTGGCCACTTGGAAGCGGAAACTCGACGATCGGCTCACCCAGCCACAAGTTGAAGCGTTGCTGCGAGAGCTAACTGCTCCGCCCCTTTTTGCGCTTCCTCCGGCGAGTACCGGCCATACCCGTCACTATATGCCCTGGGATAAAGGCTGGAGAGATCAGCCTGATAAGGCGAGGACGTTGGTATTTGACGGCTTTGCAGTTCTGCCGCATGGCGCATCCGTCACCGTGCTCTGGCCCGAAGTGGAGTTGCAAGCGTCGAAGCGCGACGGGCTGGCGTTGCTGCTTGCGCACCTCAACTTTTTCGGGCGTGCCGAGGCGTGGTGTTCCGCGCGATTGCTCGCTGACGCAGAAGCCAAAAGGAGGCTGGCAGCGTCAACTGCTACCCCATCGGTAACGGATCCCTGAGCCCCGACCAAGAGATCGTTCGCGTGCTCTGCGCCAACCCGGAATCAGCCTTTGCTAACGCTCACACGCCCAAACGGGATTCAACTTCCCCCAGAGGAAAGAACAGGCCCAAGATGTCGTCGCCCATTTACGATCCTGACTGGCACTTGTGTATGGAAACGGCCGCGCTGCACAAAGACGGATGGTCCGATCCGCCTGGCAGCCGCTGGGTGCCTTATGCTAGGCAGCGGGATTGCTTCAAGGTCGAGCCCGCCCCAGAGCGCAACATCGCCCAACACCACAACACACCTTTCCAAATCGCGCGGTTCGCTCTCGACTCGACGGTGCTTCCGCTCGTTACGGAGACGCTGCCGGTAGCTGAATCCGCGCGGCGGGGGTTGATGGACTGGTACGGACGCCTTTGCATTTTGCCCGATGGCTCCAAGGGCCGATCGCCGATTTTTTCTGGAAAGGACGCTGACTCGGAGCCTCTTCGCGGCCACCGCCACGCCTACTACCTGCCGACCGACGAAGACGAGGACAACCGCCTCGATCATCTGACGATTCTCGCGACGGCCGGGTTTTCCTCCAACGAGCTCAAAGCACTCGACCGCCTCCGCGAGCTGAAGAGCTGGGAGCAAGAGCAGTCCGGCCATCCACTTCGTGTCCTGCTGCTGGGTCTCGGCCGACTAGATGATTACCAACCGTGGCCGTTAGCTCCTTCGCGAGCTTGGGTCTCTGCAACCCCCTTCGTGGCGCCTCGCTACCCTAAAAGCAACGGGAGAAAGCGTGACCCGGAAGAAATTCGGGCATCTCCCACGGCATTTCTTACCGCCGTCCTGCGGGAGGAGCTATCGCGCCTGATCGAACGGCGTCCGGATCTGAGATCCGTGTCACTCGCTTCGATTGAAATTGTGCCGGTCACCAACGAGCACGGGGTTTTTCAGGTCGGGCCGCGGCGCTTGCGTCCCATCCAGTTCCAGCGGTTTCGCCAGAAGCCTGGGGATGACGGCGGCAGGCGTCCCGCTGGAGCGTTCCGTCTCATTTTTCCATGCCCAGTGGGCGGTCCTATATGTCTAGGACACTCCAGCCATTTCGGGCTAGGACTGTTTGTTCCCGATAAACAGCTTCAGGTGTAATTCCCTTTCAGCCGAAAGCCCTTTGAGGAAGGTGTTCCGTCGCCGCATCGGGAAGCCATGCGCATCAGCTATTTAGTTTGCTATGACATTTGCGACGAGAAGCGGCTGCGCAAAGTGTTCCAGGTGATGCGGGGTTACGGGGATCACCTGCAGTATTCGGTCTTCGAATGCCAGCTGACGGCGATGGATTTGGCCCGTTGCCGCAACGATCTCGGCGCTATCATCAACCACGAAGAGGACCAGGTGCTATTCGTAAATCTAGGGCCGGCGGAGGGCCGGGGTGACCGGGTGATTACAGCTCTCGGCAAGCCTTACGTGGCTCTCGATGCCCCTTGCATCGTGGTGTGAAGAAGCCCGGGAAGGCGCGGGACGAGAACTGATCTCGGCACGCTTTCTTCGGCGCGGCCGGCGTTTGGGATGGGGAGAATTTCCATGGGAGCTGGTGCGGAAATTGTAGAGAAGACCGAGCCTTCCCTGCCGGATCTGCTTCCAGCGCGCATAGTCAACGAATTCGTCTACTGCCAGCGCCTTTTCTTCTACGAATGGGTGGACGGTCTGTTTCGCGAGAGCGTCGACACGCTGGAGGGCAAGTTTCAGCACCAACGGGTCGATGCGAAGGTCTCGGCGCTCCCGGCACCGCCGGACGCAACCGCCGGCGAGTTCGCGTGCCGTTCGGTGATGCTCTCGAGTGAGGCTCACCGGGTGATCGCCCGAATCGATCTGCTCGAAGCCTCCGAAGGCGGAGTGACGCCCGTCGACTACAAGCATGGCCGTCCGCGGGAAACAGAGACTGGCTTGGAGCCGTGGCCCACGGACCGCATGCAATTGGCCGTACAAGCCCTTATCTTGCGGGAAAACGGCTACCGGTGCGAGGAAGGCATCGCCTACTACGCGCAGACCCGCCAGCGGGTGCGTGTGAAGTTTGACGAAGCGCTTCTGCGCGAAGCCGAGCAAACCATCGCCCAGGCCTGGGCCCTGGCACGGGCCGGAAAAATCCCGCCACCGCTGATCGACTCCCCCAAGTGTCCCGGCTGCTCGCTGGTGGGGATTTGCCTGCCCGATGAGACGAATTCTTTGTACCAATCCACGACGCGCGTTGAGCCCAACGGCGACGATCTCTCGCCGGTGCAACTTAGCCTGTTTGGCAACGGCCAACCAGCCGCCGGCGGAATTCGAGCGCGGGTGGCTGGCTCAAAACCACAAGGACGCCGCTGCCCGGCATTTCTCTTTATGAGTTTTCTGAGGCATGGGGAAATCTATCATTTCGAGGGGGGCGCGATCCTCGAAGACCGCGCCCCCGCTCATCGAAACGATGAGTTTCCGGCTGGCTATTC
>CADDZE010000099.1 GCA_902812465.1 Acidobacteriota bacterium | reverse complement strand
GCACTTCCACGCGCCTCAATTCCCCTTCACTCATCCCCGTCCTCCCCACTCGAACCTCCTTTCAGAGGTTCCATTAGGGGGCATTTTTACCGAGCACAAAAGGGGACATTATCATCGAGGTACAACAGTGGAACAGGATCGTCCGGATCGTCCCCACTCAACTCCATAGAGAGCGCTTTTTATGTCCGACCTGAATGCACTAGACCATTCCCATTGGGTACGGGCCTCGTCCTACCCCCGAAAGTGGTCTAAAGGAACCGAGGTCATCCCCGGGCGCAGCGTACCGCTCACAGGCCGCGTCGGAGACCCTGGAGATTGGACTGAAAACCCCGAAAATGTGGAGCAGCCGAAGGATCACGGCAATCACCACGACAACGCTGAGAATCGTCTGAATGGGCTGGCCATGACGATGCAAGTATCGGCCAGCTAAAGCAGAACGCCGACGATGAGGGACGTGATGGTGACGCGAATCAACGTAACGTGAATGTGCCTCCTTTCCTGGGGATTGAAACACCATTGAGGATTCCGTGCCTCATGGACTGTGCCGCTTGGCCGAACGCGCCGGGGCGGAGTGGCTGGTGAACGGTTGCCCGCCGCGCGGTGAATACTTGGCGAGGGTTTGGTCGAGAGCCCGCGCACCGGCCGGCGTGCGCACCGTGCCGTCGATCAGAATTTCTTTTGCCATCACCTTGCGGCCGTAGAGTTTCTCGTTATCGTCCTCATCCTGCTTCAAAACGGCACCGCTCAGCGATACTCCGGCAAACAGCCCCTGCGACCGCGAATAGCTGAGAATCTCGGCATGCATCTGAGCGTCCGTGGCGCCTTCCGCTGAACGGCCCCCTGGCCCGGCGGCGGCGGACACGTCCGCTCCCAGTTTGACGCTGTCTTGAACCAGCTTTCTCGCGCCATCGGGATTCATCACGATGAAGACCACGTCGGTCGACTTACCCCCGATCTGAAATCCGAAGCTTCCGCCTCCCACCGTGAAGAACGACGGCGCGCCCCAGGGCCCGTTCCCCCCGCGGCGGCAGACCAGCACGCCGCGTCCGTAGTTTCCTCCGAAGCCGAAGGCAAACTTCAGCTCCGAGGGAATAATGCCGACGCAAACGGCGCGAGCCAGCAGGTCGCGAGGAATGCTCTTTTCGGGAGTCGCCATGACCTCGTTGACCACGTCGGCCGCCTTCCGCAATTGCTTGGCATTGTCCTTGCTCTCGCCGGCCGCCAGCGCCGGCACACAAAAGACGAGAAACAGAGAAGTCACTTTCAACCTTTTCATTGGATAAACTCCTTGATCTGAACTCTCGAATGGCGGCTTTCGGCTTTTCAGCCTTGCCGCTCATATTGCTTTTCTTCTTTTCCGACGGTTTCCAGTAAGGTCTCCATCTCTTCGGCGTGTTCTTCTTCATTCGCCAGAATCTCTTCCATCATTCGCCGGCTGGTGGGGTCGCTATCGCCCAGGTAGCGAATGATTTCAGAGTAGGATTCGATAGCTACCCGCTCGGCAATAAGGTCTTCGCGAATCATTTCAAGAAGGGTTTCGCCCTCGACGTATTCGGAGTGGCTGCGCGTGAGCAGTCCCTCGGGGTTGAAGTTGGGCTCACCGCCGAGTTGCGTGATGCGCTCTGCGATTTGATCGGCGTGCCTTTGTTCCTCCTGGGCGTGTTCGAGGAACTCCTCGGCTATCCCCTGGGAGGGGATGCCTTTGGCGGTGTAGTGATGGCGTTTGTAGCGCAGGACGCAAATCAACTCCGTCGCGAGTGCCTCGTTAAGCACGCATAGAACCGTCTTGAGGTCGCCTTGATAATCGGGCATCACCGCGCCGTTCTCGATATGCTTCCGCGCGCGGCGGCGGATCTCTTCAATGTCCGTCAAAAACGGACCTTTCTTTTGTTGCGAAACTCCGGATTTCATCAGCATTCTCCTTGGGATTTCGAACCCTGCCGCGTTGTCCGCTCTTAGAGTGGCCGCGCAAGCAGAGGCACTTAGGCGGTCCGCCTTCCTCGCACGAAGTGCAGGATTAAAGCAATGATGGCCACGATGAGCAGCAGGTGAATGAAGCCTCCCGCCACGTGAAAGGCAAACCACCCCAGCAACCAGGCGATCAAGAGCACGATGAACAGAACCAAAAACACAGAGCCTCCTTATATCTCGGCTATGCTGCGTACTGACCTGCGGCCCGGATCGCCGGGTCGCGCCGCTGCCGGCGGTTGAGACCACGAGCCGGCAAGTTGTTGCTAGCCCCTATCCGCTGCCCTTTCCCGTGCAAACCGCGTGCCCGCAGCCCATTTGCGTCATATGGGTCTGTTTTGCCCCCTCGCAGGACGGGCTACCTTATAAGATGCCGGGGGCCGCCGCGCGACTGCACTGCGGACTCGCACATTTCGCGTACCGATCGTTACTCAGTGGCTTAGGAAGTTCTCCTCGAGAATTTAGTGTTCAGCTTGCCGCCAATCGTGATCGGCGGATTGGCCAGGCCCTTACCGGCGCCAGCGCGAGTAGCCCCAACCTCCGCCGCCGAGTAGCACTACCACCAAAAGAACAATCAACAGGGTTTCCATTGTTCACCTCTCTTGTCTGATGAGCAGCCGCAGCGTTCGCCGCGTTCCGGGAATCAACCGGCTCCAGCCGCTGGCCTTAAGCTGTTCTGCCCGCGGCAGGCGTACCGGTTATCGGCCGTTCGCTTTGGACGTAATCGGCAGCGCCCTCTTCGGTGGATGAAATATCCTGGGCGCCGGTGC
This sequence comes from Acidobacteriota bacterium, assembly GCA_902812465.1. GTDB lineage: Bacteria > Acidobacteriota > Terriglobia > UBA7540 > UBA7540 > CADDZE01. The sequence goes on along the minus strand of CADDZE010000099.1, from coordinate 7,142 downwards.
GTTCTAGGATTTCGCGGGCGGGCTTTGCCCACTCCGCGTTGTCCGTCTGAACGGACAGAAGAATTCCGCCTTCCTTTACGCGAACCTCATAACGCTTGGCCCCGTGCTTGGAAATGCCCATTCCCACCAGCACACCGGTGATCCCGCCCGCCACGCCGCCCAGGCCGACTCCCGCCAGCGCAGCCATCAGCGGACCTGCAGCGATAAACGGGCCCAGGCCCGGAATCGCCAGCGCGCCGACCGCGACCAACCAGCCCAGCGTGCCGCCCAAAATGGCGTCCGTTCCGGCGCCGGTGGCAGCACCCTCCGGCGCTCGTGTGCCCTTGTCGTGCGCAAAACTCTTGGATGTTTCTGAATCCTGCTTGCTTAAAGACGTCGACGGCGTTCTCCACACTCGAGTAATCCGGGTATATCCCCAAAACTGCTGCATTCGTGTGTGACATCTTATTCTCCTTAAGTACTGACCTTGATTTCGTCCCTACCTCTTATGGCTTTTTACTGAGGCAGCATCGTTTATACTTTGCCTTCGTTGGGGTGTCTGTCCGCTATAGCACACGAGTTTGGTCAATTTTGCTCATCGGGTTGAAAGAGAGGCGGCCGCGGCGTTACGTCGGTTGCAGGATTGAGCGGAACCGGATCTGGCCCAATCAAGGGCCGGCCAAAGGATTAGAGATACCCGACAGACCAGAGATTAAATCTGCTGATTTTAAAAGGTTATTAGGATTCGTTCCGTAACTTTATTTACGCTCTCGCCAAGCTATTCATGCAGGATCACACTGAGGGGGCCGCTGTTAACCGTGAGTGCGCCGCCGTCGTAGTCGACAAAGCCAAGTTGTCGGAACTTGTTCATGAAATGGCTGACGCGCGAGCGGGTGGTGCCGACCATCTGAGCGAGGTTTTCCTGGTTGATGCTGGGGAGGATTGTTTCCGTCTTGCTTTCCTTGCCGAAATGAGCGAGTAGCAAAAGAATGCGGGCCAGTCGCTTCTCGCTCGAGTTAAAGAGTTGATCCACCAGGTCCTCTTCATACCGGGCGTTGCGCGAAAGCAAGTGGGCGAGGAATAGTTCGGAAAGCTTGTGCTGTTCATGGAGCATGCGCGCCATCAGGGGTCGATCGATCCTCACGAGACTACAATTAGTGATGGCCGTGGCCGAAGCAATGCGCAGCGGCTGGCCGGCGAGGCATCCTTCGCTGAAAAAATCGCCGCTATCGAGAATGGCTACGATCGCCGCTTTGCCCTGCCGAGAGGTTACAGAAATTCTGACTTTGCCTCGCCGGAGGTAAAAAACGGAATCGGCCTGATCCCCTTGTCGGAAGATAGTGCGGTTGGCCCCGTACTCGAGGTTCAGCGTCTTGCCCCCAGGGATTTCGGCGAGAAGCGTTTCCCAATCAGCAGCTCGGCTTTTCTTGCTTGGCATCGCCACCTTCGCCGGTTGACGAGAACTCCCCCAGTTCAGCCAGAGAAGAGCGTGTTGCGACTCGAGATCGGGTGGCCAATCGGCATGGAATTTTCATCTGCTGCTTATGATACGCTCCGCGGAAAGCGAAACCAAACCCGTCGGGCAGTCTCTGGGTGATGTCAAGCTGCTTGTGTAGAAAGGCGGAGGGTGCGGCCTTTCAACCGTGCCTTTCGTTCACGCCATGGAAGAGAGTGTAGATGATTCGATCGGCGCTCTCGAGGTTCACAAAGCAGACCACGGTCGGTGTGCGGCACCGCGCCTCCTGCGTTCCGGCAGGTGCGCTTTGGGGAAGCACTTTACCGCTGGGAAACCGGACATCTGCACGTGGTCCGGTGCGTTCAAAGCCTGGATGCTCACGCGACCGGATCGAGTAAGGTGAGCGCCGCCAGGACAGCGTTGTGCAGCGCTCCGCCGTGCTTGACAGGAGTACGCGTGGCCAGATTGATGGCGAGGGGCGAAGAGCCTCCCCTGACCAAGTATCTCCTTTCCGGCGAGAACCCAAGGAAAGCGACCACGACGTGCGGCAACTGTCCGGGCAGCTGGGGAGGGCTAGGGATAACAAGACTAGAGCATGCAAGGTGGGGGCTCACGGCCAGGCTCGTGGGCAAGCACACCAGCCAGTTCATCTTCACTTTGTGCTACGGCAAGCTTCCGCGACGCGTACATGCGTTTGCCCACCGTTTCGAAGCTGTAGGCGATGGAAAGATCAACCACCGTGTATCACTCACCCTGAGTCGACAACTAAAGCAAAGCCCACTTGACCTCGTGCTGCGCACAGGGGTGTCCGTTTCCGGTCGCTCCAGCACGCGGTCTGTCGAGTTGGAGCTGTTGCATCAGTTGGTCAGCGTCGTGCCAGCCAGCCGCTCCAGGATGCGCAGCGGTGCCTTATCTGGCTGCAGCAGGGCATCGCAAGGGACAATAAAGGTCTGCTCGAAAGCAAACTGTCCAGAAAGGACGGCGTGGGGGACGGTGTCCGTAAATACTATCCAGGACGATCCCGGCGGGAACTCCCAGCGGTACTTCGGACATTCCTCCTGGAATGCCCGATTAAGCTTCAGGAAGTCGTGAAAGTGGTGCATGAACGCATCATACGGCGAGCGGTCGCGCAGCGGCAGGCCCGCGCGGCGGCCCCAGCGGACGATCACGCGCTGCAGCTTCTTCCAGGGCCTACGGGGGATGAAGCGCTCGAGACATGCGGACCTCGCCAGCTGCGGCGCGAGAACCTCCATCGGGTCCGAGGTGATCCAGATGCGCGGTTGCGTCCGGTTGAGGTTGGTAAATACGCGCAGGATGCGCCCACCGTTGGTGGGCCGGGTAGGGAAGGCGTCGACGTGGAGCAAGTCATTGCGGGCGATCTGGGAAAGTTGGCGCCCGTGCTCCTGGAAGGGACGGAAGCTGGCGAAGTCGATGCGCCATCGGCCCGCGTAGGGAGCCAGAAGCCGCGACGCGCTTTCGATCACTCTTTCCGAGTATTCGCGCAGAATCCGCCGCAGTGTGCCCGCATCCGTACGCCCGCGGTCAAACCCTTTGACGCGATCCTCGGCCGGCCGGTAGGAGATGTTCTTGTAATAGGAAGCTCCGGCTTGCCGCACTCCGAGGAGGAAGTTTCGGTCCGCTTCCGAAAGCACAAATGGCGATTGCGGAAAGAAGAGGATAGCTCCTTCTTCGAGCCGCTCGCAGCACCATCGCGCACGGTCAGCGGCGAGGCGGGGATCAGCCCAACCGTTCTCTGTAAAATCAGGAACCTTGATCACGCCCGCGATGGTTGCCTCCCAAGAACAGAAGGTCGAATCGAGCCAGGAACCGGCGCCTTATCTCCCCGGCGAACTCCCGTTAACGCGGAATCGCCCTCCTTGCTTCCTCCCAGAGTCAGCGCCTCGGGGTATGCAGAGCTTACCCTCAGTTGGCATGCTCCCTTACGACATTGGTAAACAGGAGCTAGCCCTCACGGTGCCCCAGAATTGTGCAAAACTCGCTGCCCGCTTCACCTTTGCGTAATGTCTTGACAGGCAGAGACTCCTCGGGGGCTAGGATATAACAGTCCTGTTTTCAATGTGATGCATACCATTTCTCGCCGAAGCCGCATTTTTACTGGCTGAAACCGAGCTGGCAGTCGCCACAACCGCTCTCCGATTTCCACAGGTTTTTCCACAACCTCTAAAAACCGCGAAAACACTGGCTTCGAACGGCCCAGGTAACTCTATTAGTATAGCTGGCCAGATTCATATGCCCTCCGGGCGCTCGCCTTGCTCCCAACCTGCTGCCCGAACCGGATATTAGCTTTGGAGCATCTTGGCAAGTTCATCCCTCTCTGACGCAGGGCCGACGCCAACCTCCGGCCGGGAGGCGGCCAAAGCTTCATCGATCCGCTGGCGGAGGACTTCGAGCCCCTCACCGGTGCGGGCAGAGACCACCAAGCCCCCGCGGGCGAGGCGCGAACGCACCTCTGGCGGAACCAGATCGACCTTGTTCATCACGTGAAGGCGCGGTGTCTCGCTGAGACCTAAGCTATCAAGCTGGGCCTCGACGGCCATGTCTTGTTGCTCACGCTGTGGATCGGATGCGTCTGTGACGTGCAGTAGGAGATCGGCGGTCTCCAGTTCTTCCAGCGTAGCGCGGAAAGCAGCAACCAGGTGCGGGGGTAACCGGCGGATGAAGCCCACCGTGTCGGACAGCAGCACTTGGCGCCGCGAGGGTAGCTCAAGAGCGCGCACGGTGGGATCCAGCGTGGCAAACAGCCGCGAGGAGACGGTTACGTTGGCGCGCGTCAGGGCGTTGAACAGGGATGATTTGCCTGCGTTGGTGTATCCAACCAGCGCCACAGTCACGAATTGCCGCTCACGGCGGCGGGCGCGATGAAGAGCTCGCTGGGCACGCACTTTCTCAAGAGCCCGGCGAAGCCGCTGGATGCGCGCGCGGATGCGGCGGCGGTCGAACTCCAGTTGCTGCTCGCCGGGCCCACGCGTCCCGATTCCGCCACCCAGGCGCGAGAGCAAGGTGCCCCGTCCCGCCAGCCGCGGCAGCAGATAATTCAGCTGGGCCAGCTCTACCTGAAGCTGGCCTTCACGGGTGCGGGCGCGGCGGGCGAAAATATCCAGAATGAGCTGGGTCCGATCGATCACCTTCAAGCCGAGGATACGTTCCAGGTTCCTCAGTTGCGTGGGCGAAAGATCGTGATCGAAGATAACCGTGCTGGCATCGACCCTTTCCACCTCGGCGCGCAATTGCTCGACTTTACCGCGGCCCAGCAACGTGGCCGGGTCAGGACGCAGCAACCTCTGCAAGCTTCCTCCGACCACCGCTGCTCCAGCGCTGAGCGCGAGGTGCTCGAGCTCCTCCAAGGATTCCTCTCCGTCCGGCTCGAGCGTTGGTCTGCTCCCGGCACGACACGGGCGGCGGTCCACGCAGCCAACCAGGTATACACGTTCAGATTCGCGAACCAGCTATCCCTCCCCAGCAGCCGCGCTCGGAGGGTTGGAAGCCCCGGAACCGGTAGGGGCAGAAGCAGAGGCTGGCGGCGTGGCCGCGGCAGCCATGGTCCCACCGCGCGGCAGAACGACCGTCGAGATGGCGTGCTTGAAGATCAACTGCTCCTGGTTCCCGCTCTCCAGAACCACCGAGTAGCGATCGAAGCTTCGAATGCGTCCTGTCAGCTTGACGCCGCTGAGCAGGTAGATGGTAACGTGCAGTTTCTCCTTGCGCGCTGTGTTTAGGAAGCCGTCCTGGATGTTCTGAGTGGCTCTCTCAGGGTGATCCCTCTTTTCAGGTGATGTATTCACTCCAGCTCCTCTCCGCTTGATTTACGCCGCCCGCAGGCCTCCGTCGATTGGATTCGCCGAAGCGTTTCGACGCTCAGCTCTATTCACATCCCCTGTGCCCGCAGCCAGGTGATCACTTGGCGCTGGACTTCTGGCGTGTCGCCGAAACCCGCAATCCAGTGGACGCCCGGTTCGCGCCGGAACCACGTCATTTGCCGCTTGGCGTAACGGCGCGTCGCCGCCTGCGCCAGGCGGATGGCCTCCCCAACGCTAACTTCTCCCCGTAGGGCTGCGCAAGCCTGAGCATAGCCCAGAGCTTGGAGCGGTTTGAGGCGCCCGGCGTCAGGTCGGGCCAAGGCCGCACGGGTTTCCTCCAGCAATCCGCACGCAAACATCCGCTCGACACGGCGCTCAATACGCTGGCGCAACTGGTTGCGGTCCGGATTCAGGCCCAGAGTCAGAACGCGAAAGCCCTGGAGGGGCTTGCGTCCTTGCTGAAAGAGTGCGGAAATGGGCCGGCCCGCGGTCCAGCAGACCTCGATCGCCCGGATCAGCTTCTGATGGTCGCGAGGATGGATACGCGCTGCGGCAGCCGGGTCAAGCCGCGCCAGAAGGTGGTGCAGGAAATCTGGGCCACGCCGCGCGGCGACCTGCCTCAGGCGAGTCCTCAGCGCTTCGCAACGTTTCGGTCCCTCAAACAATCCCATCAGGAGTGCACGCAAGTAGAGTCCCGTCCCGCCCACCAGCACGGGCAAGCGGCCGCGCGACCGAAGGTCGGCGAGCACGCGTAGCCCCTCGCGGCGGAAATCGCCGGCAGTGAACACCTGGTCGGGCTCGAGGAAATCAAGCAGGTGGTGAGGCACTTCCGCGCGTTCGGCCCTGGAAGGCTTGGCCGTCCCGATGTCGAAGCCACGATAGACCTGGACCGAGTCCACACTGACGATCTCACCCCCAAACTCGCGGGCTACCGCCAACCCCAGCGCCGATTTTCCCGACGCGGTGGGCCCCACGATCGCCACCAGGGGAGCCTTTGCGTCCTGCGTCGGTGGCCCTACCGCGCCCACCACACCAGGCGCGCATACCGGAACGTCAGCCAGCAGAGGATGGCGGTGAGCAGAAGCAAAGAACCCAGCAACTGACGGCGGGAAGGGGGCGACATGGGTATAAGTTCGGGACAGGATGCCCAGCTCCGGGTACAATTTCACTAAGGCGGCGAAACCCTAAAATATTCTACTGTCTCCGCGCTATAACCTTCAAGGTAGGTAGCCCAGGTTGTACAGAAAGTTAAACTGCAGGACGAGGTGCTCGCCCGTAAAGCCTTCGGGCAGGGGAGGAAAAGGGATAGAAGCACGGATCCCAGCCAGGGCGGCCCGATCCAGTGGCTCGATTCCGGAGGAACCCACAAGGCGCAGCTCAGGCACACTGCCATCCTTGCGGATCTCGAACACGATGGCCACCCGCCCCTTCTCGCCCAGCCGCGCCGCCTCCGGAATTACGGCATACCAGTTGCGTTTCACCGTGTACAAGATTCGCGCCAGGTAGGGACCGAAATCGAAGCCCCGGGTGTCAGACAGGATGATGGGCGCTTCGGTGGAAAAATTCGGGTTCAGATTATTGAACTGGCCGGCTGAGTCGCCCGGTCCCGATACCGAGTAATGCCCGCGGCCCCGGACGGCAGCCTCGAGGGATCGCTGGAGGGAATCGCCTGGCGTCGAAAGCACCAAGTCCCCTTGGTTACCTGAAGGAGGCTGTACGTCTTGAAGACGGAGGCGAGCCTGCGCATTGTCCTCCTGCTTAGCCGGAGGCGGGGGCGGTGGATTGGATTGAGCTACAGAGTCCGAAGGAGGCGCGGGAGCCGGCTCGCCCCGGGCGGGGGGAGGGGGCGCGGGAGCCGGTGGCGGCGAAGGCTTGCCACCGCCCGCGAT
>CADDZE010000098.1 GCA_902812465.1 Acidobacteriota bacterium | reverse complement strand
TGCTAACGCCAATTTCGCGCTCCTTCCTTGCAAACTGATTTGCGGCAACCCCGGTTAACGAACCGTCCCGAGTGCGGCAGCCGACGCGCAATTCGGCAGGTCGGAGGGAGCGGTCCTCATGCAGATCCTCGCGAGCAGGGAGTGGCCTTCCCGTCCCGAAACGCCGGATGACCAGGGGCGCGTCCCCGCCGTCGGATGGGTCGCCAAGGCACAGCCTGAGCGTCCCGCGTGTAAATTGTAACGGCCGTGCACATTCTCTACCTCTCTGACCCGAGTTACAAGCCGCTGGAGTCGTAACACTCGTCCAGCCAGTGCCCGCCCGCGGGCTGGCGCGCCCTGCCCGGTGGCAGATGACTTGCGAAAGGCTATTTTGACGAAACGAACCGGAAAAGTCGTTGAAAATAAAGGAGGGCTGGTTGCGATCCTTCATGCCACCGGCGCACTAGCGAGGAGACCGTCGGGCCGTGGCCGGGCTTGATCGGCTGGTCGCGTTTCAGGCCCGAAGCCGGGACAAGCCGCCGCCCTGCCCTCCATACGTTTGCTATTCTGAGTGGCGATGTCTCGAACTCAGACAGGGCGGGCCGTGCTCACCTTCTTCGGGATCTTCGCCGGGTTGCTGGTCCTCCATGCGCCGCTGCTTCGCCTGCCATACTACTGGGACGAGGCTGGCTACTATATCCCGGCGGCCTTGGACTTTTACCGTTATGGCCTGCTAATCCCCGAGCATACGCTGAAGACTGGCCACCCGCCGCTGGTGCCGATTTATCTGGGTCTCACGTGGCACGTTTTCGGATGCTCGCCGGCGGTGACGCGAGTGGCGATGCTCTTGATCGCCTCGGCAGCGATCGCCGCCACCTATGCGCTCGGCCGGCGCATCACCGTGGATGCCGCGTGTCGCACGGAGGGAGCACCAAGTGAACTAAGGCGGGAACCGGCGGCTTGGGCCGCGCTGCTGCTAGCGCTCTCCCCCTTGTTCTTCGCTCACAGTTCGCTGGCGCTGGTAGACCTTGCCGCTGGCCTCTTCACCACGCTCGGCTTGTGGAGCCTCGTCGAGTGGAAGCTGAGCGCTTTTGCCGCCTTTGCCTCGCTCGCGGTGCTCAGTAAAGAGACGGCCGTCGTCCTGCTGCCAGTCGCCTGGCTCTTCGCCTTAAGCCATCGCGGTCAGATGCGGGGGCGCGCCTGGGTGCTCCTGGTTATTCCGCTCCTGCCACTCGCCGCCTGGACTGCTTACTACCACCACAGCACCGGCTACTGGACCGGGAACCGCGAATACCTCGAGTACAACCTCTATTCGACGCTCAGCCCGGGTCGCATCTTCTTCACTCTGCTGCGCCGGCTCTACCAGGTGTTGATTGGCGGATTCAACTGGCTGCTCGCAGCTTGCGGGCTGACGGGCCTAGGGTGGTGTCAGAAAAGGGAGCCGCGCCAGAAGCCGCATCAACGAACCGCTGGCTTCGTCTTTTTAACTGTGAGTCTTGGCGCCGCCTACATACTCATGCTCAGCGTAGTGGGGGGCGCGATCCTTCCTCGCTATCTGCTGCCCGTCTGGCCGGCGCTTGTCCTAGCCTGGGTACTGGCCATCTGGCGATTGCCCCCAGTTGCGGCTCGCCTGAGTTGTGCGCTGGCCGGCGCCTGCTTTGTCGCCGCTTGGTTCATCAACCCGCCCTATCCCTTTCCCTTTGAGGACAACCTGGCCTACTCGGACTTCGTGCGACTGCACCAGCAAGCGGCGCGCTACCTAGCATCTCTTCCTGGCGATCCGGTCATACTAACGGCGTGGCCCGCCACCGACGAGCTGCGCGACCCGGCGCTCGGATACGTTGACCAGCCGCTGCGTGTTGCTCCCCTCCAAGGCTTTGCGCTGCACGATTTCGATGAGGCGCCTGCCTTCGACTACCTGTACTTGTATTCGCGCCGCTGGGAACCGCCCGGTAACTGGCTCACTCGCTTCCCCTCTATCGAGCGCGTCATGGCCCGCTATTTCAACTACGCACCTCAAATCAGCGAAGCGGAGCTATGGCGCCACTACCCGCTCGCGTTGGAAGCCAGCTTTGAGCGGCGCGGCCAGTGGGTGAGAATCTATCGCCACGCTCCAGGAGGCTTGAACTCAACCGGCGGCAGTTTGTTGAATGCTCCTGGACGGGCGGCGGCTCAGCGCCGGAAAGATGACGGCCAAAGGCCGCTACAGTCATGGTGCCGGCACATTGACGAAGGCACTGCTGGGTGTTTTAATGCCGCGCCAGCAGGACCTGCCCTGTTCGCGCGCTGGAAGCCGCTCTTTGGCTCCCTTGGGTTTTCCAGTCACGGGATTTCGATTTGCTGCGCCACGGTCCTGGTGCTCGGGCTGGGGTGGGGCTGGGCCCCAGCCTACGGGGAGGCGTACACGTCTAGTCTCTCCGGGGTGGTTGACTGATCGTTCAGGGGCGGCGAGGCCGGGACTCGAGGTGGAACTGCTCAACCAGGCCACCAACGACCTGCGGATTACGCAAAGCGTGCCGGCGACCGACGGAGGGCCCCTTGCGGAGTAAGCAGCAGCCAGATTTGAGACATATTACACATGCTGTAATAAATGACTTGACAGTATCCACCCCGCAGCTTAAAATACAACCTCGAATCAGCTACTAAAGACTGCCACCCGATGCCCGGTCGGGGATTGAGAGGGCGTCGCTCGTGCGCCCCAAGGAGTGATTGCCGCTCGGCGATGCCCACGGCGCCCCCGGGTTGAGCTATCCTCGCAGACGGCTTGGGGTGTCAGGGCTTCGTGTCAGGCTTGTGAGCCTGATTTTTTTGGTATGGATTGTTTACTTTGTAGTTAATCGTAACCGAATGATATACACACCGGCTAGCCTCGATCCTCTCTGCCCCCTTCGAGCTACCGCCGCACCAGCTCTCCAGGTTCCGATCTTACTTTTCAACTTAAGGAGAAAGCCATGGGACCCATGCAGGAAGCTACGCCCCCCTCGCGGGGAGCACTTTCTAGCGTTTCCCCCACGCTTGCCACAGATCCTGGCTCCCCGGGCGTCCTGCCACCGTTAGAGTGGAGGATACCCGCGCCACCCGAAGCAACCAGCCGCGCTGACCTTCGCCCGAGGCGGCAGGACGGGCAGGACAACCCCCGCTGCTCCGAGAAGGGTTGTATCTTCCCGGCGCATCCCGGAAACTCGAAGTGCCTCCATCACAGCCGCCAACAGCACGAGCCGACACTCTACCAATCCCACCAGCCAACTCTGCTGGTGGTCGAACGAGGCAAATTCGAAGTCGAAGGGGACGAGCCCGACTTTTCTCGTGACCGTGACCGCCGTCGCCTGGCTCTCGAGCGCGAAGCCTTTCTGGAGGAGTGAGGATTGAAGCCTCCCCGGGAAAATGTCTGCCTGCTTGGCCGTGGCATTGCGGCCGGCTGCGCACACTGATTCAACCGAATTGATCGGAGTGAACGATGGCTCTATCACCGCAAGAATCGCGACTACCAAGGTCTGCTTCGGCCAATTCTGAAGCCGTGCAGCGTCCGGCGTGGGATTCACCGGTGGTGCCACCGGTGAATGCCTGGCGCATCATTTGCCGCCGCACGGGTGGATCGATATCCCGTGCCACCTTCTACCGCTGGCTGGCCAGCGGCCGCGTATTTTCGATCCGGCTCGGCCACCGCATCTACATTCCGCTAGCCGAAGTAGAAAATGTGGTGAAGCTGTGCCGCTGCGGGGAGCGCATTTAGCAACCTTGGCACGCCGGTTAGGGAGCAACGCTATCGACGAACCGCCGGAAGCTGTTGACCACCGGCGGGCGGCCCCTCAGCGGTCCGTGCCCAGGTTTCTCAGTTTTTTTTCGGCGATCTGCATTCCCCGGCCAGGGCGGGCGAAGCGTCCTCTTCAGGTGAAGCGTGTCCGACATCCAAGGGCAGGGGAGTCTTACCGGTGATGAGCCGGGCGGCGCGGTTGAAGGTAAAGTAGTTCCAGGCCCACTGAATCGCTACCAGCAGGCGGTTCTGGTACTCGACAATGTTCAGCAGGTGGATGAAGAGCCAGAGCAGCCACGCCGGAAAGCCTGAAAATTTGCAATGGGGAAGATCCGCCACGGCGGCAGCTCTTCCGATGGTCGCCAAGTTACCCTTGTCGTGGTAACGGAAAGGCAGCGGGGTCTTGCCCTGAAGGCGTGCTTGAATCACCTCGGCCACATACTGTCCCTGTTGAATGGCGACGGGTGCCACGCCGGGCAGAGGCTGGCCGGTCTGATGCCTGAAGTGGCAGAGGTCGCCAATCGCGAAAATCTCGGGATGGCCTGGTACCGTGAGGTCCGGCTCGACTATGACCCGCCCGGCGCGATCGAGCTTGGCCCCCGCCGCTCGGGCGAGCGCGCGGCCCAGGGGAGAGGCCTGTACCCCGGCAGCCCAGAGTACGGTACGCGCCAAAATCTTCTCCAGCCGCCCGCCCACTCGCACGGCCACATAATCAGGCCCCACACTTTCCACCGTCGCCCCGGTCCATACGGTTACACCCAGGCGGATCAGAGACGCACGAGCCTTCTCGGAAAGCTCCGGCGGGTAGGTGGGCAGCACGCGTTCCGCCCCTTCCACCAGTAGGATGCGGGCTTGTGTCGGGTCAATCTGCCTGAAGTCGTGCCGCAATGTGTCCCTGGCAATCTCGCTGAGGGCGCCGGCCAGCTCGACGCCCGTCGGACCGGCCCCCACAATCACAAAAGTGAGGCAGGCCTTCACCTGCTTAGGATGGGACTCGCGCTCGGCCATTTCGAACGCCAGCAGGATACGCCTGCGGATCTCGGTAGCGTCTTCGATGGTCTTTAAAGCGGGAGCGAACGCCTCCCAGTCATCGTGGCCCAAGTAGTGGTGTTGCGCGCCCGTGGCGATCACCAGGGTGTCGTACTCGATTTGGCCATCACTCAGGATCAGCCGGCGGGCTGGCACGTCGATGTCCACGGCTTCGGCGAGCAGCACGCGCGCGTTCTTCTGCTTTTTGAGCACGCCGCGCAGCGGGGCGGCAATGTTGGCAGGAGAGAGTCCACCAGTCGCCACCTGATAAAGCAGGGGCTGGAAAAGGTGAAAATTGCGTTTGTCGACCAGGGTCACTTCGACCGGGGCGTGCCGCAGCGCCTGGGTGGCACGCAGCCCGCCGAATCCACCGCCCACGATCACGACGCGATGGCTCATGCTAGTCAGATGAAAGGGCCCGTGCCTCCGTTCGCATCCCTACCTCGGGCCGAGTCGTGAAGCAGGAAGGCAACGTGTACTTCTTCGCCGGACTCCCGGCAGCAGGGGCGGTGACAGGGCAGCGCTGGAACGTCAGGTTGCCGCGGTGCCAGTGGTATTAACCAATTGAATATCAACCCGTCTCGGGTTATGCTGCAAAGGGATGAAGGCCTGTCCGTTGCCAGGCCTTCGCTGCGAGACGGCCTTGGCCATCCAGGAAGCAACCCTGATCACTCCGGTGCCGGCAGAGAAGGCCTCCGCGGCGGCCGCTCTGCTGGAATGTCTGCGCCCTGCCCAGTGGCTGAAGAACGGCTTCGTCTTCTGTGCCCTGATTTTTTCCCGCGGGCTAGGGGATTGGCGGCGTGACTTTGCGGTGAGTGGGGCGGCGGGGGTGTTCTGTGCAATGTCGAGCGCCTTGTACCTGCTCAACGACGTGCTGGACGCAGCGGAGGACCGCAAGCATCCGGTGAAGCGGCATCGGCCCATTGCGGCGGGAAGGCTGAATCCGCAGCTTGCCCTGGGGACGGCAGCGGTACTGGCACCGGCGGCTCTCGTGGCAGCGTGGAGGATCGACCGGGATTTCTTCCAGGTGCTGGCGCTCTATGCCGGGTTGAACTTCCTCTACTCGGCCTGGCTCAAGCGCATTGTGCTCGTGGACGTTTTCGTGATCGCCGCCGGCTTTGTGCTGCGGGTGCTGGCCGGAGCTATTGTGATCCACGTTGAGATGTCGGCCTGGCTGGTTGTCTGTGCCACGCTGCTGGCTTTATTTCTGGCCTTGGGGAAGCGCCGGCACGAGTTGGTGCTGCTGGGGCAAGCGGCGGTACACCACCGTGTAACCCTGGTGAGTTATTCGCCGCAGCTCCTCGACCAGCTCATCGCTATCGTCACGGCGTGCACGGTAATGTCCTATTCGCTCTACACGCTGTCCGACGATGTGCGCGCCAAGTTCCCCGGCAAACGCCTGGAGCTGACAATCCCCTTCGTCCTGTTTGGCATCTTTCGCTATCTGTATCAAGTGCACGAACGGCGCGGGGGCGGTAACCCTACCCGGATGCTCTTCACCGACCGCGTCCTGCTGGCGACCGTGGTGTTGTGGGCCGCGGCGGTGATTGGGATTATTTATCTTTGACGCCCCCGACTTCCCGCCTCCATCATGCCAGCCACTGCCTACGTCCGCGAGACGCTTTCAGGCTGGGGGCGGTTCCCAGTCGAGCCCGCGCATGTTTACCGTGCGGAAAAGCGTGCCGAGCTGCGAGAGTTGCTGGCGTCGGGCGCCGAGCCGTCGTACATCGCGCGCGGGCTGGGCCGGAGCTACGGCGACGCGGCGCTGAACGCCGGCGGGGGAGTAGTCCGCCAGACCCGGCTGAATCGCTTTCTTTCCTTCGACCCTCAGACCGGAATCCTGGAGTGCGAGGCTGGGGTCAGCTTCGCCGAGATTATCCGCCATTTCCTGCCGCGAGGATTCTTTCCCCCCGTCACGCCAGGAACCCAGTTCGTGACCGTGGGCGGCGCGATCGCGGCCGACGTGCACGGTAAGAACCACCATCGCGACGGCACCCTGGCGAACTTTGTGACGGACCTCCAGCTACTGACGGCCGACGGGAGGGTCCTGCATGGTTCGCCCTCGGAGAATGCGGACGTCTTCTGGGCTACCGCGGGTGGCATGGGCCTGACGGGCATCATTTTGACGGCCCGCCTTCGCTTACGCCGCGTCGAGTCTGCCTTCCTCACGGTCGAATACCGGCGGGCGCGATGCCTCGACGAAGCTTTGGACGTGATGGCAGAAACCGATGCCGGGCATCAATACTCGGTAGCCTGGGTCGACTGCCTCGCCACCGGCGCATCCTTCGGGAGGTCGGTGGTCATGCAAGGTGATCACGCGCCGGCCGCACGCCTGGGCAAGGATCCCTGGAAAGTGCGGGAGCGGCGCCCGGTCACCTTGCCGCTCCACCTTCTGGCCTTCGCCTTGAACAAGCTGAGTGTGGCCGCGTTCAACGCGCTGTATTGCGCCAGCCACCGCGACCGCGCAGGGCAGCTCGTAGACTATGCGCGATTCTTCTATCCGCTGGACGCGATCCGGAACTGGAATCGCCTGTATGGCCGCCGCGGATTTGTGCAGTACCAGGTGATGTTTCCGCCGGAGACGGCGCGATCCAGCCTGAGCCTGCTGTTGCGACGCCTGGTCCAAGCAGGGTATGCGCCCTATCTGGCGGTGTTAAAGCGCTTCGGCGATCGCAACCAAGGGCTGCTGTCGTTCCCGATGAAGGGAATCACCCTCGCTTTGGACATCCCCGTCAGCCGCGCTCTGGTAGAAGTCCTGTCCGGATGCGACAGCATTGTGCTCGACGGGGGCGGGCGCCTCTACCTGGCGAAAGATGCGCTGATGAGCGGGCGCACCTTCGCGGCCAGCTATCCCCGCTTGGAGGAGTTCCGTCAGCTGAAGGCACGCCTCGACCCGGCAGGCATGCTTTCATCCTCACTGGCGCGGCGCCTCGGAATAACAGGCCCTGGGGTAGCCAGCGGTTAAGGCATTGAGCAGGCTTTCCCACAGCCGACCAGGCTCCTGGATCTTCGAGTCAATCTGTGTTTCAGCGGCACTCCGGTTTTCCAGGGCCGACTAGCTTCAGGCCTCGGACGCAGCCCCGATTCCTGGCGCGTACGATCAATCATCATCAGGCCAGAGCGGGTTTAATCGCGCGCGGGTCAGGCCGGCCGGAAGAAGCGCGTCCGCAAAAGCGCCGGCGCGTCCCGGGAGTCGACGGCTTGAACAGGCCGCGAGCCGGAGAAGTGGTACGGGAGGCCGGTGGCCGGACCTCGTACCTGGATGGGAGATACTTCGACGTAGCGAAGATTCACCGATGAATAGGGCGACGCGGCGGCCTTGGGCACAGTCGACGCCGCAGCAGCCCCCTGCAGGTTATCAGGCCGACTTGGCCGGAGTGTCGGCGTTGCGAACGCCGTGGTGGTCGGAACTGTACGGGTCTGCAACCCCGATCGTTTCTGCCCGCAGCACATCGTGAGGTTCTCCTTCCGAGGAGGATAGATCCCGCTCGATCACCACGGGTGGTTGCCCGAGGCGCTCAAGCAAGCAAGCCGCACCGGATGTCCCCAGCCAGGTGAAGAGCCATTCGAGCGGTTTGCGGCTGACGAAGAGCGCCGCTGGAGCCGCGATCCAAAGGCTCAGGCAATGGAAGCAATCCATGAGCCTGTCGCCCAGACCGCGGCCCAGGCGGGCTCGAAGCTGCACCATGATGTCCGCCGGGCCGTCCTCATTCGCCAGCAGGTGCGTGAGGCGCCAAGTGGCAAGAACGGCCACAACGAAGCGGATGCCGAGGTTCATCGCTTCAGCCTAGCTCCTAAGCCGGGGGCAGGTCATTGCAAATGTAAACCGGCCATATCCAGCTCGCCTCGTGCCGGCCTCCGGAGAGGCTCGGGCAGATAGAGGTATCCCAAACTTCCAGAACAAAGTAGAAGGCACAGCATTCGCCAGGCTGGCCGGTGGCCGGATTGGCGCGGTTCAGGGCGAATCCTGCAGGAGGGATGGGCAAGGCCTGGCCCGCGCACACGGCGTCGAACATGCGCGCATCCATCACCGTGAGCGAGTTCGACTGCTTCGGGGGAATGACCATGGGCGGCGGTGACGCGTTCAGGCAACGCGTGCCCGGATCGCCGACGCGCTGCGTTCCAGTGGTCACCGGGCTGCCCGGCGCGGGCACTGGCAGCGCGACGGAGAGCAGGATCGGCGTGCAGCCTGACTGCGAGCCTCCCTGCCGCGTCAGCGTCAGGCAGTAACCGCCGAAATTGTCACTGGGGTGGGACGCGTCGCCTTCGATAATGTACTCATCGTAAGCGATCCCTTGAATAGAAAGCGGCCATACCCCGTTGCAGTTTCCGGCGTTCGGTATCTGGCTCAGGTTGATGACCGCGCAGGGTGCCACACCCAGCAAGCCGGTAATTTCGCCGTAAATCGCCTTGTTGTCAAACCAGACGTGCTGCAGATCGTAGTAAAGCCCTGCGAGCGTATCCTCGACCGCCAAGCGTAGCGTGTACTGGCCGGAGTAGCAGTTGATGGGTGGGAGCGACTGGGAAGCCCAGATCGGTGGCAACTCGGGGTCCACGGGAAAGAACTGGCCCGGCGGAACAGCGGGCGGCGTCACACCGCTGATCCAGCGCGTGGGGTTTAACTGGTCATACTCGAGGAATGGGTGAGGAACCGGGCACGGCGGAATCAAGCAGATTTTGAGGAACTGCCAGTAGCTGGTTAAATCGAAGTAGCCGGTCTGCTCCGCGGCTTGTTGACGCAGACTGTTGTAATCCACCTGCCAAAACTGGGTCCACGCTCCGAGGGTAGGATCGTTGACAAAACCCGCCTGGTAGGACAGCGTATAGCGCTTCACCTTCCTGCCGCCGCACGACCCCACCCAGGGGTGACCCCAAACCTCGAGGGCGGTGCCGAAGGAGGCCACCTGGCCGATCGCTGCGTTGAAGAGGCGGGCGTTGGGATCCGGCCACCCAGGGGGAGACTCCACCGGGATGCTCTCGATCGCTTCAATCGAGACCCGCTTCTTGAAGATTTGAAAGGTGACTTCTTTGACGCAGGTGGTGCCTTGAGTACTGAAGACCGTCAGCCGGACCTCCACATCGGTGCCCACGGGCGTGCTGAACGTGTCCAGGTAGCCAAGCGTCGCGTTGACTTTGCCACAGGCGCCCGGCCCGGCGGGCGGGGCGGGAGG
>CADDZE010000097.1 GCA_902812465.1 Acidobacteriota bacterium | reverse complement strand
TGGTACTGCGCTCCACCCGACTTTTTTCCTCACGGTATGTGGCTACGGTGGCTCCGGTGGCATAGGGGCCGGTGAAGGAGGCGGTCACCCGGGGCCGTACTCAGACGACACAGACCGGCCCCACCCCGGCAGCGGGGGAGCGCCACCGCCCAAACCCGCGGCGACAAAGCCTGCGCCAAACTTCCTGCAGGCTAAAGCCAAGAGCATCGACCAGTGCGTGAGCAATTTTTACAACACGACGGCTGGAAAAGTCGTCCAATTCGGCAGTCCACTATCCGTCGTGCCGGGTTGGAATCCGAACTGGAAAAGAAATCTCGTTGACTTCACGTTGCTCCCCGCAGTCAAGTACCTCGCCCTAACGGGAGTCAACGCCGTCAGCGCGCTACGACAATAGAATTTTCGTCCATTATCACCGGCCAAACCGTAGCTGTTGCTGGTCCGGTTGAAGCTGCGACAGGCGCAGCAATACCATTGGTAGAAAAGGCTGCTCCTCCTGCAATGGCAGCGGCGGCAATCACGGACGTCGCGGCTCACCAAGCCTGTACGTACGCGGCGTTCCCCGAGCTCATGAACACACCTGGAGCAGTGGGAATTCCGTGAGGCACAGTTAGCATTTGGGTCCGTCGGTCCTGAGAGATGCTCGGCATTTACCTAGAGAGCGGCTTCACAATCCTCCTTCGGGGAGGCATAGGCGAGCTTTTTGCCTCTTACCCTGCCGTGGGCATACTACTGGCATCGGGCGGTTTTTTTTACGGCGGTTATCAGTCCCTCAAAGAGAGACGAACAAGGGTAGCTTTCCAATGGCAACTGATAGCTGCTTTCATGTCCCTCGCCTTCTCGATCGGTGCGCTTTTCTCAAAGATGTGGTTCAGCGGGCTTTTTGCAGTAGTGCTCTTTGGCGTTGAGGTATGGCTGATGAAACGTTGGTACCGTCCGGGCAAATCCCGCTGACTTGCAGGTTGACGGTGCGTCGGGCAGGAGAGCACGTCGAGAGACCGGTGACGAAGGACGAGTGGCGAGTTGAAAGCCCCGCGAGGGCTGAGTGCTAATCGCCGATAGCTGAAGGCTGGCCCTGAATCTGACCTTGTTTCGCCAATACAAATCGGCACAGGGTCGCCCCGCCTTCATCGGGATCTTCGACCGGCTGAGTCCCGACCCAGACCTACGATTACAACCATCGGCTGCAGCGGGCGCGCATACAATCGGCGTTCGGCATCGGACCGTTCGAGAACCTGGGGAAGACCGGCTCGAACGGCGGCACCAGCTTCCTGCCGAGCTATGATCCGTACACCAACCACATCGTGTCGGTGGGCGGACAGAACTACACCTACGATGCCAACGGGAATATACTGAGTACGGGAACGGGCGTGGGTACCAACGCCTACAGTTGGGACGCTGAGGGGCACATGGTGAGTGACGCGCCGAGCGGGTCCAACGCCATCGGCGTGAAGTACGACGCGCTGGGGCGGGCGGTGGAGACCTCCAGTGGCGGCAGCTACACCCAGTTCGTGTACAGCCCCTTAGGGGATAAGCTGGGCGTGATGAGCGGGCAGACGCTGGGCTACGGGCGAGTGGGGTTGCCGGGAGGCGGCTTGGTCGTCTACAACGCCGGGCCGGTCCTGGCCCGCTACTGGCACGCCGACTGGCAAGGGACAATGCGGCTGCTGTCCAACCCCGATCGAACCTTCTACCACAGCGCCGGGTACGCGCCTTACGGGGAAATCTACGCCTCGAGCGCGAACCCCTTCGTGCCGGACTTTGCCGGCCTGCTGGGGGACACCGCGAGCGAGGTGTACGACGCAGAGTTCCGCCGCTATAACCCCACGCAAGGGCGCTGGCTCTCGCCTGACCCAGCCGGCCTCGCCGCCGCCGATCCCACCAACCCCCGCTCCTGGAACCGGTACGCCTACGCGCTGAATAATCCTACGACGCTGGTTGATCCGAAGGGACTCTGCTCGCCTGGGCAACAGAACTGTAATCACCCACCAAGCTGTACGAACATGGACTGCGCGTCGCAGTTCTACTGTCACTCGATGTACTGCGGATTCACCTCGTCCGACACGCAAACCTGTACCATAGACGGTGTGTCTGCTCCGTGCGGCATGATCAACTGGGACGCTGATGCACTGTGCCCCTATGGTTACACGGCGTCGAACGCGTTGGGAATGCCCGTACAGTGCCACGCCATCTCGACTGGCGCCTACTATTCCTGTGCGCTCCAGGGAACGTATGGCAGTCAGAACGCGGCTGCTACCGCTGCCGAGGGGTGCATACTCGGTGGATCGATCGCGACGAACACAGAATTCAGCGGCAATGTCTACAAAATGGGCAACGGGCAGTACTCTTTCACCGAGCCTACGCCCGGAGGCCCGGCCTGGTCGCCCTTCGATCCGTCTGATATTCCTGGCGGCACTGAGTACGCCGGTGCTTACCACACCCATGGTGCTTATGACCCGAACTACGAGAATGAGATCTTCTCCCCCGCTGACACCTACATTTACCAACGGTTGGGGCAGGGTCAGCCGGGTTACGTCGGCACCCCAGCGGGACGCGTTGAGGTCTTCTATCCGAACCAGGGGACTCCATTACCGCTGGGCTGCGTGCTCCTCGGGCCTGCGGCTCCCGCTGGGCTTTATCCTGGTTCGGCTGCGGTTCCCCAATGTCCTTGAACAAGACGGGAGGTCCGACAGGCATGCAAAGGTATTTCAGGTGCCTTGCTGTGGGGTCATTCCTTCTGGCGTCAGCCTTCCGCACCGAGGAGCCGGTCGAGCCGATCAGTCTAATTCAATTGATCGCAAGCCCCGACAAATTCGAAGGTAAGCGTGTGTCCGTGTCCGGTTTTTTGGAGATGGGAGATCAGGTCCGGCCGCAGGCGTACGGAAATAAGGAGCCTCTTCTGTATCTACATCGTGAGGACGCCCTGCATTGGCTTGGCAACGCGCTTTGGGTGGAACCCAGCGCTGAGATGAAACGCAAGCGTCGGGAACTCACCGGCATGTACGTGACGATTATCGGCCGGTTCCGCGCGGGTGGTAAAGGACACCTTTACGGCGCGGCCGGGGGGATCACGGCTGTTGAGAGCTGCATTGTCCTATCGGACCCAAACCGTCCCGTGAGCGAAAGGTACACGCTTCCTGCTGGGCTGAAGCAGAAGTGAATGCCACTGCCAGACTGGCCAGCACGTAGCGTGGTCCGGGTCGGAACCTGCGGTACCGCGCACCGCCTTGGGGTGACACGTCACCCCGGCACAGGTGGTGGCGAGCGATCTCCGTAGCTGAACAGCAACCCTCTCAGAACCGGATGTTACTTTCCCTTGGCTGTCCGGGTCACCAGAGTATCTGCCTTCCGGCGCAATGAACGTCACCTACACGCCCTCCGACGCCCTGGCCACGTTGACCAACTGCTACTACGGGACGGGGCAAAAACAAGCTGCCAGGCGGGCAGCAGCGGGCCGGCTTGCCCGCAGTTGAGCTTCAACGCCAAGAACCAGATCCAGGGGTTCAGCTACGGGGCGCGGGGCGGCTTGATTTCCGACGGGGTGTTCACCTATAGCTATGACGGGGAAGGACGGCTATCGAGTATCGGCAGCCCGGCGAGCACCAGCTTCACCTACAACGCCCTGGGCCAGCAGGCGGTGGAGAATGCCAACGGCACGAAGGAGGACTACCTGTTCGACCCCGCCGGGCATTTTGTGGCCCGGTACGTGGAGGGCTTCGGCTGGGACAATGTGGGGTCGTTCTACCTGGGGGACCGGCTGCTGGGGAGCTACTACACCAGCCACACCTACTTCCGGCATGTGAACGTGCTGGGTGGGGAGAATGGGGTGACTGACTGGAGGGGATCGGAGAACGGGGTGGAGCTCTTTGACCCCTGGGGCGTACAGGTACCGTCGCTGACGGCGGGGACGCCGGTGATCTGGGACTTTGCCGGCTTCGAGCACGGGCACACGAACGTCGCGCTGTGGCCCGGCACCTTCCGCGAGCACAACCCCAGCCTCGGCCGGTGGCTGACCCCCGACCCCCTGGCCGGCGACCTCACCAACCCCCAGTCCCTCAACCGGTATGCGTATGCGCTGAATAATCCCACGACGCTGATTGACCCGTTCGGATTGCAAAGCTGCACGACCATGGGAGCCTGTAACGTCGGGACCACACTGACCTGGAATACGATTCCAGTGACACCGCCAACGGTGACTGCTCCACCGCTGGAGCCGCCAGCTTCCCCGGCGCCCGGCATCGACGAGACCGGCCCGTCGGACAACGGAGCAGGAGCGGCACTGTGGGGCCTGGTTGGCGGCGATTTCGGTGGCGGTCCGATTCGTCCCTACTCCGACGATACGGACCGCCCACGCCCCGGCAGCTATGGTGGTAGGGGAACGGCGGACGTGCCCGTGGGTACCGACATCTGGCATTGCACCGGCTGCGGAAAGATTTGGAACAACACAGCCGGCGTGGTGAATGGACTGGCGTTCGGCACGGTGGGGCTGCCAGCCGCAGCTTTTGGCGCGGCGACAGTTGGGCCTCCAGCATTGGCAAGTGTCGTGGGTTACTGGAACGCAACCTTCGGCGGGTCCACAGCAGCAATCGTGCTCGGACCGTCGCCGGTCTACGTCACCACCGCGAGGGAGATAGGCGCTTACGCCCTTAACACGAGGTGGTGGAGCGCGCTCTCGGCACTGGGCGAGGAGTGGACTGCCAACCAGGTATTTCTGAACACGGCCATCAACAGAGGCTACTCAATCTTCCTGGCTGCTCAGCCGACTGCGGCCCGGGTAGGTTCTTACTTCTGGAGCGAACTGCAGTACCTGGCAAGCAGAGGTATCGATCCCGCATCTCTTCCGGTCCTGGCGGTGCCGCATTAGCACGCTTGGGCGAGAGGCGGGCGAAGGCAATGCAAAGTTTATCTGAGCGACACGACATACCCCTTTGGGGTTATCTGAGTATCGGGATCGACCGCTTAGCGGGCTGGCTGAGTTGGCTGTTGATCGGATGGTGGTTCAGCGCCCCGAGGGCCAAGCGGCAGCAGAGGGAATTCGCGCGCGAAATTCGGAATGCATTGCCCTTCCTTTTCCAGGAGTATGGCGGGGAGATTGTCTCAAACGACCGCCAGCCCTTCCCTCCGCTTTTTGCCTACACCCTCGTCACAGTTGCCACCAGGTGCATGCTGCTTTTGTTTACTCGGGGTCGGGGGGAATTTTCGGTACTCATTGCCTCCAGGCGGGGAGAGCGAGATTGGCACGATTGGAGATACCTGCAAGACGTGCTTAAAGTTCTTGATAGGCCGGAGGACAGCGAGTCGTCATTATTCGAGACTCGCAACCTTACCGACGTCGCCCACGTGCTGCGCGCTGAACTCCCGCGCTTGCAGGAAGCGATCTCGGATGAGCAGTGGGACCTTGTCAAGCGGAAGGTGAACGCCCTATGTCCGCTTCCGCTAAGAATACGATGAAGGGCCGCTGGCTGACCCCCGACCCCCTGGCCGGCGATATCACGGATCCCCAGTCCCTCAACCGGTATGCGTATGCGTTCAACAACCCTACGACGTTGACGGACCCGACAGGCCGGTGGCCTTCCTGGACTCACGGTACTTTGACCGGCATGATCTTTGGGAGCGTTCTGACTAGCAGCCAGATAGCAGTCCTGATCAACGCCAGCAACTGGGTAGATCAGCACCAAGGCCAGGGCGACGCGTTTATGCACTCGATGTGTTCTCCTGGGCAAGGTTTGGATGCTTGCACGTCCGCCATAACGGGTTGGATCGATTCGAACTTAGCTACGGCTCAGAACGAGGGACTCGACAACGCAGGGCTCTTCGCGTTCGGCGAGGCCGCACACACTTTGGAAGATATGACGAGTCCGGCGCACACAGACACGAGCGGCACGCCTTATGCTTGGTACGATAGCATCTTCGGCTATACGAATGGGAGCTGGATCCCGCATTTCGCCAACGAGCTATCAGCCTCTTACTTCGATCTCTTTGACCAGGGACAAGCCATTCGTAACGTGGTTTCCGCCTTCTGGCTTACCTACCCCGACCAGGCAGCGTCATGGTTCAAGAGCCCCACGGCCTGGGCTAACAGCGCGATCTACGATCTGGTCAACGCCGCAACTGCTAACTTTGATTTCATGTTTCCAGGCGGCGGTGCCGGCTTGCTGGAAGGTGAGGCGTGGGGATGCGCCATGGGGAATCCAGCAGCCTGTGGTTTTGATAACCCGCCCGTCCTTCAAAGGACGCGAAGGAAATAGTTCCGCTTCGCCTCTTGGTGATGTGCCGCAGCTTATGACACAATTCGTCGCTTTTTGGAAAGATCGGGCGGTTACCAGCACTCTCCTGAAGGTCGGAGTAGGGGGCCAGATCGTACTCTGGATGCTCTGTTACTTCCTAGCAGCGAGCCTCGGGTCGTTGGGATTCCGCGAGGGCACGTGGTACGGATGGATCCCCTGGGCTCCGGTCTCGCCCGGCATCCTTCTGGCTATTGGTTTATATGGGAAGCCCAGAGGGATGGAGGATGTAGTGCCCCTCCTCCTTGGCTTCGTCCTGAACTGCGTCATCTATACGGTGCTGTGGCTTGGGGGTGCGGCGTTCTGGCGCCGATGGCGCGGATCGCGATGAGCGCGCGTCTCTATGCTTACGACACGCTTTCAAACAACGTTACCGATATAGTCCCTTAACCGGTATGCCTATGCGCTGAACAATCCCACAACCTTCATTGACCCCCTGGGTCTCTGGCCTACGGACTGTTCCGAGTTTGGAAATGGCGGCTCCTCGTGTGCTCAAGGTACGGCCAACATTCCGTCCTGGCTGATGCCTATCGGTCCTGCGGGGTTCTGTCCGGCGCAGTTTTCCTCCTGCTACGAGACGCTGGGCGGCACGATCATCGGGATCAATGGGCACGACGTGACGGTCTTCATCCCAGGGGGCACAGCATGTTCACAGGGTGACGACTGCACGCCGAAGACGATAGCCATCGGCACCCTGGGACCCAGCGGGCCGTCGGGGCTAGGCCCTCAGTCTGGACCTACGATAGGACCCGCATCAGACGCGAATCAGCCTACCATCGGTCCTGCCGTGCCGCCTGAGAAGCCAAGCTGTTTTGCTTACTATGTGAATGAACTGACGGGGGGTACGCTATCAAGCTTGGCCTCCTTCCTGTTCAGGGATTCAATCGTAGACAAGGCGGGGGCCGCTACATCCAGCGTGATGTACGATGTTACGTTCAGAGCAGCGGTGAAGGAGGCCGTACCGGGTGTCGGCATGACGCCAAGCAACTTTGCGTGGCTCGGCCGGACTCTCAAGTGGACAGGAGTCGCGGCCGCAGCACTTAGCGACTTTGAAGCAGCCTTTGCAACCGGGAAAATGGTCAAGGCCAAGTTCAGCGGTGGCTGTACCTCGCCGAGTTGGCCATTCCCCTTTGGCGTTGACTAGAGCATGGGGCAGAGCACAAGCCAAACCCTGAGGAGTGCCGTCGCCGCCTGGATCAGCATTCCTGTGGCTCTGGGGATCTTCTTTCTCGTCGATTGGCTATTTCGTGATCAAATGAGGTGGATTGAATTCGGAGTGTTCACCACCATCGTATTTGGGATTCTAGGAGTGCGAGTGTACGAAGACTTGAAACGCGCCAAATGCCTCATCGTATTCACCGGGCTCCTCGCCCTCCACTGTGCTGGGTTTCTCCACATTCTCCGCTCCGGCATAGAAATCCGAACGGCCTGGTATGTGCCGATCGGAGCCGCTGAGAGTTTTGTGTTTGGGCTCATCTTGACCGGCCCTGGTGGAGCCCGAAGCGAAGAGAACGACCCGGATTGACCCATGAATGACCCCGACCCGCTGGCCGGCGACCTCACCAACCCGCAGTCCCTCAACCGGTATGCCTATGCCCTGAATAACCCTACGACGCTGGTTGATCCCTCTGGCTTGGACGCGATCAACTGCACCATCAGGAATGGCTGCCGAGAACCGGGAAGCAACGCATGCACTTGGGCAAATGGTTGCCGCGCTGATATCCCTGGGCTCGGTGGTGACCTTGGCGGATCCTGCTACATCGACGGGCTTCCGGCCTTCTGCGGCCCAACGTTCCAGATTTTGAATGCCGGCAGCGGCGGCACGACGGTCAGTTCTGTCGGGGGCTTCCTCTCTTTTCAAGTGCCGATTCCTCCCGGCGCGGTGCAAAGCACCCTTATCGACCCGGATACAGGGCTTCCACTTGGCAGCAGTGCGGGCGCCTTCTATCCCGGCTCTTTCGAGACGGTAACCACGAACATCCCTGGCTTTGATTTCCCCAACGTTGGAAATGCGATCCGAAACTTCATTCGGAGACTGCCTCCGCTGACTGCATCCATAGCTGCGCCCGTACTCGGTACGCCGTTGCTCGCGCTTGGACCCACTTTCGCGTTCACGTACATTCCGAGTCAGAATATCCTCTGCGGTGGCGCGGGCCTGGCGATCTTGGCACCTGCAGGTAAGGCTGTCAGCCTCGGAACGCTGATCCATGGCAACGTGGCCGCAGCGCCTGCTGTCGCAAGCGGCCCCAGCACAACGATCGACCTGCAGGCAACTCCCTTCATCGGATACCAGCTCACTGGCAATTGGAGTGGCATACTTGGCGGACCCACGGTCGGAGTTCCGGGCGCATCGATTTCGGCAACGTACTCTGGGTGCAGACAGTTTTAACGCCTATGGGAAACTGGTCTTTTCTAGCGTTTTACCTAACCGGTACGGGATGCGTATTCGTCTTTTCCCTGCTTATGCTGGTGTCCCCCGTACATGCAATCAGGCTTACGGACCGACTCGCGAGAAGTGAACGTTACGCAGAGCGCCGTCTCGATTGGAAGCCTGGACTCCTGTTGGGATGGCGGGTTGCTGGCCTCTTTGGGGCTTTCATTTCGGGTGTGATGATGGAGCCTGCCATTGAGGCCTTATCCCACTCCGCCGGCGTACGCCCACTGGTCACGTCGATGCATGAGAAACCTGAAGCGAGTTGGTACCCAGTATTCGCGGGCTTGGCGGTGCTGGTAGGGGGTCTTTACATTGCCCTGAAGCCGGCGCGGTTCGTCCAGTGGATACGAGGGACGAGGCCCGAACTAGTGTTCTCGCAACAGGCGGTCTCCAGATCTCTTCCTCTAGCGAGGATTATGGGCGTACTCATCGCTGTTGCCGGGCTGTTCGCGATGACGGTTGGTCTGTGGCGCTTTCGCTGAGAGCCTCATTCGCTTCGGGCTATCTCCAGGGCAAGGAGTAGTGTCCCCTGCATCGTTGGGTCCTGGAACGGGTCCCATACCAGCTCCCAAGGGCCGGCGGTGCCTTCGGCAACCGGGTGTAGCAAGTGTAGCGCAGGGCTCGCCTCCCAAGCCCTGCGGCTCTCTTCGAGCTCTTTCATGTTCGTAGCGCGAGCCCAAGAAGAAAATGGAAAAACCGCAGGGTTACAATTCGAACCCTGCGCTACAGGGGCGAACGGTGGGCTTGAGACTCTGAACGGCCCTAGCTACAACCTGGACGGCGAGGGGCGGGCGCGTGAATCAGGTGACGGCCTCCCAGAACCCGGTGAGCAGCGCGAGCTATAATGTCTCAAGCCAGGTGACGGGGATCATCTTCGGCTCGGGCGATTCGGACACCTTCCAGTACGATTCGAAGACGGGCCGCATGACCCAATACAAGTACACAGTGAACGGCCAGAACGTGGTGGGGAACCTCGCGTGGAACGCCAACGGGACGCTGCAGTCCCTGCAGATCACCGACCCGTTCAACGCGGCCAACACTCAGACCTGCAGTTACCTCTACGACGACCTGGCGCGCATCAGCAACGTGGATTGCAAGAACGGCTCGAACGTCAGCATCTGGACGCAGGCGTTCGGCATCGGACCGTTCGAGAACCTGGGGAAGACCGGCTCGAACGGCGGCACCAGCTTCCTGCCGAGCTATGATCCGTACACCAACC
>CADDZE010000096.1 GCA_902812465.1 Acidobacteriota bacterium | reverse complement strand
ATTTGGTGGTCGCCACCCACGGCCGCTCCTTCTGGATTCTCGATGACCTCACTCCCCTGCGCCAGGCGCAGCCCGCCATCGCCCGCCAAGCCGCTTACCTGTTCCAACCGCGCCTCGCCTACCGTACAGACATCGGCGGGGGCTTTCGTTTCCCGGGCGCAGCGGTAGGCCAGAATCCACCGGCCGGAGCGGTGGTGGACTATTACCTGCAATCGGCGCCCAAAGAGAAGGAAGAAATCAAGCTGGAGGTTCTCGATGGCAAGGGAAACGTGGTGCGTAAGTTTTCCAACCTCGAGGAGCCGGCGGGGCCCGAAGTGCCTCCGGAGTTTGCGGCCTTCGTCCAGCGCCCGGGGAAGCTGCCGGCGGAAGCGGGGATGAACCGCTTTACGTGGGATTTGCGCTACGAGCCAGCAACCAAGGTGCCCGGCGCCGTTTACTGGGGCGGGAGCGGTCTCGGTCCGAAGGCGCTGCCGGGGATGTATGCGGTCAGGCTGATGGCTGCCGGCAAAACCCTGACGGCGCCCCTCGAGATCAAGCTCGACCCCCGGCTTGCCGTCTCCCAGGCGGACCTGGAGAAGCAATTCGAGCTGGCGATGAAGATTCGCGACAAGCTCAGCGCCACGCATCAGGCCATCAACCAAATCCGCGACCTGCGGGCCCAGCTCAAAGACCTGAAGAAGCGCCTGGGGACCAACGCGGAGGCCAAATCGGTGATCACGGTGGCCGACGAGATCGACAAGATCGACAAGAAGATGACGCCTGTTGAGGAAGCGCTGATTCAGGTCAAGGCCGAGAGCAGTGAAGATGCGCTGAACTATCCCATCAAGCTGGCTAACAAGCTCGCCGTACTGGGCGGCGTGGTGGAGAGCGCGGACGCCGCACCCACCGAGCAATCCTACCAGGTCTTCGAGGAACTCAGCCGCCAGATTGACGATCAACTCGCCCGCTGGGAGCAGGTGCGCAGCAAGGACCTGGTGGCGCTCAACGAGACGATCCGCAAGGACAAGATCCCGGAACTGGTCATCAGGAGCACCGGCACGGCGGAGGGCGTCGGGGGAGGCAGCCGCTGAGCGGAGCGTAAGCCACGGGACGAGTCCATGCACTAATGCGAGCTGCCGACGCCCGCTCTCACCGTCGATCTCGACGTCCTCGAGCGCAACCTCGACCGCATGGCAGCGTACTGCCGGGCGCACGGACTGGGGCTGCGCCCGCATACCAAGACGCACAAGACGGTGGAAGTAGCGCGCATGCAGCTCGACCGCGGTGCGGTGGGGCTGACTGTCGCCAAGGCGGGTGAGGCCGAGGTGATGGCCGGCGCTGGTCCCGCCGAATTGCTGGTAGCCTACCCGATCCTCGGTGCGACGAAGCTGCGTACCCTCGCCAGCCTGGCCCGCGTTCTGCACTTGCTGGTTTCTCTAGACAGCGAAGCTGCGGCCCACGAGTTGTCGCGGGCAGCCGCAGCCCAGGGCTCGACGATCGGTGTGCTGGTGGAGTTTGACTCTGGCCTGCATCGCTGCGGCCTGCAGCCGGGCCCGGCCTGTGTCGCTCTGGCGCGCACGATCGAGTCGCTGCCCGGGCTGGCGTTTCGCGGATTGATGACCTATCCGGGCAACATTCACGGTACAGAGGAGGAGCGCCGGCGCGAGGCGGCGTGCGTGGCGCAGCGGGTGCGGAAGGCACTCGACGCGTTCCGCGAGGCTCGCCTGGAAGTCCCTATCGTCTCGGCTGGCTCGACGCCCTCGGCGTTCCTCTCGCACGAGATGGACGGCATTACCGAGATTCGCCCCGGCACCTACGCTTACAACGACCTTAACACGTCCTACCAGGGCGCCTGCCGGCTGGAGGACTGCGCGGCCCGGGTGGTGACCACCGTGGTTTCCACCGCCGTGCCCGGCCGGGCGATGCTCGATGCGGGATCGAAGACGCTTTCCTCCGACCCCCTGGGTGCGGGGCCGAAATGCGGGTACGGCTATGTGGTCGAGGCGCCGGACGCGAAACTCTTCAAGCTGAATGAAGAGCACGGGCACTTGGATACCAGCCAATCGGCACACGCATTCCGTGTGGGTGAAGTTGTGACGGTGATCCCCAACCACGTTTGCACCTGCGTCAACATGCGCGATGAGGTCTACGTGGTCCGCAAGGGAGAAGTGGTGGGAAGCTGGCGGGTGGCCGCGCGCGGCAAGATTCGGTAAGCTCTTTACGCTGTCTGCTGCCAGGCCCGCATGCACTGCGGCTAACGGCAGTAAGCCTTTGCCGCATGCTCTGTTCCTCCGCGGCCCAAGGACGTTGGGCCAGTAAGACCGAACCCAGAGCCTAGCCGCTCCCAAAGGGTCCGGGCGGCCTTCGGCCAGGGTTGCGGCGTGGAGGCTGCTATAATGACGGGCTCGCCGCGGGCGGGCAGTTTTCCGGACGTTCATGTTCAAGACCATCGAATGGACCGAGCGCGGCGTGCGCATCCTGGACCAAACGCGCCTGCCGGCCGAAGAAGTCTATCGCACCTATACCGATTACCAGGGCGTTGCCAAGGCTATTCGGACCATGGTGATTCGCGGGGCGCCGGCCATCGGTGTGGCGGCAGCCATGGGTGTGGCGTTGGGGGTTCAGAATTCGCACGCGTCGACTGCCTCCGAGTTGCGCTCGGACTTCGATCGGATTGCCTCCACCTTGTCCCAGACGCGTCCAACCGCGGTCAACCTATTCTGGGCCATCCGCCGTATGCGTGCCGCCCTGGAAGAAGTGCTGGCACGCGAAAGTGCATCGCCCGCGGTCATCGCCGCCGCCAAACAGCGGCTGGTGGACGAAGCGCAGCGGATCCTGGCCGAGGATGTTGCCGTGAACCAGGCCATCGGCCGCCACGGCGCAGCGCTTCTGCAGAATGTGCGCGGCGTGCTCACGCACTGCAACGCTGGAGCGCTGGCGACAGCAGGATACGGCACGGCTCTGGGTGTGATTCGGGCGGCAGTGGCCGCGGGCCAGACCCTCCACGTCTTCGCCGATGAGACGCGGCCTTTTCTGCAAGGTGCGCGCCTGACGGCTTGGGAGCTGGCACAAGACCAGATCCCTGTCACCCTCATCACTGACAACATGGCTGGCCACTTCATGCAACGCGGCCACGTTCAGGCCGTGGTGGTGGGCGCCGACCGCATTGCCGCAAACGGCGACGTGGCCAACAAGATTGGCACTTACACCCTGGCCGTGCTCGCCAAGGAGAATCAGATCCCCTTCTACATCGCCGCGCCCACGTCGACCATCGATCTGAGCATTCCCTCGGGCGAGCAGATTCCCATTGAGCAGCGCCCAGCCGACGAGGTGAAAGAGGTGGCGGGTGTCCGCGTTGCCCCGCCGGGTGTCGAGGCGTGCAACCCGGCTTTTGACGTCACACCCCACCGCTACGTCACCGCCATCATCACCGAACGCGGCGTTATTCGTGAGCCCTACGCCCAGACCTTGCCGACGCTTTGCGGTTAGGATCTCACTGGATGCGTGACGGCCCTCCCGAAGCCTCCTCGTCCTCGCCGGGCTCTTCATCCAGCGGCTTGCGTCCCGCGAACCCTTCCTCCAACCCGTGCCAGTAACCGATTCGCTGTTCGCCCAGCTTCCAGCACAAGTAGACCTCTTCACCGCGCCGCAAACTGGGAAAGTCCACCAGCCCTTCTTCCAGGTCCTTGACCACCGCGCCCATTTCCTGGATCTTGTTGATGGTTTCTTGCACTCGCAAGACGAACTGTTCCCGTTCGGCGCGCTTGCGGGCCATCTCCTGATACGGAGGCAGCGATCCGCCCAACACCATAATGCGAGCTGCCGCCTGACCGAGGTCTTGGTCGAGGCGGTCCACGGCCAGCTTGTGCTGGCGCGCCTGCTCGAGGCGGCGCTTGATTTGTGGAAGAATCTGTTCCGCTTCTTCGCGGCTGAAGTATTTCTCGGCCATCTTTCTTTCCCAGTGTGCTTCGGACTTCTACCACCGCGCGAGGGCGTCCCGCCCTGCCCGAACCGCGGGTGAGGGACGTCGAAACGTCTTGCTACCCTCCCAGGGTATGCATCTCCCGGTGGGGATCCTTTCTCAACTCCTCCACGGGCAAGAAGACGCCGCGCGACGGCAGGTGGAGGCGCTCCTCGGCGCCGCGGTCTGCACGGCTTGCCCAGATCCGGCTGACCGCTTCCTGAATCTGTTCCCTGCTGGCACCAGAGCGCAACAATCGCTTCAAGTCAATGCCTTTCTGCGCGTAAAGGCAGAGAAACAGCATACCGTCGGTCGTTAGGCGGGCGCGGTCGCAGGCGGAGCAGAAGGGCCGGGTGACCGAAGCGATGATGCCGAAGCGGGTGCCATCGGGCAACTGGTAACGCGTGGCCGGGGCGGAGCCGCCGCCGTCGCCCGCCATCCCGATGGGCTCCGGGCGGCCGTAGCGCGCGGCCAGCGCGGCCAGCATCTCCTGGCCGGAAACCACCGCCTGCATCGACCATCGCGTCGCCCCGCCCACGTCCATGTACTCGATGAATCGCACCTCGGCGTGCACCTGGCGCCCGCACTCGAGCAGATCCGCGAGCTCGTCCTGGTTGAATCCGCGAACGATGACGGTGTTGATCTTCAGCTTCAGGCCCGCCGCGCGTGCGGCGCGCAGCCCGTCCAGCACCTGGGGGAGCAAGTCGCGCCGGGAGAGGGCGCGAAACCGATCGGGGCGTAGGGTGTCGAGGCTGACGGTCACGCGGCGGAGCCCGGCTTCCTTCAAAGCGAGCGCTTGGGCGGCGAGCAGCACACCATTCGTGGTCAGCGCTAGGTCACGAATGCCGGGAGTGGGCGCCAGCGACCGGACCAGCCGATTCAACCCGCGGCGCAGAAGGGGCTCGCCGCCGGTTAAGCGAACCTTCTCCACGCCCAGGGGCACTAGGGCGTCAACCAAGCGGGTGATTTCTTCAAAGGTGAGGATCTCCCCGTGCGGGAGCCAGGTGTACTCTTCTTCCGGCATGCAATACTGGCAGCGTAGGTTGCACCGGTCGGTGACCGACACGCGTAGGCTCCGCAGCGGCCGCGCCAGCGCATCTAAGACGGGAGTGCCCATCACGGTCTCGGAAACGTTCACCCGAAAGCCTGCCGGCAAGGCTCGCGGGCCGTCATTGCCCGCGGCCGTGCCCGCTAATACGTTCATCGTAGCAGCTTGCCGGCGAAGGTGCCAGACGCGCAGCCTGCACGAGTGGCGAAGGTGCCGCCAGAGGAGATTTCGGCACGCAGGGAGGGCGCGCTAGATGGAGCCCACGGCCGAGGCGGCCAAGGCTTGCGGTCAACGGGCGGCTACGAGGCCGGCCCACCCGTTTTCAGCCGGCTTCCTGCGAGTTTCGGAGTTGGTGCTATTGGCCTATTTCGGTCTTGTTCCCCTGCGCGCCCTGGCAGCACCACTGCCGCCTCGCGAATGCTGCCTGCTCGCCGCGCTCAACCTTCTGGCGCTGGGCGCCCTCTATGGGACCGCGGTGCTGGCCACCCACCCCAAGGCCAGACTGGCCAGCCATCGCGCGGAGCGCTGGCAGTTCGTGCGGAACACCTTGCCGGCTGCGCTGGTCTTGCTCGCCTATCGCGAATCGGGGTTCTTCTACTTCCCCGATCCGGCGCATCGTCTGGATCACCTCTTCGAGCGCTGGGACTTGTTGTTGCTGAACCATCGCTTGATGGCCAGCCTTCGTCTTCTCCTGTCGCCCTGGTGGCAGTACTACCTTGAGGCGTGCTACCTGCTCTGTTATCCCCTGGTACTGCTGGGACTGGTTACTTTCCTGGTCCCGCAGCGTGGCGCCACCGGGCACACGGTCCGCGCCTCCATCGACCAGTTCTGGACGACGGTGGTACTGGCTCTGCTGACTTGTTATACCCTCTATCCCTGGTTTCCCCTCACGCCGCCCCGCCTGTTATTTCATGACCTCCCCGCTGAGCCGTCACCCCTGCTCCGCCATCTCAATGTTTGGCTGCTCGACCAGTACGGAGTCCAGGCCTGCCTTTTTCCTAGCGGGCACGTAGCGGCTGCCGTCGCCACCGCGCTCGCGGTCACTCGACGGAATGCGCGATGGGGAATCATCTTCCCCGGCCTGGCGGCGAGCATTCCCGTCGCCACCGTTTTCTTGCGCTATCACTACGGCGCTGACGCGATAGCCGGAGCCTGCGTGGCAGCGCTCGCCTTCTGGATCGCGAAACGCATCCACCACCCCGGGTAGCTCCGCCTGCTGCGGCCCGTAAGGCCGAACCCGCGTCGCGAACCTCTGCGACGCGCGGCTAGCCGCGCATGCGCTTCAACTTTGCCCGCACCTGTTCAGCATCCGAAGCGTTGGGTGCCAGGCGTAGATAGGTTTCATACTCTTGCCGTGCCCGCTCTGCCTGGCCTTCCGCCTCGAAGATGGTGGCGAGTTCCCGGTGGGGTGCTGCCAGTTGGGGGCGGCGCCGTGTCACCTCCTCGCACTGCTCAATGGCTTCAGGCCAGTTGCCCTTCTGTTTCAACGCCTGGGCCAGGGTGATGCGCACGTCATCCATGTCCGGGGCGCCGCGCAGGGCCTCGCGCAACTGGTCAATGGCCTGGTCAACGTTCCCCGTGGCCAGCAGCGCCGATCCGAAAGCGAAGCGGGCGCGCGAGTTGTTGGGCACCACGCGCAGGGCTCGCTGTGCTTCCGCCGCGGCGCCGCGCGCATCGTTCAGTTGGAGCAGGGCGAAAGCCAGATTCACTTCTGCCTCTGGCCACTCTGGCTGGGCGTTCAAGGCGTTTCGCAGCGCCGACGCAGCGCCCTGAGGATCCCCGGCCACGAGCAGCGCCGCACCCAGTTTGTTTTCGAGCGCGGGATCACCGGGACGGAGCGCCAGGGCGGCGCGATAGGCTGCAGCGGCTGCCTTGAAATCGCCGCGCTGGACAAGAGTGTCTCCCAACTGGCGCTGATAGATCGGATCATACTGGGCAAGCTCCGCGGCCCGGCGCGATTCGGCGACCGCCCCTTGGGCGTCGCCGTTGTGTTGCAGCGCTTCCGCCAGCCGCTCGTGCAGCCCGGCGTCGTCTGGCCGCAGCTTCAGGGCGTCGCGGTAAGTGGGGATGGCCATACCATAGTTGCCGCGCTCGGCCAGCAGATCGGCCAGTGCCGCCAGGGCTTCCGCATAGTCGGCGCGCAGCTCAACTGCCCGTTCCAGCTCGGCCTGCGCTTCGTCGCCTTTATTGAGCAGCGCGAGCACGTGCCCTAGCTGGTAATGGACCTCGGGGCTGCCGGGCCTCAGCCGGACTGCTATCCGCAGCTCGCCCAGGGCATTGCTAAGCTGGCCGGCGGCCTCGTAGGCGCTGGCCAGGTGCAAATGCGCGTCGGCATCGTCGGGGCGGAGGCGCGCTCCGTCCTGATACTCGCGGATGAATCCGGGCACATCGCCGGCGGCTTGGAGCGCCTCCGCCAGGTTGCGATGGTAGTCGGCCGACTCGGGCACCAGCTCGCTGGCCTTCTTCAGCTCGGAAATGGCGTCAAAGAGCGCACCCGTCTTGCGTAGCACCAGCCCCAGCTGCTCATGCAGCGACGGATCGGTGGGTTGCAGACGCAGGGCTTCGCGGTACTCGGCGATGGCCGCGGGATGATTGCCCATGGAGAGGTAGGTAGCAGCCAGTTCGCTATGCGGGCGCGCCTCGTCCGGACGCAAGCGGATGACGCGGCGCAGCTCATTCACCGCGTCAAGCAGATCACCCGCCTGCCGCAGTGCCAGGGCCAGATTGAAGCGATACTCCGGTTGGCTGGGTCGCAAGGCGACGGCTTGCCGGAATTCGGCAACGGCCTGAATGACATCATCCGCGGCCAACAGAGCATTGGCCAAGCTCATGTGGAGGTCGGGATCATTGGGGCGGAGGCGAATGGCCTGTTGATACTCGCTTCGAACCTCAGCATGGGATCCTCCGGCCTGAGCCAGCGCGGAGGCCAGCCCGGCATGAAAGTCCGCGTTGGCCGGCTGCAGGCGGATGGCTGCACGCCACTCCGCCAACGAAGCCTGGACCTCACCCGCTTGCTGCAGGGCAGCGGCCAAGGCAGCGTGGACCTCAGGATTGCCGGGCTCGAGCCGGAGCGCTTCGCGAAATTCCTGCTCCGCCTCCTCCAACTGGCGCGCCAGGGCTAGCGCGCTGCCGAGACGGACGCGGGCCGTGGCGGACTCAGGATGCAGCTTAACGGCTGCGCGGTATTCATCGATGGCGTGCACCAGATCACCCTGCGACTCATAGAGCGCCCCCAGAGCGGAATGCACCTCCGGCGCCGAGGGGTTGAGTCGCAGCACTTGCTGGTATTCGCTGATCGCTTGGGGGATCTGCTGCAAGCCGGCGTAGGCATTCGCCAGCCCGTAGTGGGCCTCGGCGGAGTTGGGTTGGAGGGCCAAGACCTTGCGGTAGACCTCCAGGGCTTCTTGCCAATGCTGCGTCTTCAGCAGTTGATTGCCCCGTTGGATGAGCTCCGCCGGGCTCTGCGCGCACAGCCGGGGTCCGACGGCGAATGCTGCGGCGATGAGCCACGCCCCAAGAGCCCGAGGCAGGCCGATGCCCGAATTCCGAACCTGACACCGCGGCATCACCTCTAGGATACACCCAGCCGGTGCGCGGCGCGTCGCCACTCGCTCGTGGCGGCGCCTCTTCAGCAGCCCAGCGCCTGCCTCAAGCGCATCCCATTCTTGACGTCAGCTCCCCGGTACTCTCTCCTCCTTGACGCTGAAGATTTGGCCAGTCCAGGCGATGCTCTCCTGGTAGAAGCGCGCTAGGTCATCGTCCCCCAGCTGCAGCTGTTGGGCCGCTTGGGTCACCTCATCCCACTGCGCCCTCTCGTAGGCTCGAATCAAGCGATAAGCAGAGCCGAACGTGCCCCGGTCCTCCAAGAGTGCAGCTTTGATCTCCTCAGCCACGGGCATTTCCGACAGAACTTCCGCCAGCGGCAGACCGAGGATCGCATCCATCAGAGAGATCAATCCCATCAGGAAGAGCTCGTGGCCGCGCCCCTGCAGCCGCAAGCTCGCGGCCAGCTGTTCGCAGAAACGCGCACGCACCAGGCAGTTCACCACCAGCTCCGGCGGCTTGTCACCGGCCATGGCGGTCGTGGCCACCAGCGAGATCCACTTGCGGGTCTCATCCTCTCCCAGCAAGCTCAGCCCGTGACGCAACGAGCGGATTCGGCCGCTGAAACTGAAGAAGGCTGAATTTAGATAGCGCAGCAGACGATAGCTGAGCGAAGCCTCAGCCTTGACGATGCGCTCCACCTTGCTCAAATCGACCTCCGGCCGGTTGACCTCCCGGATGAGGCGCAAATAGTTCAGCTTGAAAGCGGGGATATCGCGCGTCGCCACGATCTCAGGCCGCGCGAAGAAGTAGCCCTGAAAATAGGTGTAACCGCAGGCGGCTGCTTCCCTGAATTCGGTCTCGGTCTCGACCTTTTCCGCCACCATCGAAAGGCCCCGGCGCTTCCCTTCTGCAGCCATGGTCGTTCTTTCAGCTGGCGGGGTAGCGCGAAAGTCGATCTTGACGATGTCGGCGAGAGCCAGCAGGCTGGTCAGCTGGCTGCTGGGCGTGAAGTCGTCGAGGGCAATGCGGTAGCCCCGCGATTTGAGCCGGCGGCAGGCCGCCACCACTTCGTCGTCCGGATCGATCGTTTCCAGAATCTCCACCACCATCAGCTTTCCCGGCACGAGAAACGCGTAATCGTTCACCAAGATGTCGCGCGTGCAGTTGATGAACACCTGGCGGCCCTGCGTGAGGGTATGAAAGCCGATGAGGAAGGCGTTGGCGATGACGGCCTTGGAAGCGTGGTCGCCATCGTGGTAGGCGAAGACGTTCTCGAATCCAAAGCGGAAAAGCAGCTCGTACGCGTGTACCCTCTTCTGCCGGTCGAAGATGGGCTGGCGCGCAACTGCGGGGCAGGTGGAAGAGGGCGGGGTTCTGCCGTCGTCACCCATGAGGAGCGACCGGGGTTTACATATTAGAACATAACCGGCGCGTTCATCGAGCGCCTTTTTGACCCACCCGGTTAGCGCCCGCTTGCCGTTCAACTTGCCGCGGTGGAGGCGGCGAAGGGCAACCTGTGATCCTGTGTTTTCAATCACTGTTCCGGTTCGTTTGGTCAGATTCACGGCGGGCGAGGGGGAGGGAGGCGGGCGGGCGATCTATTTC
>CADDZE010000095.1 GCA_902812465.1 Acidobacteriota bacterium | reverse complement strand
AGAAGCGGCGTAGATTGATCCGGCAGATGGCATCCTCCGTTCGCCGAAACCGCTTATGCATGTCCACTTGGCGGCGGACCTCCTCGGCCAGTTCCGGAGCAACATTGAACGTCCTGGGTTTGCCGTCCACGAGCAGCGAGATTTGAAACTGAGGATGGAGCTTTTTGCCGTCCGCACAACGGCAATTCGGTTTTCCGCACTTGCGCCAACGTTGGATAAAGCTGCCGGGGAGCATTTCACGGAGAGCGCCCAGGCTGCGAACGAGCTTGCCGCGCGCTTGGAGTTCTTCATCACCGGGCATCATTGTGACCTCCTGTTATCTGACACTATATATAATGTCAGAACAACGGCAAAGTCAAGCCTTTCTGAAATTTGCAAAAATGACTGAGCGAATGGGCAGGCGGGGTAGCAACCCAAGCTCAATCACTTAGAGAGCAGCGGCTGGGGGCGCTTACGAAATCGCTGAATCGACGGCAACTCATCCGAGATTCTTCCGGAAGGACGAGGCGCTCAGATATAATGCTCT
The DNA here is from genome assembly GCA_902812465.1 of Acidobacteriota bacterium. Lineage (GTDB taxonomy): Bacteria > Acidobacteriota > Terriglobia > UBA7540 > UBA7540 > CADDZE01. Next base: position 10,043 of record CADDZE010000095.1, on the reverse strand, counting down.
CGCTGAATAGCCGCAACTCTAAATTTTGTGCCGCACCCTCCAGCCGCCCAGCCAAGATACTCCCCAAGCAGCTCCGGCAGCTTCGAGGCGAGCGCGTCTTCCAGGGCTGATGTCGCAAGGCTCGCGGTGTTCATGAAAGCCGGCGCGTTCACGACACCGTGAACGTGCCACAATTCGTGAACGCTACCAACCGACTCTGTAAGCGTTCGGCGCCAGCGCCCTTGTTGGGACAACTCACCCAGGACCGCCTTAGCCTGTGGATAACCCTGTGAGTCCCGGGTCTCGACCCGGAATAATCCACGGCGTTTTGGGTGCGCCCCGACTCCGAATAATTTTCAATGATTTAGCTCGCTCGTGAACGTTGTTTTAGGTGCGCCTCAACGTTGTTTTGGGTGCGCAATCACGTTGTTATGGGTGCGCTTGCGAGGCTTATGTCTCCTGTTTTCAGTGGGTTATAAGCAGGCTTGTAGTTCTTGTACTAAAAGCTTGTAGAAAGATACCAGTAGTAGCAAACCAAGAATTGTGGAAATTCTGGACAAGTCATCACAATGGCGCGCCCGCTGCGCGGGTTGAGAACTAAGGAACGAGGACCCATGACGCTGGAAGGGGTGTAGGCAACTCGCACCCTGCCTGGGGCCGGACGGCGGGGCGTTGGGTAACCGTCAGTTAGGTCGGCGCATCGGAAGCGCCGCGAGTATCTACTCCGCCAGCCCCTGTGATGTCCCATGGAATGATTGCTACTCGATGATCTGAGCAGCCCAACGGGGATCTTCGAGGGCGGCGTCGATTTCGGTTCCGAGCAGGCGTGCTCGCCGCTGGTTGTCGCCTAGCCGGGCGACGAACTCTTCCAGGTCCCTTACCATGTCGGCCGGCCAATCGGGATACCCCAGCTTTTTGTAGCATTGTTGGAGCCGATACCGGCCGGCGATGTCCCGTTGCATTTGGTGATAGAAGATTTCGTTGAGGTTGGACGCCCCGTGACCCAGGCAGACCAAGTATCGTCCTAATTTCCGTTGGAGCCGCAGGCGCGCGGCGGCCCCCTGGCTGGCCAGCGCCGACCGCTCCCTCTGCGTGGCAGCCTCCGCCAACCGCTCTACAATAGCCTCAGCCTCGTGTCGAGCCTTTTCGAGCACATCGACCCACCGTGCGGTCAGGATATTCCCCATCCCATTCCTCAAGCTTGTGAAGTAGTTCGTCAAATGATTGAAGTTGCGTTGCTTCGCCACCAGCAACCCAGTAAGCGACGGCTTGGCGAAAAGCGCCCTTCTGGTATGAGCCGACCACCAGAGGAAGGCGCTCACCTGGACGAGTTAATTGCCCCGCCAAAGTGTCAACCGGCGGGCCGAGCGGCGTGAGGGGAACTAGAGAGGAATCATGCTCAAGGGCTTCAACGCTCGTCGTCACTCGGACGCGGCGCGACTCCGTTGGCACCGCGTAAACTCCGCTCTTTTTTAGTGGCTTGAAACCCGGCAGAAACTCCGCCGAAATAGAATCTAACGCACGTACCATTTGCTCTCGGGTGACGGGAGCAGCCTCGCTACCCGAATCCTCCGCCGGGCTAGCGAAGTACGTCTCTTCTGCAAGCGGATCGCGTTGAACCGCCGCTGCCGCTTGTTGTAACGCTGCCGCCTTTGGGGCAGTGGTTCCCATCAGCATCCCGCGTGCAAACGCCAGAACGGGTTGCATCGCGCCCACGAATCTTTCAAATAGTCCGCAGCGCGCACGAAGCACCCGGTAAACCTGGTCGTCCACACTATCCTCCAGGAAGAGGTTGACGATCTTCACCTCGCTGCGCTTCTGCCCGATTCGGTCAATCCGTCCAATCCGCTGCTCAACCCTGCTGGAGTTCCACGGCAGATCGTAGTTAATCACCGCGCCGGCCGCCTGGAGATTTAAACCTTCGCTTGCGGCGTCAGTACAGATCAAGACCCGGATTTCAGCATTCGCAAGGGCCTTGGTAATCTCGTCCTTACTCACGCCCTTCCAAGCCTCGGCATCCCACCGGGCGCTGCCGCTCCCGGCCGGGTAGCCGGGAACGCAGAGGGAGGCAAACTTGATTGAAAGACGCGGCGGAGGGGGAGGTGTCTCAAGAAGTCGCCTCCGGGGGCGCAGTTTTCGGCACCGGAGGCGCCCGGAGGTGGCAGGAGCGACCCATACGGGCCATGCCGAAGTCGGCGGTGTCGAAAAAGTCCTGCTGGGGGTTGACGCGGGGGGTAGGGGTATATATTTGCCTTGTGCCGGACCCAAAATGGAAATTCCGGTCCATATAACTTAGCGAAAGTTTTACGCGGACGACACAGCTCTGTAACCTGGGCAGGGCTAGATAGAGAAAGTGCCGCCAAACGGCATTGCCACTGGACGGCCAAGGCCCTTAACCGCCAGGAGGATCCAACGATGAATATTAAACCCAGTTGCGGGACGTCATGGAGGAGCGTGAGCCGAGTGTTGGTGGGAACTCTCACTCTTTCGTTCGTGGTGCTGTGCCTCGCATCTTCAGGGCGAGGCCAAACAACGTTTGGCACGATTACAGGCACGGTAACCGATCAAACCGGAGCTGTAATGCCCGGAGTGAACATCATCGTTACGAATGAGGGCACGGGGATCCAGCGGAGAGTAACCACCACAGGAACCGGTGTTTATGTCGTGCCGGATCTTGACGTAGGCACTTACCGTGTGCGGGCGGAAAAGACCGGCTTCCGTGCGTATGAAAAGACGGGAGTTCACCTCAACGCCAACCGGACGGTTGAGGTGGATGCCCGGTTGGTGGTGGCCGCCACGGGCACGACGGTGGAAGTGACCAGCACTGCGCCGCCGCTTAACACCCAGACCGGGACAATATCCAACGTGACGCTTCCCACGCAGTTGCAGCAAATGCCGATTATCACGCGGCAAAAAGGAGACGAGGGCTTGTACGGCTACGTCCTCTACAATGCAGGGGCGAGCAACCGGGACTGCGTAGGGTGCAGCATCGTGGCGAATGGAGCTCGCGGTGACAACCAGCAGTCTACCGTTGACGGAATTACATCGATGTCGTGGTTGGATGGAGTTGGCGGTAGTACCGTGCAGACCGGCATGGAAGCTACGGGAGAGGTCAGCATGCAGCTTGCCAATGCACCCGCTGAGTTCAGTCAGCCTGTCCAGATGACGATGGTGAGCAAATCCGGCACCAACCAATTCCACGGCAGCGTGTTCGAAGATTACAACGGAAGCGGCCTGAATGCGCGAAACTTTTTTTCGAGCAGTGTCCCGTTTCGCGTTTACAACGATTTCGGCACCAGCCTGGGCGGCCCGATCAAGAAGGACAAGACGTTCTTCTTTGCGGACTACGAAGGCTCGCGTGAATCGACCGAGGTCATCGATACTCTCAACGTTCCGCTTCCTGCATGGCGCTCCGGCGACTTCAGCGGGCTTTCCAAAACGATCATCAATCCATTTACCCAACAACCTTTTCCAGGGAACAAGATACCATCCAATTTGATCAGCCCCGTCTCACAGAAGATCCAGTCCCTTTACTTTCCATTTCTGCCTAATTTTGGTCCTCCGGGCCTCCAGGCCGGCAACTACCGGGCTTTGCTTCACCCCGGCAACAACGGCGTCACCATCTACGATAAATTCGATACGCGGATCGACCATAATTTTAGTTCGAAAGACACTCTGTTTGGACGTCTCAGTTATAATCGGATGCCCATCCATGCCTACGTCGCACACGCAATTCCGCCTTTCGGTTTTCGCACGTCTCTGCGCGTCGCGAATTCCGCTGTGCTCTCCTGGACGCACACGTTTACCCCGAGCGTTTTGAACGAGGCGCGATTCGGGTATGCACGCGACAATAATCAGATCAAAAGCCCGGTTTCCGGGGACAAGATACTTCAGCAGGTGGGCATTCAGGGAGTTTCGACCACTGGGATACCGACTTACCCGGTCTTCAGTGTTTCCGGGCTTACGTCGCCAGGCGGAGTGCCCAACTTCGGCGGCATCACAACGAATTTCGAGTGGACGGATAACCTGAGTTGGGTGCGCGGATCCCATTCCATGAAGTTCGGGTTCGATGTCATTCGTGACCGTGACAGCGCCTTTTTCTATGGGGGCGATGTCTACGGCACCTATAGCTTTAACGGGTTCTTTTCCGGCGCTCCCTATGCTGACTTTCTGCTCGGGCTTCCCCGATCCACCAGCAAAACCATCCCGAACCCTGTCAATCACGAGTTTGGCAATTGGTGGAGCGCCTATGCACAGGATCAATTTAAGGCCACCCGTAATTTGACGCTCGGCTACGGCTTGCGGTGGGAAGCCCAAGGACCGTATTACGACAACCGGGGCTTGCTGTATAACTTCGATCCCAAAACCGGCGCCCTGGTGGTGACCGATCAAGGACTGAAACACATCAATCCCCAGTTTCCCACTTCCATTCCTATCGTGACGGCCAGCCAGGCAGGGTATCCTGCAAGCACGCTCCTCGATCACCACCACGCCTACTTCTACCCGCGCTTGAGCGTTGCTTACCGGCCTTTTTCAAGCGAGAAGACTGTGATTCGTGGCGCTTACGGAATCTACAGCATGGCGACCTACGGGTCCACGGTCGGCAATTTAACGGGGGGACCATACTCCGGTGGCGAGTCGTTCACAAACAGCATCGCAAACGGCGTGCCGGTCTTCGCCTTTCCGGATCCCTTTCTCACGAGCGGAACAACGCCTGCGGAGGCTGTCAATGGCACTAATCCTCACCTGCGCGTCGGATACTTGCAACAGTGGAACATAACCGTGGAACGTGAAGTGGCTGGTTTCGCGCTGGGGGCCAGCTACATCGGAACGCATACTGTCAATTTGCCATACAGTTACAACATTGACCAGCCGCAGCCCAGCCTGCTGTCGTTTTCTCCGTCTCGCCTACCCTATCCTGACTACATTCGGGTAACATGGGACGATAACGGCGCAACCGATAATTACAACGCACTGCAGCTCACAGTTAAACGGTCTTACGGGAAAAGCCTGTTCGTCAACGCCGGGTTTACATGGGCCAAAGACCTGACAAATTGCCAGGACGCGGGCGTCGCGGCCTACTGCGCCACAAACATTCAGAACGCATTTGACCGCAACGCCGACTATGGCAACAGCACCGTATACCCGGCGAAAGACTTTTTTGCTCAACTGAGTTATACGCTTCCCGTCGGTCAAGGGCAGCATTTTCTGGGCGGCGCTTCGAAACCGGTTGATCTGCTGGTGGGAGGATGGCGGATGGCCTGGATGGTAGACGCCCACTCGGGCTTGTTCTTCACTCCCAGCTTCGACGGCGTCGATCCATCGAACACCAATAATCCTGGCGGCAGGCCGGATGCCGTCGCTGGTGTCAGCCCCGTGCCCGCATCGGGTCAGACCATTAACAATTGGCTTAATCTCGCGGCGTTCAAAGTTCCCGGTTGCCCCAACACCGACCCGCTTTGCACGCCCGCCGTGAACATCGGAAGGTTCGGCAATGCGGGCGTCAACACTTTGGTCGGCCCGCGGCTGGTGGATTTTGACCTTTCCCTGATGAAAGATTTTCATCTGAACGAGCGGTTTACGCTGCAATTTCGGGCTACGGCGACGAATGTATTCAACCATCCGAACTTCGGCCTCCCGGCCTCGGACATCAGCGTGCCCGGCAACTACGGCTCAATCACCAGCACCACGTTCGATCTGTATGGCCAACAGTCCCGGTTCATCGACTTCATGCTGCGCTTGCAGTTCTAATGCGACTCTTCCTTCCCATCTGTGTGTTGCTCGGCGCAGCCGTGGCTTTTCCGGCTCCGAGCCCAAACCCCACGCTTAAGAGCTTACTCGGTGAAATCCGGCTTGAGGTCGAACCCACTCAGGCAATGGATTTCGTGGAGCACGTCTATCCCAACGACCGCTGGTTCACTTTTCCAAAGTTCATAGAGACCACGGAGTATCTTCAGAGCACGACGGTGAGAATAGGACTCAAAAGAGTGGAACGGTTAGGGGCGCCGGCAGATGGCGTGAGCCAGTTTGGCTGCTGGACCGAGCCTCTGGCCTGGGACGCCACGGAAGGGCGGCTCGAAGTCCTCGACCCTGCCGTCCCCGTCGGAGAACGAGTCCTCGCTGACTATCAGAAAGTCCCTTGTTTGCTATGCATGTGGAGTGGCTCGACGCCGCCGGGTGGGGTGACGGCAGAGGTGGTGGAACTGAAAGGAACGAAGCCCGATGCGATTGCCAGAATGGACCTGCGAGGAAAGCTGGTGCTTACCGCGCAAGTTCCTTCTGACATCAAGTGGGCGCTCGCCAAAGCCGGCGCTCTCGGCGCCATCAATACCTATACCGAAAACTCCAACCTGCTCGACGGCCGCCAGTGGATCAACGCCTGGGGAGACAACGGATGGGCCTTTACCAAGGGCAGCGCTCCGCTGCTCTGTTTCTCCATCTCTCCGCGGGAGGCAAACCTCGTCCGCAGGCTTCTGGCCGAACACGGCTCGATACGCGTGAGAGCCATTGTGAAGAGCCGCTATTACAAAGGAATTTATCCCTCCGTGACGGGCGTGATTCCCGGAACGGGCCGGGAAGAAGTGCTCACTCTCGGCCATAATGCCGAACAGGGTGCGGAGGACAACGCGACCGGCGTTTCGGCGATGCTCGAAGCCGCCGCAACGCTCGACCGGCTGATTGCTTCGGGCAGGTTGCCCCATCCGAAACGCAGCATCCGCATTCTTGCGATGCCGGAAATGTACGGCTCGATGCATTACATCGCCACCCACCCGGATCGAATGCGCCGCACTATCGCGGCATTCACGGTTGATACGCCCGCTGGTCCCTACGATACCGCCGGGACCGATTACACGTTTGTCCTGGATCCTCAAGTGGCGAGCTCCTACGCCGACGCCTTGATTTCGAAGCTCGCCGAAGACTATTTCCCTTCCATTGATCTCGGATTTCGCGATTATTATATTCGCAAGTTCGGGCGGCCCTGGCACGTGCATCCCTTCAGGACGTGGTCCGACAACTACTTGAGCGATCCGGCAATCGGGGTCGCCGATATCGCTATCTCGAGCGACAGCGGCGTCGAAACGCATCACAATAGCGAAGATACCCCCGATCGGATTGACCCTCGCTCACTTCGAGACATCTCGGTTGTCGACGCGGCCTTTCTCTATTACCTGGCGAATGCGGGTAAGACCGAGGCGGTGTGGCTGGCGCAGTTGAGCGAAACGCACGCGGACCGGATGATCCTGAATTCGGTTGAAGCCTCTCTGGACGGCATCGCCGCTGCGAACAACGCTCGCCGCCTCGCGGGGCTCTGGGAAGGCGGCATCGAGAAGATCGATTTTGAGGTAGGCCGAGGCGTGCAGGCTGTCAACTCGACGGAACGCCTGGTGCCCGAGTCCAACCGCGCCGGGTATCGGCCACTTTCCGAGGTCATTCGTCTCACGCAGATGGAACGCGGCCCGGTGAACTTCGATTTCGTGGGCTACTTCAGGTTTCTCAGAAAGCATGGCTACGTCGAGTTCGTGAAAGGCAATTAGCGCTGCCACTCTCCATAATGAAATCATCTGACGTGGCGCTCGCGCCGATTTCATTCTGTTCTGCGTGAGCAGGCCCTCGCCTGGCATAACAAAACCCCAAACATGCGTTGCTCAGGATTTGACCATCTTCGAGGCTACGGGCTTCGAAAAGCAGTTGTGATTGTCGCAACGGCGCTCATGACGGTTTTCGCTGCCCCCAGGCTCTTGGGCGCCTCGGCGAGCGCCCTCATTCTTGGGCGCGTTTACGATGCCGGGACGGGTCGCGTCATCCCTTGCACGGTCGTCCTCCGAACCCGTCTCAACAAGGTCATCAGCGAAAACACGAGCCTTACGGCCAGCTTCCGGTCAGACGGCCGTTTTGAAAAGACTGTTCCAGCGGGAGAAGCAACGATAACGGTGAGCCGTGGGTTTGACTATTTGGCACAACAACGGACCCTCGACCTCCGCGCCGCGCAGCGCGTAGAACTCACGTTTCGGCTTCGCCGCCAGGCGGACCTGCCTCGCCTGCGATGGTACGGTGGGGATAACCATGTCCATATGATTCACGGGACGGAGAAAGTTGCCGTGAATTTTTCTGACGTCGCGTTGGCAGCCAGGGCGGCGGGACTTGATTATATGTCCATCGCGCAAAATTGGAATCTTTCTCCTGCTCAGATAACGCCAGCGCACTTGACCGCATTGTGCAAAAGCGTCAGTACGCCCGACTTTACACTTGCCTGGAACATGGAAGCTCCCAAAAATTATTGGCGCGGCGACGTCACGCACTGCCTTGGACATTGCTGGACGCTCGGCACGAGAGGTTACACACAGAAGGGCCGGGACGCGATCCAAGAGCTGTTCCAGATGAGCGCCCACGATTACGAGAGCGAAAAGGCGCCAACTCCCAATTTTCAATCGCAGGCCCTCATTCATTCACTGGGCGGCATCGTTGTCTATAGCCATCCCTGCCGATGGGGGTGGGGAAAGTGGGGAGGTAAAGGCATCTACCCCGTAGAGGTCGGCAAATTCATCTCGAACCTGGCCCAAGAACTGCCTTATGACACCGTCGTTGGCCCCACTTACGATGGCGTGGATATTCTGATGCAGCCGTGGGATCGGGAAGCTTATCTGGAAGCGCAGAAGCTTTGGTTCCTGTTACTGAATAAGGGTTATCGAATGCCAGGCACGGCTTCGACGGATGCGTCGTTTGATAAGCCGTCCGCAGCTTTGCCTGGAATCGTCCGTGTCTACACGCACGTGGACGGTCCGCCGACCCTTGGCGCCATCGCGCGGGCCATGAAAGACGGCAGGAACTTTGTAACCAGCGGTCCTTTGCTGTTGATGAAAATTGGAGGCCATCCAGTCGGGGATGTCGTCCCGGTGCTTCACCCTTCGAACTTTCGCGTGCAATTACGGGCATGGCCCTCAGGTGCCGTGGGTCAGCATCTTACGAAGGTCGAGCTGATTCGCAACGGCAAAATCATCAAGGTAATTCTGCCCAAGGGACAAAGCAGAGAATTCACAGCCGAATTCACCATCCGCGAGACCGGAACCGCTTGGTATATCGCACGCTGTTTCGGTTCCAATGATTTGCAGGTTGCCATCACCAACCCGATTTACTTTGAAGGCAGCGATTACAGGCAGCCTCAGCCGACTCTGGCGCACGTCACCGGAACTGTGACCGATGCCGCTGGAAAGCCACTGGATGGAGAATTGGGTGTCATTCGGATGGTGGGTTTAACGCCGGTTCTGCTGTCAAAGCACCACTTCAGCAGGGGACAATTTATCTTCGATGTTCCGGGAACTGCCCGTTTACAGGTCCGGGTGGCAGGCTATACACCGATGATGAAAAGTGTGTTCATGGACTACGAACCCCTTTTGCGAATGACCTTAAACATGCGCGAGGCCGAAATCACCGACTGGCGAACATTTGAGGAAATCAAGCGCCTGCTGGGTGGCGTTCATCTCCAGTTCCGGCTCAGCCGGTCGCATCAAGGGCCGGGGAATTCAAGTGGGTGAGGAGGGCATTTTCACCCTTCGGGGTGTCGCAAGGCGACCTGGCAGGTTGAGCGAAAAGCTTGGGTTTGTTCGTCATTAGCAGTTTATAATGTGCTTTATTTTCATATACTTCCCAGGTTTGTTCGTCAAAAAAACAATCCATAGTAAATACTTGTTCTTTTAGCAAGGTTTTTCGTTTTCAGGAAAGCTTTAACACAGCGCGGCAGAGCCGCAACCAACGTGGCACGGCCGTCTCGGCCTTGGGCACGGGCGGGACGCCCGTGCCACGCAAGAAAAATTTGTGCAAGCCGCGAACATTTTGACCATTAGTAGCACAGAGGGCACTGAGTGCGTCATTTTGGTTACGGCAATGCCGCGCTGCGCTACCCATGTTCTCATTCTCCATGCGAACAAATACCCAAGCTTAATCAAACACATGGGCGGGCTCTTTGGCCGATGCCTTCTCGCTTACGACAAGCTCGGGGATTTCAAACGAAACCGAAGTTCCTCTCCCCGGCTCGCTGTCAAACTTCAGCGAGAACTGATCTCCGA
>CADDZE010000094.1 GCA_902812465.1 Acidobacteriota bacterium | reverse complement strand
GAGTAGAAGTTATCCCCGCGATCGTTGGCGTGGCCATGCTCGATGGTAGCCCGCAGCGACTTGGTAAACGGAATAGGCGAATCCAGGTGGAACCGGTAGACTGACCAGCGGGCGCCGGCACGCTCATCGCCCTTCACCGGAGCGCCGAAAAGCGGATAGGCAAACGACTTGCCGTCGAAGTCCCAGGCACCTAGGAAGTAATCCTCCGATCCGGTACCATTGATGGAAGGGATAGTCTCCCCGTCGATGAAAAACATATCGTCCCCTTCGCCCCACCACCCATCCGCATTCTGGAGGACGGACATCGTCACACCGACGAAGTGACCACGGCCCTGCGCCTCCATCCACACGTAGTTTCCCTGTCCCTGGAGGTTTTTGCCTCCCTGCAAGGAGAGGGCCTGGTTGGGTGCTGCCTGGCGGTATTGGGCGTGGAAGTAAAGCGTGTCAGCGGGCAAGGGCCCGGCGAGGGCCCGGTAATCAATGTTGAAGTAGAGCGCGTCCACCTTCTCTTTACCCTCGTTCGTCAGTGTGATCCGCGCCCGCTTCGCGAAGGGCATGGGAAAGAAACAGTTCAAGGCCTTATCGGGTGCTACGGCCAAAGGGAGAGACTGGTAGGTAAAGTAATCGCCCAGGCCTAGACCGAAGAAATCGCCGAGCGGCGTCTCGACGCTGGGCGCTGGCTCATCATCCCAATACATGCGGAGCACCAACTTTTTCAGGTGGTACAGTTCGCCGCTAGCGATGGTGATCCAGAGGTGGGTGATCAGGCCGGGGCCAGCCGCATCGAGCAAAGTGTAGGATGCTCCGGGGTCGAGCCCACGATAGTCAGCATTGCCGCCGGTCCGGTCATAGCTCGAGGCACGCCTTTGAACGTAGTCCTTGGCCTGGGCTAGGTTGGCCAACATCGCCTGCCCAGGTGCTTCCAGGGGCGAGGATTGCGCCAACGTCCGTGGCCCGGCCAGCGAGCTCATCATCAGAGCGAGGCAAGTCAGCAGTATTCGCATACGTTAGCGTCCTCCTGGGAGTACAATGGAAAGGCCGCGATTCTACCATGCCCTGCGTGCAGCTGAGAGCCGATGTTAAAATGACCTTTAAGGTGGCGGCAGCATCGTGCGGCTGCGACAACGTTCCAATTCCGGTGTGTGGCCCTGACTTCTCTTCGCCGTGTTAACAGCAAAATGAAATTCACCCGACGGAACTTCTTGGGTTGGTCATCCGTTGTGCTGGGTACCCGCCTGGTCGAGCTGCTCGCGACGCCGCTGCGGCGATGGTCGAGGTCTGTCGCACTGCAAGCGGCGCCGTTGACCCCACCCGAAGGCGGGTCGCCTGTCACGTTTGTGGATGTGGCGCCGCAGGCGGGCTTGACCGCAATCAACGTATGGGGCGGCGTCAACCACAAGAAGTACATTGTGGAAGCCAAGGGCAGCGGTCTGGCGTTCTTCGACTACGACCAGGATGGCTGGCTCGATGTCTATCTGACCAACGGCCTGCGTCTGGACGAGGAATTCCCACCCGGCCAAGAGCCCACCTGCCATCTCTACAAGAACAACCGCGACGGCACGTTTACCGATGTCACCGAAAAGTCCGGACTGAAGCGGAGCGGCTGGCAGGTCGGCGTCTGCGTCGGCGATTACGACAACGACGGCTGGGACGACCTGTTTTGTACCTATTGGGGCCACAACGTGCTCTGGCACAACAACGGCGACGGGACCTTTACCGACGTGACCAAGAGGGCCGGCCTCTACGATGAGCGCGTGCGCTGGGGGTCGGGTTGTACTTGGATCGACTATGACCGTGACGGCTTTCTGGACCTCTTCGTGGGGAATTACATCGATTTTGACATCCACAAAGTCCCTGCTCCAGGGGAATCGGGCTATTGCCAGTGGAAGGGGATTCCGGTGATGTGCGGGCCGCGTGGCCTCCCCGGCGGGTCGAACATCCTCTACCACAACAACGGCGACGGCACCTTCACTGACGTCACGGTGAAGGCAGGAATCTCGAAGACGGGACCGCGTTATTCTATCACCGCCGTTGCCTACGATTTCGACAACGACGGCTGGCCCGACATCTATGTTTCCGTCGACTCCGAGGCCAGCATTCTATTTAAGAACAACCACGACGGCACATTCACGGATATCGGCGTCATGGCCGGTTGCGCCTACAACGAAGACGGACAGGAGCAGGCAGGCATGGGCGTCGCGGTGGGCGATTACGACTGCGACGGTAATCTCGACATCTTCAAAACCAACTTCGCCGACGACACTGTAGACCTCTATCACAATAACGGTGACGGCACGTTCACCGACAACACTTTTGCTTCCGGCGTCGGGGTAAACACCCAGTATGTGGGCTGGGGTGCGGGCTTCATCGATTACGACAACGACGGCTGGCCCGACATTATTCAAATTAACGGCCACGTTTACCCCGAGGTCGACCAGTATCAGCTGGGCTCCACTTTCAAGGAGCCACGCATTATCTACCGTAACCTGGGCAACGGGAAGTTTAAGGACGTGTCGGCCCAGATGGGACCAGGAATCACAGAGCGGTTCTCCAGCCGCGGCTGCGCCTTGGGCGACTACGACAACGATGGGGACGTGGATGTGCTTGTTCTCAACATGAACGATCGTCCCTCCCTGCTGCGCAACGACGGCGGCAACAGGAATAACTGGATCAAGATCAAGCTGCTAGGGACGAGGTGCAACCGCACCGCTATCGGCGCGCGCGTCAAAGTGGTAACCGGCAAGCATGTTCAGATCGACGAGGTCCATAGCGGGACCAGCGTGATGTCGCAGGGAGACTTGCGTCTGCACTTCGGCCTGGGTCAGGCCAAGGTAGTCGATTTGATCGAGGTGCGCTGGCCCACTTTGATCCGCGACCCCAAAACCGCGAAGGGGGCAAAGGCGGAAGAAAACTCCTTTATCGAGCGATTCACCCACGTCGAAGCCAACCAGATTTTGACCATCAAGGAAGGGCAAGGCATCATCCGGGCAGAAAAGGTGACGTCGAAAGCCTAGCCGATCCGAGCCAGCGTTCCCGTCACCCGCGAGGCAGCCGGGATGGGTTCTGAAGTTTCTCCGAGTGCGCCAGGATCTGGGGGTTGCCTGCGCGTCCCGAGCTAGAAGGGAATGAGCTTTTTGAGGACGTGGAACCTGCCTTTCTTGCCGGTGGGAAGAACGTCAGCGGAGGAGGCGTCTTGGGCTGGGTTCTGAGAGTTTTGCTGTGCCTGAGGCGGCGGCGCCTTCGGTGCCGCTGTTCCTGTATCCGAGGGCCTGCCGGCATTCGTCTTTGCTGCGCCGACTGGTGTGGAATTGCCAGTCCCTGGGGAGGCAGGGTCGAGGGGCTTGCCGCTCTTCAGTGCTGACTCCGGTACTGGCTCAGCGGAGATCGTGTTACCCACGGGCGCGGTTGCCCCGGCCTTAGCTTCTTCCACTTGAACCGGCCTGGCAGGCTTCAGCTCCACGGGACCGTGCCGCGTGGCAGACAGATCCGGGCCAGATGAAATCATGCCTTGCAGATGGGCGAACAGCCCTGCCCTATGACGATTCCTCGCATCTGCCTCTGCGCGGGCCAGTACCGCCTTGGTAGGCCGGGGGACAGGCTGGTGCAGCGCAAGCAGTCGCCCCTTCGCTTCATCAACACGAGGGCTGAGCGGGTATAGCGAAACGATGCGCGCGTAGTAAGTTGCGGCTTCTTTGCTCTGTCGCATGTGCTCGAGCGTCTGGCCAAGGTACCAGAGGGCCTCATCCGCCTGGCTGAAATTAGGATACTGCTCCGCAATCTCCTGAAGGCGGCCGCGAGCCGCCGGATAGACGCCGCGCTGATAATAAAACTTGGCAACTTTGAAGTCTGACTGCGCCAGCAGCTCCTGAACCTCGCGCAGTCGGGCCTTGACCCGCGGCATCACCGGGCTGTCGGGATACTTCGCGAGGAATTCCTTGAATTCGGCCTCCGCAGCCAAGGCCTCCGCGCGGTCCCGGTCGGGTTTGGCCATCAAGCGGAAGTGCGCCATACCCACGCGGAATTGCGCCTCGGGCGCTTCCGGGGCCGTGGGGAAGAAGGTTATGAAGTCCTTGTACTCCGCTTCGGCCTGCGTCAGGCCAGAAACACCGCCTTCCTGATAATAAGAGTCCGCGATGGCCAGCTTGGCCTTGGCCAGATACTCGCTGTCGGGATAAGTGTTCAGCAGCGTCTGGAGCGTTAGGCGGCCGACGTCGTAGCGGCCATGGCTGATCTCGTTGACCGCCTTCTCATAGAGCACTTTGTCGGGCTGGGTACCTGGATTCAAGCCGGGCAGATCGCTTTCGCGGTGACGGTGGAAGAAAATGCATCCAGGTAGCAGTAGAGCAGAAAACAAACACAGCAGGTACCGGCCACCGTGAGGCCGGCGCCACACACTCGATGCCATCGCCGCCCGTCTTGCTCGCATAAGGTATTTGCGCATCCAGATCTCCGCGCCTTAGGCACCAGCGCGGCGGATCAGATCCTCCAGGGTAGCCTGGGGGTCATCGCTACTAAAGATGGCAGGACCGACCACCAGGATGTCTGCGCCACTGCCCAGATATTCCTCCCACCGCTCGTCCACTGTAGCCACCCTTTGAACATCTGCGCCGCAGGTGCCGCAGGCACACAGATCGCTCTCCGCTTGCACCAGAAACTTGCCACCCGATTCCTCCCGCAACCGGCGGGCTTCCTGGATCTTATCGTGCCGCGGCGAGATGAGGGTGATAGCGTCGAGCTCGCCGAGAATGTCCGCTATAGATCCCACTCCCGTGGCCGGGTTCAGCGCAACGCCCGCCTCCGCCCCTCCGGCTTTGATTGTCCTAATCACCCGGTGCAGCTGCGCCGTGGCTTCCGCGTGGACTGTCACGCGGTCCACCCCCAGCCGCACAAATTCGCTAACGTAGCGCTCCGGCCGCTCAACCAGAAGGTGTACATCGAGCACAAGACGTGTGACTTGCCGCAGCCTGGCTACCACCGGCTGCCCGGCGGTGATCTCCGGCACGAAATGCCCGTCGGCCACATCAAGGTGAAGCGTCTTCGCGCCCGACTCCTCGATCACTTCCAGCCCCCTGGCCAGGCAGGCGAAATCGGCAGCAAAAAGCGATGGGGCGATCTGAGCCATGCGCGGAGTGACCAGTAGCGGTCCCGTCGCGGAGCTTCTTCCGCGGAAGCTGACGGTTCTCAGCCGCCGGTTTTAGACTAGCACATTCTTAAAGAACACGCTGCCTTGCAGGTTGCGGAAGCTAGGCCGGCTCGGTACTCGCAGTGGGTCAATCCTTCGTGTCGGCTGCAAGTGCGCGCCCGGAACTTAGGCGCGCCTTATTGCCCTGGCTTGACAGCATCGTGGCGGGCCCCCATAGTACACAGTGATCGTCGCTGCAGGCTCTGCCAGGTCCAAGACCGGGCGGAAGTTTCCTATGACAAAGCTTCCTCCGCGCGTGGGCGCTCAGCCAGGCTGGGACTACCCTGAAGGGAACGTTAGCTGGTCGATGCCTCGACCAGGACTGTGGCTAAGGAACCGCCGTCATGTTTGCCAATCCCTCCTGGCCTTGGGTGCGAGCGCGATGCTGCCCCGAGAGTCCTGGGGCGGAGCAAGCGGGCCGACCGGCGCTGAGACAGACCCCGCCCTGGTGGGACGTCCCCTGGTGCGCTACCCGGAGAAGGCGGATCTCATCCTCCTCACCTCGCGCCCGCCGCAGCTTGAGACGCCACGCCGCTACTTTCAGCGAGCTATTACGCCCAACAGCGCTTTTTTTGTCCGATACCACCTGTTTCCTATACCCACGCGAGTCGACCTCGGCACCTGGCGGCTTAACGTTGCGGGGGAGGTCGAGCGCCCCATGCAGCTTTCGCTGGAAGACCTGAAGTCGAAGTTCGAAACCACGAAGGTTTTCGCCGTTAACCAGTGTTCCGGTAATAGCCGCGCGCGTTTCGTCCCGCGTGTCTTTGGCGGCCAGTGGGGTGACGGAGCGATGGGTAACGCCGAGTGGTCGGATGCCCGTTTGCGGGACGTGCTGAGGGCGGCGGGCCTCAAGCCAGGTGCCCTGCAGGTGACCTTCAACGGCCTCGACACCCCAGCGGCTCCAGGCGTCCCTGATTTCATCAAAGCGCTCGACATCGGCCGGATCATGGATGACCCGGACGTGATCGTTGCCTGGGAAATGAACGGGCAGCCGCTGCCGATGCTCAACGGCTATCCAGCGCGCCTCGTGGTGCCGGGCTGGTATTCGACCTACTGGGTGAAGCACCTCTCGGAGATCACCGTGCTGGACCACATATTCGACGGCTTTTGGATGGCCAAGGCTTATCGCATTCCGGACACACCTTCCGGCGGCATCGAGCCGGGCGCCACTCCCACGCGTACGGTTCCCATCACCCGGATGAAGGTCCGTTCCATCATCGCGTGGCCTGAAAACGGTTCGCGTGTTCCCGCCCGACGGCCGGTGACCCTGAAAGGCGTGGCCTTCGACGGCGGATACGGAATCAGCGAGGTCTATGTTTCCAGCGATCGAGGAAGCACGTGGAATTCGGCCCAGTTAGGCGAGGATTTAGGGCGCTACTCCTTCCGCGAATGGTCTTCCACGTGCACGCCAGCGCGGCCTGGCACCTACCACTTGATGGTCCGGGCCGTGAGTCGCGTCGGCGAGTCGCAGCCTCTCGAGCCGCTCTGGAACCCTGCGGGATACATGCGCAATGTCGTCGAGGCCGTCCACCTGGAGGTGGTCTAGCTTGTTCGGGAAAAGTCGCGGCGCTGTGGTCCTGCTGCCTGTTCTACTGGCCGCGTCCTCGCTGGCCCAGACCGTGAAGAGCATCCGACTCCCGGACGACAATGCCCTGGGCCGGCTGAAGCCGGCGCCCGGCGTTGAGGTGGTGCGCCAAAACTGCACGGCGTGTCACTCGACGGATTACATCGTTCTTCAGCCTCGCATCGACGCCCAACACTGGGAGGGAGAGGTACAGAAGATGATCAAAGTTTACGGTGCGCCGATCAGCGACGCAGATGCCCGAAGCATCAGCGACTATTTGGGCCGGGCATACGGATCCGAAGCCGGCGGGGGAAAGCAAGCGCCTGCGCGGCCTAAGCGTTAGCCCAAAGGCTACCACGATGCGGTTGGATTCCGCACATGCGTCCTGCCCGTCAGTCAGACGATGTCCTCCCGCCGCCAAATCCTGCAAAGTTCGATTGTGGTGGGCCTGTTTAGCTTTGCCGGCAACCTCACCGGAATGCTGGTCGAGACGAGTATTGCCGCCCGGCTCGGTCTTTCAAGAAGCTCGGACACGTTCTACGTCGCCTTCACTGTACCCTATATCATCACCAATTTGATGGGCGCGGGAGCCCAATTCTCGCTGGTGCCTTTCTTCTCGACGCTGGAGGAGCGGCATTCGCAACACGAGCTCTGGCGTGGCTTCAGCTACGTTTTCAATGTGGTCTTCCTGGGATGCAGCCTCCTGGCGGTGGCCGGCGCTGCCCTTTCCGGCCCGATCGTGCATGGCATCGCTCCGGGTCTTACGCGGCCCCAGATTGCTCTGGGGGCGCGACTTTGCCAGTGGCTCTTCCTGATTCTTATCCCTGCCGGCTTGGCTGAGGTCTATCGCTCGTTTCTGCTCAGCCAGAAGCGGTTTGCGTTAGCCGCGGGCGCGAACATCATCCGCAATGTCACCGTAATCATGAGCGTGCTCTTTGCCTTCAACCAGTGGGGCGAGTACAGCATGGTGGTGGGCTACTTGGTGGGATACATTTTGCAGTTCCTCGTGCTGGGCACGCGGGTGGTGCTCGGATTTCCCGTTCGCTACACACTGGTCCTGGTAGGCAGGGGCGAAGAGTTCCGCAACCTTTATAGTGCCGGTGCCGCACAACTGGTGGCAGCAGCTGGGTGGCAGGCAGTGGTGTTGGTTGAGCGAATCATCGCCTCGTTCCTTCCTCCTGGCAGCCTGACTGCCTTGAACTACGGTTTCAAGATCATGTCGACTCTCTCCGAACTGCTGGCCGGAAGCGTGGGAACAGCAGCGCTGCCCGTGTTGTCGCGCGCGTCAGCGACGGCCTCCCAGGGTGAGGCACTCCGAATGTTTCGCCACACTTTGCAAATCGCGCTCACTTCCGTTCTACCGGTGACGGTCTTTTGCCTGATGTTGCCCCAGCCCATCATCCGGTTCGCATTTCAGCGAGGAAACTTCACGGTTGAGGCGACCCGGTCCATGTCCAGTGTGTTCTTCTACTACAGCCTTAGCCTGCTGCTCGCTTCCTTGTTCCGCGTCCTTGGTTTCTACTTGTTTGCTTTGAACCGCATCACTGAATTTTTGCGACTGCTGGGTCTCTACCTGAGCCTCTGGGTTGGCTTCGACTTGGTTTACGTCTTCGTTTGGCACCTGGGTGCCAAGGGAATCCCCCTCGGCCTGTTTACCAACCTTTGCGGAGTCTCTTGGTTCGTGTACCGCCGCAACCTCGGGGGGATCAGGGCGGTCCTCGATCGGGACTTCGAAATCTTTGCGGGCAAGAGCGCGCTGAGTGCAGGGCTGGCAGCGCTGGGGATCTGGCTTTTGCGGACTTGGCTACGAGTGCCCCAGTCCGCCTTGGGAAACGTTGTCTACCTCTGTGTTCTCTGTGGAGTGGGAGCACTCCTCTTTCTGTTTAGCGTGGTCATCACGAAAGCCTTGAGTCTCCAAGCGCTAAAGACGGCCTGGCAAAGCCGGAGTTCCTAAATTTGGCTCCTCCCGCGCAACGCGCGAACTAGCCAGGGCAAGGGGGCGAAAGAGAGAGTCGGCTTCCTTGCCCCAAAGAGCGACTTTGTGCTTCCGCCTCGTTTTGAGCGAGTCGATCCCGATCTGGCTACAGGCGGCCCCACAGGTTCAGTTTCGGACCGGTCTCCTGCCGAGGGCTCCGGACGATGAACTGAGCATGCCCGAGGTGGAACGGTAAGGGCATGGGCGGGTGGGGTGGCTAAGTTGTTGAAAATGGGAGGGAGGCGTGGTATAAGGGACGTGCCCAGGCTGCATCCCAACAGCCGTCAGGGCGGCATGCGGACTGTCCGTGAGGTGCATGAGCCCACAGCTGGAGTCTGGCGACTTGGTTAACAGAAAAAATGCTTGCGTTTATTTCAGCGATCGTGCTAGGCTGAATCAGAAACCGCCGCTGTCAACAGTGGCGGCGACAGTCAGAGATGTCGGGAGGCTATACGATCATCAGGATTGTGTAAGGGTTGAAGCAAGTGAGCGCACCAGTAGTTGATTCCCTCCTTGTTTCGCCCTGAAATCCCCAAGCAAATCAACTCAGTAGCGCACAACACTCCACGCTTGTCTTTGGGGTGTGAACTGTATGTGGCTCGGGGATTAGGTGGTTTAGAGGTCGTGAGGGCCGGTCTCGGCTACCACGATTCTTGAAGCAGCTCGAAAGAGACCGGTAAGCGTCGTGCTTTCTGGTACTCGAGTTCTTTGACAACTGAATAGTGCGGCGTCTACATGTGCTCATCTGCCTGGGATGTATTCAGGCAGAGCAAAGGCGGATCTGCGCAACACTAAGGGCGCTCTCTGGGCGCCGTTAGGGAATCAGGGTACGGCGGTCAGACACCGCCGCTACAGGTGTGTTGAGCAGATTTTATGGTCAAGCTACTAAGGGCGTACGGTGGATGCCTTGGCGCCAGACGGCGACGAAGGACGTGGCTACCTGCGATAAGCCTCGGCTAGGGGGAAGCACCCTGTGACCCGGGGATTTCCGAATGGGGAAACCCACCCGATGACAACATCGGGTACGGCCCGCTGAATCCATAGGCGGGTGCGAGCCAACCCAGGGAAGTGAACCATCTCAGTACCTGGAGGAAAAGAAAGCAACCGCGATTCCGTCAGTAGCGGCGAGCGAAAGCGGAACAGCCCAAACCCAGCCTTCCACATTGGGCCATGGGAATCGGACCCCTCTCAAAGGGGTGGACGTGACCAGTGTCACTGGCCCGACGTGGAGGGCTGGGGGTTGTAGGGCGCGCGCCGGTTTAGAGCCATCGAGTTACCAATCCGGCGGCTAATCGAACGACTTGGAAAAGTCGGCCATAGAGTGTGATAGCCACGTAGGTGAAAGCTGACCGGACTCGAGCGCGCGTTCCTGAGTACCGCGGGGCACGAGGAACCCCGCGGGAAGCAACGGGGACCATCCCGTAAGGCTAAATACGTTCTGGCGACCGATAGTGAACTAGTACCGTGAGGGAAAGGTGAAAAGAACCCCTGCGAGGGGAGTTAAAAGTACCTGAAACCGTATGCCTACAAGCAGTCGGAGGGCGGCGTCCGGGTGGCAACGCTCGGACTGCCTGACGGCGTGCCTATTGCATAATGAGCCGGCTAGTTATTGTCCGCCGCAAGGTTAAGCGATGATCCGGCGAGGAGCCGGGGAGCGAGCCGTAGCGAAAGCGAGTCTGAACAGGGCGATGAGTGGCGGGCAATAGACGCGAAGCGGGATGATCTACCCTTGGTCAGGGTGAAAGCCGCCTAACAGCGGCCGGAGGCCCGAACCGGTGTTGGTTGAAAACAGCTCGGATGAACTGAGGGTAGGGGTGAAAGGCTAATCAAATTCCGTGATAGCTCGTTCTCCCCGAAATAGCTTTAGGGCTAGCCT
>CADDZE010000093.1 GCA_902812465.1 Acidobacteriota bacterium | reverse complement strand
GGGTGACGGAAATTGCTCGTCCCGGCGGGCAAGGGGAGAGTCGAACGGGCTGGGCGAGCGCCCCGGCTTGGTACGGTCAGGCATTGGTATTCGTGGGTTTGGGCAGGGGGATGAGTGAAGGCCGGACTCCCAGCTTGGCCAAAATGTAGTAGACGATGAAGCCCAAAATGAACGAGAACAGGACCGAGGGACGATCGGCTCGCACCCATGCCTGAGGAACGCCGGGAATGCGGTCAAGGATGCCGATCACGAAACCCGTTGCCCACGCCAGGTATCCAGCCCAGTTGATGCCCTGGCGCGGGCCAGTCCACTTGCCGCCGGCCAGCACGTAATCTGCTGCCATGGCACCGCAGATGGGTCCAAAAGACGCGCCGACGATCTGGAAGAACACCACCAGGTGCTCTGCCGCGCCGGTCACAGCGAGTATGGCGCCGATGGTGACACCGACCAGGGTCGATACTGTCTTGGGGATGCGCGGCAGCATGGTGCCGAAGCTGTTGGAGGCGATGAACGTGCAAAAGCAGGTGGGAACCAGAGAAGCAGCCGCGAACAGGAAGAAGATGATGGGGGCCAGTGCGCCGACGCTGGAGATGGTGGCCGCGTAATCGTAGTTGAGATCGCCGGTGCGGGCGATGTGCCCGGCGACGGACAGGATGGGCAGCGCGCCGCAGACGATAATGGCCAGAGTGATCCCGGTGAGGCCGCCCCAGACGACGTCGCTGCGGTTGCGGTTGTTCAGACAAAAATCCGCTCCCGCCGCGCCCGCGGTAGCGAAGAAGCCGAGCACCATCCCCAGGGTGGTCACGAAGCCTCCCCAGGGGTCATTGTGCGGAGGGTGGTAGCTCGTAATGCCGTCCTTGTTCGCCCAGAAGACGATCAGTATCATCAGCAGCGGCACCCAGTTCAGAACCTGGGCCAGGCGTGCCACGTAGCCGATTCCCTTGATTGCCACCCAGGCCAGCACGTAGGCCCAGAGCAGGGCAATGATGGTGAACAAGGTGCGCGATTCCTGGTGCAGTCCCTTCATGATGTAATCGGTGGCGTAGTAAGTCGCCACGGCGAACCACCCGATTTGTAGAAGTCCCATCAGAAGACCCGGCATCACGTAGCCACCCGTCGCGCCGAATGTGGAAGTGCCGACCACGTACAAGGTGCGCCCCGTCTGCATGCCCAGCATTCCGGAAGGGTAATAGTACAGCGCGAAGCACAGCAGGCCGCTCACCACGAGTCCTCCCAGGCAGACTCCCAGATTGGCCTGGCTGATGGTCGGCCCCGCTAATCCAAGGTAAAAAGCGACCCACAGAAAGATGCCGGCGTACGATGGAGCCGTGTTTTTGTACCACGGGGCGCGCCTGGAGAACGGGTTCGGAACCGAGGCTTTCACGTAGTCGGGCAGCTCAGCGGTCATGGTGAATCCCCTTGATTGGCTGCGAGATGGATCGACGAAGGCGGCTAAGAATAATTGCGGGACCGCAGGAATGCAAGCACTGTTTAGTCGCGAGGGCGCCGGCCACGGAGAGAGCGAAGCCGCTCAGCACCCGAGCCGTCCTTGAGCGCCACGCCTATTCCGCTTGGTCATCGATTTTGTCCTCGATGCCTTCGGCGAACACCTTATATCCGGGATTCGGGGGAAACAGGGTGGCGAGCAAGTCCATGCGGCGGCGCAGCTGGGGCAGCGGCAGGTGGTCGGGTCCAATGCGGATTTGGACGTCGTGCCAGAGCCCGTGCATATACTCTGCGGCCGTGCTAACAAAGGAGATGTCTCGATACCGGCCGAAGTCGTCGCGATGCCGGCGCCGCAGGGTTCCCGCGCGCCTCAACGCTTCGCGCTTGGCGGCCAGCGCATCTTCATCGATCTCGCCCGGAACATCGCGCGTTAGCTCGTCCTCCAGGAGCTCGGTGAAGCGTCCCAGCTCATCGGCCGTCAGGCGGGCGCGCAGCAGCTCGGCGATGCTGGCCAGGAACTCGAAGCCCGTGTCATGGGCATCGAGCTCGCGGCATGCCAGCACCAGGTTCACACGGCTTTCGTTCTCCACCCACACTGCCGAATGCGTTTCACCTTCCGGCTTGGTGAAAGCCACCACGTCTCCGGACTCCATGCAGGCAACGTAGGGTACCAGCAGGACGCGGA
The DNA here is from genome assembly GCA_902812465.1 of Acidobacteriota bacterium. Taxonomy (GTDB): domain Bacteria; phylum Acidobacteriota; class Terriglobia; order UBA7540; family UBA7540; genus CADDZE01. The sequence continues at coordinate 8,496 of CADDZE010000093.1, read as the reverse complement.
GCTTTCCCAGCCGGGCGGCGATCGACGCGGGCACGGCGTGGGCAGGCTCCCGCACCATGGTGCGCTCTTCCGAAGGAGTCAGCAGCACCGCACTGTGCATCTCCCAGTCATGAGGAAGATGGGAGATCGGCACGAAAGATTCGTGGATGTACTCGCTGACAGGAATATTCACGCGCTTCGAAGCCTGCATAAGTTTTCAGGGGACTATCCAGAACACCCGAGATATTCTGAAGCATTGGTAGACCACCTGTCCAGCGACCCACAATGGGTGGAACTGTGAGAGAATGACCGTGGTCTGGCCGAAAGCAATGCCATTCCCTAGCAGGGAGGTGCATGTGTCCTCAATCTCCAGGAGAGAGTTCGTCAAGACCCTGACCGCGAACGCTGCGATGGCTGGCCTGGTCTCGGCGGGAGCGCTCGACCTCCGCGCCAACCCGCTCGGCTTGCCCATTGGCTGCCAGACGTGGCCTGTCCGCAAGATGATCGCGCAGGACTTTCCCGGCACCCTCAAGCAGCTTGCGGAGGCCGGGTTCCAAGCCATCGAGCTTTGTTCTCCGGTCGGTTACGCCGACTCGGGTTTTGCCGGCCTGGCCAAGTACTCGGGGGCCGAGCTTCGGCGGATCATCACGGACGCGGGGTTGAAGTGCGAAAGCTCCCACTTCTCCATCCAGGAGCTGCGCAAGGACCAGGCGGGGCGCATCGCCTGGGCAAAGGACGTGGGCCTGACGCAGATGATCGTGCCCAGCCTCGATGGGCCGCGTCACCCCACCCTGGATGACGTCAAGCGGGCGGCCGACGAATACAACCGCATGGCGGAAAAGGCTGCCGCCGCTGGCATCCAGCAGGGCCTGCACAACGAGGACTTCGAGCTGACCAGGGTCGATGGGCAGCGGACCTATGACCTGCTGTTTAGCCTCCTCGATCCCAAGCTGGTTAAGTTTCAGTTCCAGGTGTCGACCATCGCCCAGGGATACGATGCCGCTGACTACTTCACCAGGTACCCGGGCCGCTTTATCTCGATGCACGTTCAGGGCTGGTCTTTCGCGCGAAAGACCGAGGCACCCGTGGGCCAGGATTCGCTCGACTGGAAGCGTATTTTCACCGCCGCCAAAATTGGCGGCATTAAGAACTACTTCGTGGAAATGGACCTCGACCTCATGAAGGCCAGCGTGCCTTACCTGCGCCAGCTCGAAGTGTGACCTGGGGTTGGTGTTACGGAGGACCCAGCCAGGAAGTAGGAACAGGCCATGCTGGAAACGGCTTCTAGAGCGGCCGACACGGGATCCGCGGCGCGCCGGGGCCGGCCATCGCATCCTGGTGGCGGCGTATGGCTGGCGCCCTGCCCGCCGTTTGATTTCGCGCGCACTCTGCGCTTCCTCCTGAGTCCGCCACCCGCGAATGGCCGGACCTACGCCCCGCTCCTCGACTATTTCGAAGAAGGCGAGTACCGGCGCGTCCTGCGGGTGGACGAGCAAGCGATCCTTTACGGCGTCTCCGAGGTTTGGGCACGGAAGCGAAGCGAATTGCGGGTTCGGGTTCTCTCTGGAGCGACCGATGAGCAGACGCTTGCCGCGGTCGTCGCCCAGGTGAAGCGCCAGTTCTCGATCGATCTCGATCTGGCACCCTTTTATCGCCTGGCGAAGCAGGACCGCGTTCTTTCGCGGTTGGTGGACCACTTCGTTGGCATGCGGGTGCCGCAATCGCCGGACGTCTTTGAGACGCTCATTTGCGCCATTTTGGAGCAGCAGGTCAACCTGAGCTTTGCGCATCAGGTCAAGCGGGCGCTGATCGAGCGGTATGGCGTGGCCGTGGAATACCAGGGGCGCCGTTATAACGCCTTTCCCGAGCCTGCCGCGCTCGCTATCACCACACCACGGGAGCTGCTGCGGTTGCAGATATCCGGCCCCAAGGCCCGGTACATCGTCGGCATTGCGCAGGCGGTGCTGGATGGCACTCTCAACCTTGAGGCGCTGCGCCAGCTCGAGCCGGCGCCCGCCCAGGCCAAGCTTCGGGCGCATAAAGGCGTCGGCCCGTGGACGGCGCAGTACGTGGGACTGCGCGCCCTCGGCCATCTCGACTGTTTGCCTGCCGCCGACGTGGGTTTGCAGCGGGCCATCCAGCATCTCTATGGTTTGCGGAAGCAGCCTACCGTCGCACGCGTCGAGAAACTGGCAAAGGCTTGGGCAGGCTGGCGAAGTTACGCCACGTTTTACCTGTGGTTGACCTACTGGGAGGAGCCAGGGTGGAAACAAAACCTGATCGAAGAACTGCGCCGCGAGCGAGCCGGCGGACGGCGCCGCGCCTGACGCCGGCTTCACCGGATGGCTTGGCGCGCGCATTCTTAGAGCGTTCGCAGCACTCACTGCTTCGTCATCACCTCCCCCGGCTGGAGCGCGCCGTGCGGCTGCTCTCCGACACGGATGTCTGGTGGCGACCCAACGCCGCTTCGAACAGCGCCGGGAACCTGTTGCTGCACCTCGAAGGCAACGTGCGGCAATGGATCATCTCCGGGCTGGGCGGGGCGCCCGACCACCGCCAGCGCGACCTGGAATTCGCTGAGCGCGGTCCGCTGCCTCGCCGCAGGCTGCTGACCCGGCTGCGGAAGACGGTGCGCGAGGCGTGCGCGGTCATCGGCGGGCTGTCGGCCGCCGATCTGGGGCAGCACCGCACCATCCAGGGTTTGACGGTGACCGCTTTTGAGGCCATCCATCACGTGGTGGAACATTTCGCCTACCACACAGGACAAGTGCTCTACATCGCCAAACTGCGCAGCCGCCGGGACCTGGGCTTCACCCGCCTTCCTGGCCAGCCCCCGCTGGCCGCCAGCAAAGGACGGCCGCTGCCGGTGTTGTAAACCGCCATTGCGCGAATTGTGCCCTCGGCGCCGATCAGTCGACGGGAGGAAGCCGTTCGGGGCGAATCGGTGGAAGGGCGCGTTCATTGCAGTGCATGCACCTGCCGGGCCAGCAGCACGAGCGAGCCAGCGGGGGCCGTGATGCCGTTGATCGTGATCCCTGAGGGCTCGTAATAGAGCAGCCCCTTCACCAGGAGTGTCGACTGCGGCGTCAACCCGGTGAGGCCGGCCACATTGAGGAAGTTGGTCTGGCCGTTGGTGAACACATAGATGGGCGCCGAGGCGAAGAGGGAGGTGCAAGGCGCCAGAGTGAAGGCCCCTGTTTTGTCGTCGGAGCCCACGGGCTGGAGCAAGGAAGTGAAGGTGCCTTCGTGGGTCTGCAGCTTCAGGTAGACCTTCTCTGCAGTGAGGATGGCCGCGGGCGGCTGCGCGCTGGGAACGATGTAGGACCCATGCACCACGACTTCCTGGCCCGGGGCGAAAGACGCTGGCGTCACGGCCGGATTGCCAAAGCTGAGATTGGTGAGGCGCGAGGATACCTGGTAGATCGTGGACGGAGTAAGGTTCACCTGCACAGGGTTGGCAGAGGGATAGGACACGGCGGTGGTGGCGTTGATAGTGTCGGGCTCCTCGTCGCGGACGAACAGGGTGAATGACGTGACGTTGCCGTTGGGGTCTTTGTTCACGGACAAGATAGGACCAATGAAGGCCGCCTTGTTATTGGCCAAGTCTGCTTGGTCTTCGAGTTCGATGGCGGCGAAGGTACTGCCGCTCTGATCGCGAAAGGTATTGGCGATGAGGTGGCCGCCGGCGTCCAGGTAGGCGTCCACCTCGGCCACCGTGGCCGTGAGGAGCTGATTGAGCGGCTGCGCCGTACACGCCTGGTTCGAGGAGGTGGAGGGAGCGCAGACGGGAACGGGATTGTTCTCGGCGTCCTTGGGAATATTCACCACTACGGACGGGGATCCCGCGCTGCCCGAGAGTAGCTGCAAAACGATATCGCCCGCGAAGTTGATATTCGAGCTGATCGGGTCTACGCGCGTGACGAAGCCCAGCAGGCCATCCAAGTTGCCGAATGTATGGTTGGCGGACAGAGCCAGCGGGGTGACGGTGAACCTGGGATTGAAGGTGGCCGCCGTGGTGCCGTTCGCCCCCGTTTGCAGGATGATTGAACGGGGCGCATCAAAATCGATCTGGACCACCGTCACCTGGTTTTGCGTGCTAGTAACCGGCAGCACTGAGAGCGCCGGCTGAATATCCACGACGACCTGCGAGTGGGAAAGCGTGGTGGCGGCGCTCTCAACGGGCGGGTTCAACGCCGCGTTATAGAGCCACACCTGCGGCGTTGACAGTTGCACCACCGCCTTGTTGTAGGTCTCGGCGTTGAGGCTGGTTCCGGCGTTAAGGAACGTGCGGAAATCGCGCAGGCTGCTGAAATCCAGTTTGATAAAGGAATTCGCCGGCAGCAGCAGGGCGGCGTTGCCCCCATTGGCGGGGGCGACGTTAAAGGTGCTGGCTTCGGCGCGGATGGAAAGCACGTCACAAAGCGGCTGGTCCGTCAGCAAAGCGTAAAGGGTACCTCTCTGAGGGGTGCTGTTGCGGGACGAAGAGCCCCCGCAGCGCACCAGCATCCCCATGGCCGCGGTAAGCACCAGGCACACCGCCAGCGCACGTTTGGTCATGGAGCCGTTTCTCCTGAGATTTTGTCCCGCCCCGGTAGCGCTGGAGCCTTCTTCATGGCAACGCCACAATTAACACGATGCTGGGGGACGGTGCTCTCTCTGATGATACGAGCCGCGCTTCCGGTTATCCCGCCCCGGCCGGGGAGGAGCTGCCAGTGCCGGCGCACTCCTCCGTCAAAACAGATGGGAGAAGGCAGGAAGGGCCACCACGCATCCGGCCCGATGCGCTCGAGGTAAGCCACTGGGCCGGAGCAGAAGGCGCGCGGTTTTGGCGGAGGGAGAGGGATTCGAACCCCCGAGCCCCTTTCGGGGCTAACGGTTTTCAAGACCGCCGGTTTCAACCACTCACCCATCCCTCCCGGGGACAGTTTAGCATGTGCGGAGGCTTCTGAAGGGTTGAGGCCTCGCGGAGCGCCGACGCTTCTGACCAACCGTGCCTTCTCAGGCGTGATCAGCAATAGTCCGGAAATTGTGCGCTGAGAACTGGCTTTCATTCTTCACCGGACTCCGGGGAGCGTTCTAGTTTCACCTCCGGCAGGCCAGCCGCGGCGAGTTTAGCGTTGAGAGCGGACAGGTCGCGCGTCTTCATCTCCTGCCAGGCGGCCAGCTGGCTCTCCAGAACCCTTTCGGTCTCGGCCACCGCTGCTACGGCTTGACGGGTCGGCGCAGCATCGGCGCCTTCGAGTACCTGGAGAAGCTGGTTGAGTTGAGTGTTCAAGCGGGAGAGATTCGGCGGTCCGCCAGTGCCGCCGAAGAAGAGCTCAAAGCCGCCACCGGAACCCGCCAGCGCTTCAGCTTTCTTGTCGAAAGCGGAGAGTTCCGCGGCCAGGTCTGCGGAAGCGCGCTGCTGAAGCCGTGGCAATTGCGCGCGCAGGCTTTTGACCTGCTGCACTGCCTGGTAGTCGCGATGCATGGCTGCGCAGACCTCCCTAGCCAGGCGAAACTGCTGTTCGAGGCCGGCCTGGGGGGTATGGACGCGGGGGTCCATTCGGATGGCGAGGGGCTGGGTTTGCGATTGCCCGTTGACGGTCAGCCTGACCGTGTATTGGCCGGGGAGCACCCACGGCCCCAGCGGGTAGCGAGGCGTGTCGTGGTACACGGCGGCGATGGGGTAATCGTGGCTCAAAGAATCGGGCGGAGGATAGTGCAGGTCCCAGACGAAGCGGTGCATGCCCGGCTTGGCCGACAGGGTCTGGGGCGGCCGGAGCCAGTAGAGTGGCACGCGGACCTGCCGGGGATCGATCGGTTCCGGCTGGTCGGCGCTGGAAAAGCGGCGCACCAGCTTGCCAGCGCCATCGAGGATTTCCAGCGTGACTGGACTGGTGGCTTCTGATTTCAGGTAATAGTCGAGGATGGCGCCATCGGGGGGATTTTTGCCCGCGGGTTCGTCGGGAGGCAGCGGCGTATCGGTGTTGGTATCCCAGCGCACGCGGTAGGCGAGCGCGGGCCGGAAGAGGTAGGCTTCTGACTCAGCGACGGCTGGCGTGATCTGGCGCAGGGGCATGACGTCATCGAGAATCCAGAAGCCGCGCCCGTGCGTGGCCACGGCCAGATCGTCGCCGTGAAGGGTCAGGTCGCGCATGGAGGTGTGGGGCAGGTTGAGCTGCAGGCTCTGCCAATGGTCCCCGTCGTCGAAAGACACCCAGACGGAGGTTTCCGTGGCGGCGAAGAGGAGTCCGCGCCGCACCGGATCCTCGCGGACGGCGTTGACGGGGGCGTTGTCAGGCAGTCCTTGGGTGATCTTCTGCCAGGTCTTGCCGCCGTCGCGGGTGCGGTAGATGTAGGCGCGAAGATCGTCCAGACGGAAGCGGTTGACGGAGGCGTAGGCCACGGCGGCGTCAAAGTGGGAGGCTTCGATCTGCGAAACCTTGCTCCAGGGCGTGAGTTCCGGCGGTGTGACGTCAGTCCACGTGGTGCCACCGTCACGCGTCACCTGAATCAGGCCGTCATCGGTCCCAATCCAGATCAGGTTGGCATCCTGAGGTGACGGCGACACGGCATAGATCACGCCCCGCTGCGTTGGCTGAGCGCTAGGCTGATCGCGGTACTTGCCGACACTGGGCGGGACCTCCCACGTCTTGCGGGTTAGGTCGGGGCTGATTGGCTGCCACGACTGGCCACCATCCTGTGTCTTCCAGAGGGTGTTGGCGGCGAAGTAGAGCGTGTGCGGATCGACGGGGGAAAAGATGACGGGCTCGGTGCGCACGACGCGGAAGCCATCGCCGCGCAGCGGCTTGGGGAGTATCTCCTGTGTCTGGCCGGTGCGGCGATCGAAGCGGGTGAGTTTACCGCCATAGACGATGTCCGGATCGAGCGGGTCGGGAGCAACGTAGCCATACTCCTCGGCGCCCACCGGCAGCCAGTCCCGCACGGTAATTTGGCCCCAGTTGCCGCGGCTCGAGACGCAAGCGGACCCGCTTTCCTGCTGGCCGCCGCACAGCCGGTAGGGAAAAGCGTTGTCCGCGGTCACGTGGTACATCTGGGCGGTGGGCTGGTTGTACCACGAGCTCCAGGACTGCCCTCCGTTGACGGTGACGATGGCGCCTTGGTCGCTGCCCAGCAGGATGATGTCCGGGTTGTGGGGATTAATCCAGATGTTCTGGTAGTCGTCGCCGCCCGGGGCTCCGCGGATGCCGGTCCAGGTCTGGCCGGCATCCACCGATTTCCAGGCGACCGTACTGGCGCTGTAGACGATGTCAGGATTCTTCGGGTCGGCGCGCAGCACGGCGAGATCGCCACCGCCGATGCGGGTGGCGGGCCGGGGGTCGGTGGTGGCTTGGGTCCAGGTCTCGCCGCCATCGTCCGAGCGGTAGATGCCGGTAGCGTGCGCGTAGGCGACCGAGGCGTAGAGACGCTGAGGACGGCTGGGAGCGACCGCAAGGTTGACCTGCACCACGCCCGGCGGCAGCCCCTGCGTCAGCAGGCGCCAGGTGTTGCCGCCGTCGGTTGACTTGAACAGCCCGCCGCCCGGGCCGCTCCATTGGCTGTTCTCCCACGGCCCCTGCCTTGATTCCCACAGCGAGGCGTACACGATGTTGGGGTCCGAAGGATCGAGTTCCACGTCCGAACCGCCGGTGTTCTCGTCCTTATAGAGAACCTTTTGGAAGCTCTGGCCTCCGTCGGTGGAGCGGAAGATGCCACGCTCGGCGTTGGCACCGTAGGGATGACCCAGCACGGCGACAAATAGCCGGTTGGGATTCCGCGGATCGACCACGATGCGCGGAATCTGCTGGCCCTCGCGCAACCCTAGATGCTGCCAGGTGGCGCCGCCGTCCGTCGACTTGTAGATCCCGTCGCCCACCGACAGGTCGGGGCGTTGCAGTCCCTCGCCGCTCCCCACATAGATCACGCTGGGGTCCGAAGGAGCCACGGCGATGGCACCTACCGACCCCGTCGGCTGGCCGTCGAAGATCGGGGTCCAGGTGCGCCCGTAGTCGGTAGTCTTCCAAACGCCGCCATTGACCTGGGCAATGTAGAAGACGTTCGGTTGGCTCGGCACGCCCTCCACCGCGCGCGTGCGTCCGCCGCGCAGCGGACCGATCATTCGCCAGCGCATCTCGCCGTATAACGCGGGATTGAATGCCTGCGCGCCAGCCACAGAGGCGAGCACCCCGGCAGCGAGTGCACTCCAGGCTGCCAGCCTTCCGACACGCATAGAGATCACTGGACACCTCCGTCGTGCTGTATAGGGTCAGGCAGGGCTAAGGTGAGCCTGCCGCGAGCGCAGAACTCCCAAAGGCAAAACACTATAGCCAATCTTTGCCCATTTCGCCGTCCTTAATTATTGGCTCGCGGCCCTCTTCTCAGAGCTTCCGTTGCGTGTGCTGCTCGTCTCTGTTTTGTGTTTTCTGGCCTCCGGTGGTGGCTAGGGTAGGCGATCTATGTATTTTCAATCACTTGGTGGCTTCGAACCTGTCGAATGACTGATGTCGGCCGGGAGCCCTGTCTGACCTGGGACCG
>CADDZE010000092.1 GCA_902812465.1 Acidobacteriota bacterium | reverse complement strand
GCGGCCACGTGACCGTAGAGCAAACCTGCCCGGATGCCGCCGATGGCGACATCGCAAAGCACATTGGGTTCGAGGCAGGCCTCGGGCAGGAGCACCTTCAGGTAATTGCTGCTTAAGGCCAGGCAGCCCGCTGATTCGGCTCTGTCCAAGGTCAGCACGGAAAGCGTTTGGCCAACCTGACCTTCCAAAAAGGACCGATGCTTGGCCGCGAGCAACTGCCGGATTTCTTCCGCGCGCCGGTGAATGACGCTGCTGTTCACTTGCTCGCGCGACGCCGCGGGAGTCCCGGGTCGCGCCGAGTAGGGGAACACGTGGCCGTATGTGAAAGGCAGCGATTCGACGAAGCGCAGGCTGGCGATGTGGTCCGCCTCGGTCTCCTCGGGAAAGCCGGCCATGATGTCGGCGCCAATGCCACAACCAGGAATTTGCTCGTGAATGGCCAGGATGCGCTCGGCGTACTGATCCGCCCAATAGCGTCGGTTCATGCGACGCAAAATGCGGTCACAGCCGCTTTGCAGCGGAACGTGGAAGTGTTTGGCCATCCGCGGCTCGCGCGCCACTAGGGCGATCAACGCCGGTGTGACATCCATTGGTTCGACGGAGCTGATACGGAGGCGCTGGATGCCCGTGGTGGCAAGAATCCGCTCCAGAAGCGAGACCAAAAGCGTGCCCGGTGGCGCGCCCTCCTGCCAATCGCGGCCGTAACTCCCCAGGTTGATGCCTGACAGCACCACTTCGCGATAACCTGCGGCCTCGAGCCGGCGGACTTCCTCGACCACCTTCTCGGCCGGCAAGCTTCGGCTGCGGCCGCGCACCGCGGGGATAATGCAGAAAGCACAATGGGCGTTGCAGCCATCCTGCACCTTGAGAATGGGCCGGGTACGGTCGTCCGGGAAGACAGGAGCAAAGTGAAATTCGTCTCCCATTGCGCCCCAGAGGATACGCGCGGAAGCCGAAAATCCGTTGGCGGGCTGCAAGCGAACCGCGGCATCAGGATCACCTTCCTGTGAATTCGCAACCCGCTTCGCTTCCCCAACGACCACCGTCTCTAGGGCCTGATGGGCGCTGCGCGCGGCCGGGTTCGCCTTCAGGACTTCCACCGCAAGGTGTTTATGCGAATTGCCCACTACCCAGGTTACTCCAGCCAGGGCCGCCAGCTCTTGCGGGGCCCGCTGAGCATAGCAACCCGTCACCAGAATGCGGCAGGCAGGATTTTCGCGGTGGATGCGCCGAATCAGCTGGCGCACCTCGGCGTCAGCCGCCGCCGTCACCGTGCAGGTATTCAGAACCGCGATCTCGCTTTCGCGAGCACTGTTCCCTTCGGTCAAACCGGCGTCGAGGAACTGCCGCTTCAACGCCGCCCCATCGGCCTGGCTGGCACGACATCCGAAGTTGTGAAGAACGAAAGTGGCCATGACTGAGAACTATAGTACACGGCGCCGCGCGGTGCGGGAAGCCCAGCTTCTGGGATCCCGGCGTGAAATTCCGATTTGAGAGGACGGGCGAATTCCTCGCCGCCCACGTTCATGGGGCTCTGCGGCGGCTTGCGAAGATCGGTTCGGGCTGCCGCACACTGACCTTAAAACGCGGCCGAGGTAGGTGGCCAAACAGGCAGACCGGCCGGTGAGCAATCAGGCGGAGGCGGCTGCCCTGCGCTGCTGGAAGCACTCGCGGCAGTAGACGGGCCGGCCCTGAGTGAGCTTGAAGGGCACCGTGGTCTCTTTCCCGCATTGCGAGCAAACTGTCGTGGTAACCACGCGCGCCGACGAGGAGCTGCCCTGCGCCTGGCCGCGCTTGGCCTTACAGGCCTTGCAGCGCTTGGGCTCGTTCTTAAACCCCTTGTCCGCGTAAAAGAGCTGTTCGCCGGCGGTGAAGGTGAATTCCGAGCCGCACTCGATGCACCTGAGCACCTTGTCGCGGTATTCCATACGCGCCCCCCGGAACGGGTGCCCAGCCGCCGTCGGGCCAGCCCTGCCCGAATTCACCGGTTAGTCCCGCTCCATCCTGGCCTTTTTGCGCACTCGCTTGCGGGCCAAGGCCTCCTTCACCCGGCGTCTTTCGCCGGGTTTCAGATAGAACGAGTGCTTCTTGATTTCCTTGATGATGTCTTCCTGCTGGACCTTGCGCTTAAACCGGCGTAGCGCGTTCTCCAGCGACTCTCCTTCCTGAAGCCTCACTTCAGCCAAGCACGAACACCCCCATTTCCATAAGTGAAATTCTGAGAACGCATGACTGCGGTTCGGATGGTGGGCATTCTGTCCTATCCGCGGCGGACAAGTCAAGGGCTTTTTTACGGTTATTATTAAGATGAAGGTGTTGGCCGGCAGCTTGCATAGCAGCGAAGAGGGTAGCGTGGGCAATGAAATAAGCATCTTGATCGCATTGCAGACTATCTTAGCACGCAGTGGAAGCCGCGAGTCGCGTGCCCAGAATGCTGCCGAGGCCGTCCGGATCTCGGGACCCTACCGCTGGGTGGGGATCTACGACGTTGATGCCCAGCAAGGAACGGTGAGCATCCTGGCCTGGAGCGGACCCGCGCCGCCAGCCCACCCGGTCTTTGCCCTCACCCAGGGCCTCACGGCTAGGGCGATTGCCAGTAAGCGGACCGTGAACGTGGGTCAAGTAGCTCTGGACCCGCAGTACCTCACGGCCCTAGACGGAACCCAATCGGAGATTATCGTGCCCGTGCTGGAGAGGCCCGGCGGGAACGTTGTGGGTACTCTGGACGTTGAAAGTCAGCAACGCGATGCATTCGACACGCAAGTTGAGAAGCTGCTTGAAGCATGCGCCGAGGTCTTGCGCCCCTTGTGGGTAAGGTCCTGAGGAAACACCTCTGACTCGTCGCTGTCGCCTAGGCGCCGCCGTCCAGGACGGGCTCTTGCTTGTAAACCACCTCTGCTTCTTCCAGCAAGTCAGCGGCAGCATCCTGGCACGCCTGGCGTAACCACTCGGTGTCAGGACAAGACGGGCCGTCCACGATCAGGCGGTCGAAGAGGAAATCCGCCAATTCCTGTACGGTGAAATTCCGGCCCATGGCTCCTCCCTTGATCCCGGCAATCGCTCACCCCTGGCTACATTCGCCAGCCTCGCCCTCCGTTGCTCCACCTTAGCACTGATGGCGGTCCGTGTACACCTAGGGTTGGCGATCCCGATGTCCCGCATCGGCACCGGCACGACGAATCGGATGAAGGAAGCGCGGCCTGGGGCGGTTGAGAGGCCGCGGCTTGCAAGCGCGCCTTAGTCCTCCCCCATCCATTCGCCAAGGGGCCGCAGGGTCATCACGTTGTCGCACACCGCCTTGAGGGCGGCGGTGATGGGCACGGACAAGACTAGACCGATACCACCCCACAGCCAGCCCCAGAACATCATGCCCAGCGTCACCGTCAGGGCGTTGAGCTTTACACGCCGCCCCACCAGCTTGGGCGTCAGGACGTTGACCGCCAAGAAGTGCACCGCCGCAACGGTGGCCGCGATCGCAAGGTAAGGCCCGAGGCGTTCAAACTGTGCGAAGGCAACGAGCAGCGGAGGCAGGACGCCGAGCGCCACGCCAATATAGGGGATCAAGCTCAGAATGGCGGCCAGCGGCCCCAGCACCAACGCGTCCCGAAGCTGCAGCGTCACGAACACGGGCGTCATCAGGCACGCCGACACAAGTGCCACCAGCACGTTGCCCAGCACATACTGGCGCACCATCTGGCCGATGCCGCTAATCACGTCCTCGGCCTGCTGGCGGCGTTCGAGCGGAAACAAGTTCAGCGTAGCGGCCCAAATGTGGTTCTTAGAGGTGAGCATGAAGAACACCAGGAATGGAATGAACATCACCGTAACCGTGAAGGCGTAGACCGAGCCGATGCCGCGCAACAGGAACTGCATCCAGGGCGATTCCTGTTGCAGCCGGACGGTGGGGATGGCGGCGTCCGGAAGGGGACCGACGATGGGCTGGTGCAGGCGCAGGCTTCGCGCCCAGGCTTCGACGCGCGCGATAAGCCCTTGCACGGTCGCCATGAACCGGGGCAGATCATTCAAGAAGTCCAGGACTCGCTCATAGATGGTGTACACCAGCAAGTAAACCGCAGCCAGCCCCAGCATCACCACCAGCAGTGATCCCAGCCAGCGGGGAATCCGCCCGCGCTCCATTACGTGCACGGCCGGGTCCAGGACGAAGGCAATGAAGATCGAACAAACCAGCGTGATGACGATTGAACTCGCGTAGTAGAGGGCGGCGATGATGATCGCTGCCGCCACGATCTGCAGGCTGATCGAAGTCGCCGTAGCGGGCTCGCGTTCGACGCCGGGGCGCGGCATGGCTTTGTCTCCGTGCCCTCATTCTAGTCACCCACCCGCTTAAATGCTATGACCGGTCGCGGCGCTGACCAGTCTTTTCAATCCCTTCTCCGGTTCGTTTGGTCAAACAGCCGCTTGCAGCGCGCCCCCTTCCCAGCCACCCGTCTGCTGCCGGTCGGGCGGACGATCTCACAGGCAGGCTGAGAAGGCGCGACGATCGGACCGGGAAAATCCCGGCTCTGTGTTTTCAATCACTTATCCGGTTCGTTTCGTCAAAACGCTTTTTTTTTGCTGGGACAGCCAGGCCCCCGGACAAGCTGTGACCAAGCAAACTTTCGACACCAGGCAGACGCCGAAGACATTGTTTGCAAGGTATACTTGGTGCCTTTTGCGTCAGACTCGGTGGCCCTCCCGGGAGAAGACGATGGGGCTTTTTGCTTGACAGCGGGCCGGCAAACGGCTACAAAGCATATTTATAGACTATGAGCATAATTATTCAGCCGGCGGCCCAGCCCGTACCGGAGTCCAAGCCGGCGGTCCCGTCCCATCAACCCATCCGCGCCGCCATCCTCGGCGCCACGGGCTATGCGGGGCGCGAGTTGCTTTTGGGGCTGGCGCGCCATCCTTCGGCGCGAGTCGCGCGCCTGATTTCCTCTGGCCGGGGAGGGGCCCAACCCTTTCCCATCGAGCAAGCTCACCCCAGGCTGCGAACACCTACTGGCCTGCCGGGCGGGCAGTGCGAGCCCTGGTCACCGGACATTCTGGAAGACCTCGGTGAGGCAGATGTGGTCTTTCTCGCCACGCCGCACGAAGTCTCTCACCGCTGGATCCCCAAACTCCTGGAGCACGGAACGCGCGTCATCGATCTGAGCGGGGCCTTCCGCCTCAAGGATGCTGGCGCCTATCCCCGTTGGTACGGCTTCAGCCACAAGGAGCTTGCAGCCCTGGCCGAAGCAATCTATGGACTCCCGGAGCTCAACGCAGAAGCCGTCGGCGGGGCGCGTTTGGTGGCCAATCCCGGTTGCTATGCCACGTCGGTGATCCTGGCGCTGGCACCGCTGGTGCGTGCCGGATGGATCGACATGGATCGAGGCATCGTCTGTGACGCGAAATCGGGAGCCAGCGGCGCGGGGCGCGAAGCCAGGGATGACCTGCACTTTGCCGAGGTCAACGAGAATTGCCGCGCTTATAGCCCCCTTCGGCACCGCCACGTGCCGGAAATTGTGCAAGCACTCGGGCTGGACGAACCGAGCTTCACCTTTATGCCGCACTTGCTGCCCGTGACGCGCGGAATTCTCAGCACTGTCTACGTGCGGCTGGCATCCCAGCGCGACGCCGCGGAGGTGCAGTCACTTTACCAGACTTTCTACGCCGGGTCGCCCCTGGTACGCGTCTATAGTGATGGCACGCTACCCGAGATCCAGGCGGTGGCGTATACGCCTTTCGCTGATCTGGGATTCGCGCTGGATGAAGAGACCCGCCGGCTGATAATCATTTCGGCGCTCGATAACCTCGGCAAAGGCGCGGCCACCCAGGCCATCCAGAACATGAACCTGATGTTCGGACTGCCGCAGGAGACCGGCCTGTTGCAAGCAGTGGGCCCATGAGACTGGTCATTAAGATCGGCGGACAAGCTTTGGACCACGAAGGCGTGCGGCGTGACGTAGCCCGCCAGGTAGCGCAACTTCATCGCCGAGGCCACGCGGTGGCCGTCGTACACGGTGGCGGACCGCGCCTAACCCAGACCTTGGCGCAAATGGGTCTTCCTAGCCGGTTCCACCAAGGGCTGCGGATCACCGACCGTACCACCCGCGACGTCGCGCTGATGGTGCTGGCCGGCTACGCCAATAAGCAGTGGGTGGCAGCGCTGGAGACGGCGGGCGTGACCGCCCTGGGACTGTGCGGCGGTGACGCGAAGCTGGTGCAGGCGCGGAAACTGGCTGCGAAGGGCTGCAGTCTGGGATGGGTGGGCATTCCCTACCGGGTGAACCGACGAATCCTGGAAGTGGCTTTTCGCGAGGGCATTGTCCCTGTGGTCGCCAGCCTGGCGAGGGGTCGGGACGGCCAATACCTTAACGTCAATGCCGATGATTTCGCTGCTGCCTTAGCTTCGGCGCTGAAGGCGGACCGGCTGCTTTACGTGACGGAGGCCGGCGGCGTGTGGGACGCTAAGCATCGCTTGCTTCCGGTGGTGCGCCGCGGTGAGATTCGCCAGATGATCCGCGACGGCGTGGTCCGCAATGGCATGATACCCAAGCTGCTTTCTTGCGCGCGGATTCTGAGCCGCGGCGTTGGGGAGGTGGACATTATTTCGCCTTCGGGCTTACTCGCTTCGGTTGCCGGGCGAAATCGCGGCGGTACCCGCGTGGTGGACCGTGCCGAAACACGCTGACTGGCCATCGCTGCCCGTCGCCTACCAGGTAGAAGGGAGAAAACGGACAGCGCTGGTTTCGGAGAACCAGGTTACGAACCCTACCGCCGGATCCGGAGCAGCGCTTACACCAAGGACTGAATCGAATGACCCTCGAAGAAATCCAGGCCCTCGAAAGGCGCTTCTTGATGCCCACCTACGACCGGCTGCCCTTTTATCCGGTCCGCGGCGACGGCTGCTACCTCTACGATGCCAGCGGCAAACGCTACCTTGACCTCTTTGGCGGTCTGGCGGTGAATGCCCTGGGGTACAGCCATCCCAGAGTGCGGGCAGCCCTGCGCAACGACTCCGAGCCGCTGATCCACGTTTCCAACCTCATCTATCACCCCTACCAGGCGCTGGTAGCACAAAAGCTGGCACGCTGGACCGGTCTAGACCGCGTCTTCTTTGCTAACTCCGGCACGGAAGTGACCGAAGGCGCGATCAAACTGGCAAGGGCCTACGCGCGAAAGCACCAGAGTGGCAACCCTTTCGAACGGTACGAGATTTTAGCGGTGGAGAATTCCTTCCACGGGCGCACGACGGGAGCCTTGGCCGCGACGTGGCCGGAAAAGTACCGCGCCCCCTTTGAGCCGCTGCTTCCCGGGGTGCGGTTTGTCCGGCTGAACGACACCGCGCACCTGCGCCAGAGCTTCGACTCGCGCGTGGCGGCGCTTTTGGTGGAAACCATCCAGGGCGAAGGCGGTGTGGTGCCGATAAGCGAGGAGTTTTTGAGGACCGGCCAAGAACTTTGCCGATCGCACGACGCCCTCTTCATCCTGGACGAGATTCAATGTGGGCTCGGACGCACTGGGCGGATGTTCGCATATCAAAGATACGAACTGAAGCCGGACGTCGTCTTAGTGGCCAAGGCGCTGGCGGGCGGGCTGCCGCTGGGTGCGATCGTGGCCCGCGACGAAGTAGCCCAGGCCTTCTCCGCCGGCATACACGGCACGACGTTTGGTGGCGGGCCAGTGCAGTGCCGTACGGCGCTGGCCGTACTCGAGGCACTCGAGGCGCCCGGATTCCTCGAGCGGGTGGAACAGACGGGAGCGTATTTCCGCGAGCAACTGCAGCGACTGCGCAGCCGCCTTCCCATCATCCGGGAGGCGCGCGGCGAAGGCTTGATGCTGGCGGCCGAGCTCGCCGTGCCAGGCAAGGAGGTCGTCCAGCAGGCACTCGAGGCGGGTCTGGTCATGAATTGCACCCAGGAGACGGTTTTGCGCTTTCTTCCCCCACTCATCCTCGAGCCCCACCACGTCGACGAGGCGATCGGGATCCTGGAGCCTATTCTCACTCGGCTCCAAGCCAACAGCACAAACCAAGCAGCCAAGCACTTTGCCAGCACGGAGGCTCACGCATAGAAGATGGCATCACCTGTCACATTAGCCGTACCACGCGGCGCGGCAACCCGCCAGGCTGAAAAGCTCACCGTCTCCGACTTGCTGACGGACCAGGACCTGACCTGCTCGGATCTCGAGCTGCTCTTCAGGCTTACCGACCGAATCAAAAGCGCCCCGGGATCCTTCGCGCGCGCCCTGGCGGGCAAGCAACTGGCGATGATCTTTGAGAAACCATCGCTGCGCACGCGCGTGACCTTC
The DNA here is from genome assembly GCA_902812465.1 of Acidobacteriota bacterium. GTDB lineage: Bacteria > Acidobacteriota > Terriglobia > UBA7540 > UBA7540 > CADDZE01. The sequence continues at coordinate 2,465 of CADDZE010000092.1, read as the reverse complement.
GAAGTCGCCATGACCAGCATGGGCGGTTCAGCCATCTACCTGGACGAGTCGCGTCAGCGCCTGGGCGAGCGGGAGGCGATCCAGGACGTGGCACGCAACCTCGAGCGCTGGGTGGACGGCATCGTTGCCCGCACCTTTGCGCACTCCACGGTCTGCGCGTTGGCCGAGCACGCGTCCGTTCCGGTGATCAACGCCCTAACCGACCGCTGGCACCCCTGTCAGGCCCTAGCCGACTTCTTTACCTTGCGCGAGCGCTTTGGGAAGCTCGCCGGCTTGCGCATGAGCTACGTCGGCGACGGGAACAATGTGTGCCACTCTCTGATGGCCACCGCGGCCAAGTTGGGAGTCCAGTTCACCGTGGCCACCCCGCCGGGATTCGAGCCGAACCCGGAGATTGTGCGGGTGGCGCAGCACGACGCCCAGGCGAGCAGCGGTAGCCTGAGGCTATGTCAAGATCCCCTAGAAGCCGTGGGCGGCGCCCAGGCGGTTTACACGGACGTCTGGGCCAGCATGGGCCAGGAGGCCGAAGCGGCGGCGCGCGAGCGGGCGTTCGCCGCTTACCAAGTGAATGAAACCTTGATGGCGGCCGCCGGACCCCACGCGCTCTTCATGCACTGCCTGCCTGCGCACCGCGGCCAGGAAGTGACGGACGCGGTGATCGACTCCCCCCGCTCCCTCGTCTACGACCAAGCGGAGAACCGCTTACACGTTCAGAAGGCGCTGCTCTTCTTGTTGCTGCGCCGCGGGCGGTCCGCGTGAGGGCCTTCGAATCCGCGGCGCTGATCCTCCGCCGGGGGCGGCCGGCGGATGCGGTCGCGCTCTCCAGCCTGATCAACCATTACGCTCGCCAAGGCGGGATGCTCCCGCGCACGCCCGCTGACATCCGCGAGCACTGTGGCGACTTCCTGGTGGCGGAAGCGAACGGCGAAATCCTGGGGTGCGGCGCCCTTAAGGCTTACATCCGCGGTTTGGCCGAAGTCCGCTCGCTGTGCACTGCTCCCGAAGCGGCTAGGCGGGGCGTGGGGCGGGCACTCTTACAGCGGCTGGTCGAAGAGGCGAGCCATCGCGGCTTCAAGACGCTCTTCGCCCTGACGGTGGTCCCGCAGTTCTTCGCCAGGTGTGGCTTTCGCGAGGTCCACCGTTTGGCCCTCCCCCTCAAGATCTGGCGCGACTGCCTCCATTGCCCCAAGCTTTTCCGGTGCGACGAAAGGGCTATGGTGCTCGAGCTCACACCGAGGAGCTCACAGCCGGACGAGACGCCGGCAGAAGCCCGTCAACCCTCACCTAGCCTCCGGTGGTGATTTCCTGCTTCCTTAAGCGCTGGCGAACCGGCCCTGAGTCATCCTGCGGAGGCGAGTAAGTGTTAGCCTTCAGCTTTGGGAGTTGATTGGAAACACCCCTGCGCTTCCAATTGCGCTGGCTAATCTGGCATCCAGGCCGCGCCAGCCTGCTTCTCCCCTGGACGGGCAGCAGTGCAGTAGGGTAAGGGGGCCAGTGCAGCCTGGCCTACCAGGGCTGACAAAAAACGGAGGCCCGCCAGAAAGACGCTCTGGCTGTTTGGACACGGTCGCCAGCCTTGCACTCCGTTCCGGCAAGACAACCGCCGGTGCACGCCTTGATCATCTCCCCCAAACTTTGAAATTTCGCTCGCAAAAATCGTACTTGTTGAGAACCTCCTCGGCGGGAGTTTCGATCGCCTCACCGTTCGTTTGTCGAAAGAGTCGCACATTGTAAGAGTTTGGCGGAACTTTCAGAGCCCCCTTCAGCGTCAGGACAGCTGTTCTGAGTGCCTGCATGGGACAACGATAGTGGCCTGTCTGGCCAGTCAAAAAATGAATTCGCCCGCCCACAACCTTCCACTCGCCCGTGGCTGCCACTGGGCCACCGCCGGCCAGGCTCGAATGATGGAATAGCCCGTAATTCTCGGGACTGGTATAAAACTGATCTTGCGGCGTCAAGACCCAAATATAGGCGTGAACCGTTTGCAGATTGGTGCCCGGCACGTCGGTGGTGTCGAGCAGCACTCCGTCACCGCTCACAATGCTATATCGCCAGCCAAGCAACTCTTGGGCAGTTTTCCATACACGATGCGGAATAAGCCCGAGGCCGACCTTATACTTAACAGCAGTTTGCCCCTGACCGGGCCAGCGTTCTAGCTGAAGCTTGTAATTGGCATAGGCCGGGTTGTTATCATCTCCATATACGAAGGGAGGGTCATACTTCTGATAAGCCAACTGCAGCAGGAAAGGAATCCACTCTTCGTCCTGTTCGATCCATCTAAAGAATACGGGTTCGGCAGGTATTCATAGGAGTTTGTGCCATCTGTAAAACCTAATCGACTATAGTGGTCCCAGGATTTCAGACCACCCAATAAGTTAGAATCTGGCGCAGTCGTAAACGCAGGAGCGGCGATGACGACAACGCGCAAGCAGTACAGCCCGAAGTTCAAGGCCAAGGTGGCGCTG
>CADDZE010000091.1 GCA_902812465.1 Acidobacteriota bacterium | reverse complement strand
GCCAGGAGCTGGAGCGCATCTTTTCGGGGCCGAGCGAACGGGGGGTCAGGAAAGACAACACGGTGGAGATCGGAGACCGCTCGTGGCAGATCGAGCGGACGCCATGGGCCGCACGTGGTGGGGTGCTACCGGGCTGATGGGACGGCTCTGCACTCGGTGCGACCGAAAAGGCGCCACCCCAGGCGGGCGGCTCGGAAGGGCCGCGTTGCCGCTAACCTCAGTCGCCCTACGGGCTCCTTCGGCTAGCGGCAAAGAAAAACCAAACAGATCATGTGCTATAAAAACCGGACATCTTCCCGTGCTAAGAACAGCGGGAGGGTGCGTGGATCAAGGCTTGGAAGCCAGCACCGCCTTGCCGCTTTCCAAGTCAACCGGCACGGAGGCATGTTCATTGGCAATGAGCCAATGGCCGTTCACTTTGACGTATCCATGTGTGACGCGAAGTACCAAATGGAGCTGCTTACCCTGCTTGTCGGTGAGCGAGACATGGTCGATCCGGTAGCCGAATCCGACGGTTGGGCCGGCTTTGATGCTTAGGTCCGTGATTCGAAACTGGGCGGGCCCTGGAAAGGCGGCAAAGAAGTCCTCCCAGTCCTTTCTGTAGGCGTGCGGCGCCGCGGTATTCGCGGGGCGGAGTGACATCGAAGACCAAAGGTCTGGGGCTGTCGACAAAACACGCCATGATGGCCGCAACATCCTTGGCGTTCATTGCGCTAACGTAGCGCTGCTCGAGAGCCTGAATTTCCTTCTGGCTGGTCTCATCATTAGTCGTTTGGCCTTTGGACGGCGCGACGGCTGCCAGAGTCGCCGTGATCACCAGCAGACCCCCAACAACGATTGTGAAGAGCGAGACCTCATGGTGGAGCTCCTGCTAGTCGCTCGTGGCGCTTTTTCAGCCACACTGCGCGCTCGACACGTGACATGGTAGGCCCGAACGGACTCGAACCGTTGACCTCTACCGTGTCAAGGTAGCGCTCTAACCAGGCTGAGCTACGGGCCTACGGCCTGAATTCTAACACATTCAGCGGCGGAGGCCGGAGCGGCGCGAGGCTGGCCGAGGTTGCCGTCGTGGCGAGCGGGTCCTCCGCATGCCGGTATAATGAATGAGGCAAATCCCGCAGGAGGTATGGACCACATGGACCGTGAGTCGGCGTGGAAACTGCTTTGCGAGCACACCCAGAGCGAAAACCTGCGCAGGCACGCGCTTGCGGTGGAAGCGTGCATGCGAGCCTACGCGCGCAAGTTCGGCGAAGACGAAGAACTCTGGGGCATTGTCGGCCTGATCCACGACTTCGATTGGGAAATTCACCCCACGATTCCGGACCATCCCTGCCGGGGAAGCGAAATCCTCAAGGAGCGCGGCTATCCCGAGGAAGTGCGGCGGGCCATCCTCGGCCACGCCGAATATACGGGCGTCCCGCGCGATACGCTTTTGGCCAAAGGCCTCTTTGCCTGCGACGAGCTGGCCGGATTCATCACTGCCTGCGCACTGGTGCGGCCGGACCGCCTGGCGACGCTGGAAGCGAGCTCGGTGCGAAAGCGCATGAAGGATAAAGCATTCGCACGCTCGGTCAGCCGCGAGGATATCGTGCGCGGGGCCGAAGAGTTGGGTGTACCCCTCGACGACCATATCGCCTTCTGCATTGAAGCGATGCGCCAGATTGCCGGCCGCCTCGGACTCGCCTCACCGGCAGCAGCCGCATCCGCTGACCCCGCTACCAACTGAAGGTAGTCATCCGCGGCTTGATTTCGGGCTGCTCTCACCCTCTGAAGGCGGACCACGGCCGTTGCTATAATCGACCTTGATGGCAAGGGTTATCATCGCGGGTGGAGGTCTGGCGGGAAGTGAAGCTGCCTGGCAGTTGGCGGAGCAGGGAATTCCTGTCACCCTCTTCGAAATGCGCCCCCAACGAAGCACGCCGGCGCACAAAACCGACCGGCTGGCTGAGCTCGTCTGCAGCAACTCGCTCAAATCGGATACCCCCGGTTCCGCCTCCTGGCTGCTGAAAGAAGAATTGCGGCGGGGTGGCTCCCTGTTGATGCGGGTGGCGCGCGAAGCCGCTGTGCCAGGCGGCGCCGCCCTGGCGGTGGACCGCGAGCGATTCGCCGGGTTGGTTACCGAGGCGATGGAAGCGCATCCGCGTATTGCGGTGCGTCGCGAAGAGCTGGTGGAGATTCCCGCCGATACGCTGGTTCTGCTTGCCACGGGTCCTCTGACCTCGGACGCACTGGCGGCGCGCCTGCAGGCTCTGACGGGCGTCGAACATCTTGCCTTTTACGACGCCATTAGTCCAATTGTCGAGGCCGAGACGCTGAACCTGGAGCGTATCTTTCCTGCCTCACGGTATGGAAAAGGAGGTGACGGCGATTACCTGAATTGTCCGCTGAATGAGGCCGAGTACCGGGCGTTTTACGAGGCGCTGCGCTCCGCTGAAGCGGTGTTGCGGCACCCCTTTGAGGACGTCCGCTACTTCGAGGCCTGTCTGCCGATCGAGGAGCTGGCGCGGCGCGGCGTGGACACGTTGCGCTTTGGGCCGATGAAACCAGTCGGCCTGATTGATCCTCGCACCGGGCGACAGCCGTACGCCGTGGTGCAGTTGCGGCCGGAGAACCTCCGTTTCTCAAGCTATAACTTGGTGGGCTTCCAGAATCACCTCAAGTTCCCCGAGCAGAAGCGCATTCTGCGATTGATCCCCGGCTTGGAGAACGCCGAATTCCTGCGGTTCGGCCAGATCCATCGCAATACCTACATTAACGCGCCGCGCCTGCTTGCCCCGGACCTCAGCTTGCGGTCTGCGCCGAACGTCTTCATCGCCGGGCAGCTTTCGGGAGTGGAAGGTTACGTCGAATGCATCGCCACGGGATGGCTGGCTGGCTTGGCTATGGCGGCCCGCGTCAAACGCGAAGCCTTTGCGCCGCCTCCCCGCAGCACGGCGATCGGTTCGCTGGTGCACTACATCACCCATGCTGATTCGTCCTCCTACCAGCCAGCGAATATTTCCTTTGACCTGTTGCCGCCCCTTGAGGACCAGCCTCGGCGGATGGTTCGTGACCGCCAGGCACGGCGCCGCCTGCAATGCCAGCGCGCGCTGGAGGACTTTGGGCGTTGGCTGGCCGGAATCCGGCCGCCGACCTTCGGCCAGGACCAGCCACTGGCGTGGGGGGCTTCCCAGGGTGTCACAGCTTTATGAGAATTTGTGCCTGGGTCCCGTCGAGGCACGGCAACACCCCCGAGGCGTCCGCAAAGTGAGCTCGAACGCCTGCGGGCCACGGCGGCGAAGCCTGCAGGGTCCAGGACTGCCCAGCCAAGGCGATCTTTCCCTGGTCTTAGGGAATCGAAAAGCGGAGTGACGACCCAAGGCGATGGACCAGCTCATTGACCTCTACCTCCGCTATCTCCAGTACGAGCGCAATGCATCCCCGCACACGATCCGCAACTACCGCAGTGACTTGATCCAGTTTCGCGATTTCCTGGCGCAGCTTCAGCCTGGAGTTCCGGTATCCATCCATTCCGTGGATGCTTTACGCATCCGCGGCTTCCTGGCCCAGCTTTTCGAGAAAGAGAAGAAGAGCTCGATTGCGCGCAAGCTGGCGGCGGTGCGTGCCTTCTTCAAGTTCCTCTGCCGGGAAGGGAAGCTCAGCGAGAATCCAGCCGTCCTCATTGCTACGCCGAAGCTCACCCGCACCCTGCCCCGGATCATGACCGAAGAGCAGATGAATACTTTCCTCGACCAGGTTGGCAAACTCGCCGAAGCGGGTCAACCGGCCGTGGTACGGGACCGCGCGATCCTCGAGCTGCTTTATGCCTCGGGCCTGCGCGTGAGCGAGCTCGTGGGACTGGACCTGCGCAGCGTGAATTTCGGCGACGGACTGTTGGTAGTGCGCGGCAAAGGACGGAAGGAGCGCATCGTGCCCTTTGGGTCTAAGGCCCGGCAAGCGTTGCAGGCCTACCTGCCGGTGCGGGAGAAAATTCTCGGCGCGAACCGGCGTCAAACGGCAGCCCTGTTCCTCAACCTCAAAGGCGAGCGCCTGACCGTCCGCTCGGTGGATCGCCTGGTGAAGCACTATGTGCGCTGCTGCGGGCCGAACGTTAAGACCAGCCCTCACTCGCTCCGGCACGCCTTCGCTTCCCACCTGCTCGGCGAAGGCGCGGACCTGCGTGCCATCCAGGAGATGCTCGGCCACGCTAGCCTCTCGACCACGCAGAAATACACCCAAGTGTCCATTCAACAGCTCATCGAGGTCTACGACAAAACCCACCCCAAAGCATGACCCCGCCAGGCATCATTGGTGGCCATCATGGGGACAGCCGGGAAAGTCCGGCTGAAACGGATTGGTCTGGTACTTGAGCTCCTGGAGCATCCCGATTTCGGAGCTGTAATACGCCCCGGCAATCGAGCCCTTGAGGATGCCGAATAGCTTGATCCCTTCGGCCAGTTGCGGATCGCTGTTGGGGTGAGTGAGGAGTGTCAGCACTTTCTTCTGCGTGGCCTCGCCCAGTCCAGTGAACGGCTGACCGTACCGGTTGAGGCAGTAGCCGTCGAGCCAGGCCAGAGCTTGCAGGTATTCTTTTTGCTGTTCCGGTGGCTGTGCCGCCAGCAGGAGATCGATGAAACGGTTCACCTGTGCAGCCTTTGCCCCCGGAGTGTCGGTGGCAGGAATGATCAGGTCCGAAAGTACGACGACAGTCTCATTCTGATGAGCATCGAAGAATCGCGGCGTCCAGTCTGGAGCACTCAGGCTAGGGTCGGGAGGTTCAGCGCAACCGAGGGTGGGTCCGGAGTTGGAGGCGGGCGCCTGGCCGGCCGCTGGAGTGCCAGGAGAGCCAAAGGCCCGCCAGCTTACCGTCGCCGCGCCGCCAGTGACGAAACGCCCTAACACCTCGCGCCTTCTCAGGCCGCGGGTCTTGCCTGAGCCAGAATGCTTCTGGTTGGTTCGGTCAGCCTTGTTCTCTGACACGCCATTCCCTCCGCGCCGTGCTAGTCTAGCGCACTGCAACCTTGGGCGCCAGCACCCGCGTTGGGCTCGTTAACCGGGCGCTGAGGGGCGAGCTTCGCTTTGGGCGATTCGCGGGCTGGGATTCAGTGACCTGGGCTATAGGTGGGCTTCTTGCTGCGCGTAGCGGTCAACTCAAGGTCGTGATATTTCACTCCCGTATTGATGACGCGTGTCAGCCAGGCGGCAGCCTGCGCCTCGCCCATCACCATCACTTGAACGCGGCCGCCGGCCACGCCCTGGGCGGTAGCGTAGGATGAAGAACCCGCGCTCGCCGCCGGCGAGATTGGTCGTGGCTGGGATGCAGAAGGTCCAGCTTGAACTGCCCCAGGCACGCTGGGTCCGCTGGGGAGGCTTGCGCCGGCGACCCCGGCCATGCCCGCTAGGGAGGCAAAAACAGCTGCCGCTTCGAAGGCGTTGGCTGCCGCTGCCAGGTCCCACTCGGCAAGGCGAAGAAAGCCCAGAGCGGTGGAGTAAATCGCCTGAGTCGCTGCCTGGCCGGCGAGATTGGCCGTGACGGCCTTCAACGCGCGATCCATCGCCGTTTGAATGCTAGAGCCATACACGAGCGAGTCCGCGATGCTGGTGCCGATGGCTGCGCTGTAGCCGGCGAGCACCTGCTGAGCCGTTGACTGGAACGCCGCCAAAGCTTGATCCGCGATACCGATGCCTTGCTGGAACTCCTGCGACCACTCGGCCAGTGCCTGGTTGGCTTTGCGCAGGCTTGCTTGGAGGCTCCGGCCCATGGTGCTATTCAACTGCTCGCCGAAAGCGCTGAGGGATTGCCCAGCACGGTCGGGGATGCCGTAGCTACGGCCGCCGTGCAGCCTCCGCTCCCTGTTCGATGCCATAGTTTATTGCTCCTGGGATTATTCGCCGTCAGTAGACACCCTGACTGGGAGCAGCGGAGAGACCTCTGAGGTGAGCCAGATCCTCAACAAAAACATTCTACTCACGCATTACTACAGTGTCAATAGATTTCGGGCGTCGAGGCGTCGCGACCTCAAGGCGAAAGTGTACAATCGACACGATCGCCCCTGGCGTAACGCCTTGCTTGCGCGGCGGGGCTGGGTGGAAAGTAACGGACCTGCCCGACGATTACGCTGGCTTCCGCTGTGCGGGACACACGTAGGGATGTCAACAGGTGGAGTGGAACAGGCCGCCAACGGCTTCACTCTCAGCCAGTTCGTTGTAAAGTTCCACAGCCCTGCGCGTTTCTGCCCTGTGCACAGGGATGCCTTTTTGCTTAAGCAACTGCAGGGTCTCCGGGCAGGTCTGCAGCATTAACTTCATCCCTTGGCTTAGCACGATCACCTTGCTGCCCTTTTCGAGCAGCTCCTGTACATCGGCGGGTTGAATATCCGGAAAGTGCCGGGTGCCGGTTTCCCTCCTGTCCCACTCACGGCCGCCGCCTGGATACAGCTTGAAGTCCTTGCCGGAGCCTAGGCCCTCCACTTCCATGTGGCCCCGGGAGACGTCGAGGATGCGAGGAGACAGGCGCTTCTTCATTGAGCACCTTCAGCCGGCCGCGACTCCGACCCATCGCCGTGGTGGCTGTTTTCAGAGCTCTGGACGGCCGGACCGATTAGGCAGATAGCAATGCCCGCTGGCTACGATAAGGGAAAGCTCGCTAGTCTTCAGGACGGCTGACGGCCTGCCCAGTAGGTCGTGCCGATAACAAGCTTAGTCCCGTCCCTTTTCGAGCTTTTCGATCACCACCAGCGCGAGGGCGGCAACCGTTGCCACCACCTCCAGCGCACGCTTCAACTTTTGCATGGCTCACCTGCGTGAAAGCCATGGCAGGTTCAGACCGGCCTGGCAGATTTCGAAGGGCGGCCTCGAGCCGCCTCCACCTTCATTGTAGAACAATTGGCTGCTGGCTGCGCTTCACCTCGGCCATCGTGTTCTCTTCCTGGAGGGATGAGGTGCGGCACTGGCGGAAATTGAACCGGCAGGAGGCGACACTTTGGCGGCACCCGCAGCGGCAGGCCATGGTGTTCAGCCGGTAGAGTACGGGGTACTTCAACCTGTCGGGTAACTGGTCGACGGCCGGGTCGGCCAGACCGGTGAAGTTGCTGGGGATAAACTCACGGCTCACAGGCGTGCAGGCGGGCGGAGGAGGCTTGAGCGGAGCCGGGCTCAGCCGGGACCGGCCGGGACTGATGGCCCAGACGAGAGCGGCCAAGGCGCCGATGCTCAGAACTACCGGAGTAACAGACCGGGAGGCGACGCGCGCCTGCCTGGCCTGAGAGCTCCTTTCCTGGCTGGAATGCGCGGCGACAGGAGCGTCATCGGGAGGCGGAGCTTCCAAACGCACCTCCATTGGCTGGCCTGACTGCGGATCGAGCTCCCACAACCGTCACCTCAGCGCTCAGGGGGACGCTTGCCGGCGGCAGGCAGGCGCGGTCATTACAGGCCTGGTACGATAGCTTACCCTTTAGCATGTATTGACCCGGCCTAGCCGCCTTAGAAATGGATAGCGTCGTGGTCAGCACCAGCTTCCCTTCGTAAACGGAGATCGGACGATCGAGAAAACCGAAGCGCTGAAGCTTACCCTTGGGATAGCTCACTTCCCCAGCCTCAATCTCCTGGCTAGGCTCGAAAAGTACCTGGGTGGGAATAAGGTAATCCAACGTGGGATGATGGTCGTTGATGTGATAGCCGGGCGCGACCTCCGCCTCGATGGCCGCTTTTACGCGGGAGCCCTGATGCACCGTATGGGCCGCCAGCACCAGGTGTGCCTTCACCACCTGCGGCGCGTTCTGGCTGGTTGCGGCCGCGGCGCCAGCCATCACGATCACCAGCGTTGTCAGTGCGGGATTCACGACTTGGCGAAGCTCTTCAATGCCTCGTTTGCCAGCTTCTTGCTTACTTCACAGGAGTGATGCTCGTGGCGGCACTCGAGGACGTTCATATTGCAGCCGCAATCGCACTTTTCCGAGCTGATCTGCTTCTTATAGGCGGCCAGGCGTGCGGGGGTTAAGCCGGAAATATCGATGCCCGGCACTTCGGGATTGTCCTCTTTGGCAATCTTCTCAGGATCGCCCAACGTCACTTTGTCGGTGCGGGCGACAGGCTTAAAAGAGGCCACCTCGTTGTTGCCCGAGCCGCTGAGCAGCTCCTTAACCTCTTCCTCGAACACCTCTGGGTCCACGGCGCCGCTATGCTTGGCATAGATGCGCCCGTCGCGGCCGATCAGGAACGTGGTGGGCAAACCCGGCAGGCCGCCATAGAGCGCGGTAACCGTATCCGTTCCCATGGCAACGGGGTAGTTCATTTTGAATTCTTTGTAAAACTGGCGGACGGCATCGGGCCCGTCGTCCACAGCGACGCCGATCACGGCCAGTCCATCCTTGCGGTAGCGCTCCTGCAAGTCAACGAAGCCAGGAATCTCAATCCGGCAGGGGCCGCACCACGTAGCCCAGAAGTCCAGAATCACCACCTTGCCCTTATAGTCTGCCAGACTGATCTTGTTCCCGTTGAGATCGGTCAGGGTAAACGTTGGGGCTAGGGGATGGTCGCCCCCTTGTGCCAGCACGCGAGGCGCCTGAAGCGTGACCGGAGCAATCCAGTACCGGTTGGCAAGATACAAGCCCGCCACCAGCACGATGGCGGCTGCCGCACCCACCGCAACCTTAGCCTGTTTTGTCATAAATCCATTCTCCCACGAAGTGCGCTTACCACCAAACACTCGATCTCAGCAAGGAACGGCTTTTGCTGGCATGTCGCAGAACACTTAGCCAGGCCGCCGCAGCGCCTGGCTTAAGGCGCCGGCTCCTGACTTGCAGCCTCTCCTGAAGGGGGCCGCTACGAACTCGCCTCGCAGCCGGATTCCTGGTTCACCTCCTAACTCAGCTACGCACGCGTCCGGCGGCCGGCGACTGTGGCGACCGCGTCCTGAGGGCAGCCTACTTCCGGCCCCAGGGAGGCAGACGCGGGTTGCGCAACAGGTGCCCGGCGGCGCAGGACGGTGGTGAGAATGGCCGCCGCTGCCAACGCCAGGATAGCGATGAATTGCGAGGTCGATAGCAGATGGTGGAAGACAAAGCCGCGGTCCTCGTCACCGCGCAGGAACTCGAGAAAGAATCGCGCCACCGCATAGAGTGCCAGGTAAAGCACGAACACCTCGCCATCACGCCGCTTGTGCTGGTAGTGCCACAGGAGAATGCCGAAGATGGCCAAATTGGCCAGCGCCTCATAGAGCTGCGCCGGATGTAAGGGAACGCCAAGCGGCACGCCACTGACCTCCTGGCTGATGGGATTCGTGAAGACGACGTGGAGGAATGACTTCGTCGGCTTGCCGTAGTCGCACCCCGCGGCAAAGCATCCCAGCCGGCCAATGCTCTGGCCCAGTGCTATGGCCAGTGCATAGACGTCGAAGACCTTCCAGGCGGGGAGCTGATGCACCCGCACGTACCAGGCGGCAAAGAGCGCGGCCGCAGCAAAACCACCATAAAAGACGCCTCCGGCCCGTAGCGTCGCCATACTAAAAATTTCTCCTGGATTGTGCCAGTAGAAGCTCCAATCCGTCAGGATCATCAGCACCTTCGCACCCACCAGGCCCACCACGATTAGCCAAGTGCTGAAATCGACCAGCCGGCTGGCGTCCAGGCCCTCGCGCCGACCCAGTCTGACAACAGTTACCAGCGCTGCCCCCAGGCCAATGGCCAGCAGCAGTCCGTAGGTAGGCAACTCCAAGGAGCCGATGGTGATCAGGACGGGATGCATACTTCAATATTGGACGAACGGGATTCTCGAATCTCTAACTTCCTCCGGCCAGAGAGCGTCCCCACCAAGAATCAGGAAGCCCGCTGAGCTTTAGATGCCGGCCGGCTACTTTGGGTCCAGCGTGATCCCAGCGATAGGAGACGCGCCAGGGCGCTGCGGCAGCCCCAATTCCCCCTTTCACTTCATGGAGATCCGGTTTCGCCTCATGATTGCGTTCGAGCGAGAAAGGGCCTTTTCCTCCCCGGCCGCCGGATGCTCTGTCGCGGGCCTCTACAAATTGTTCTTGGCGGAGGTCCAGTCCAAGCCAGCTCCTAGTATTTCCTAAGCACTCCGATCACTCGCCCCTGAATGGTCACTCGGTCGGCTGGAAGCACGATAGGTTCCATTTGGGAATTGGCCGGCTGCAGCCGCACCTGCGATCCCACACGGAAGAAGCGCTTCAGGGTAGCGTCCGTACCCTCGATGAGTGCTACCACAATCTCGCCGTCCTCCGCCGTGCTGGTTCCCTCGACCAGAATATAGTCGCCATCGCAAATGTGGTCGTCAATCATCGAATCGCCTTTCACCTTAAGGACGAAGACGTTGCTCTTGCCGCGGGTGAGGTCGCCGAGGGAGAGGGTCTCCGGATCAGCGATCGCTTCCACCGGGCGGCCGGCAGCGATGCGTCCCAGCAGCGGGAGCTCCAGAGGTCCTGCCGCTGGCGTCGCAGGGGCCTCCCCGGGAGAGGCGTTGGGCTTGCGCCGGTCGGAGCGTCGTAAGGGGGTCTTGGTAAAGGGTATTGGTCCGGGCAGGGCGATGACATCGATCGAGCGGCTGCGGTTGTAGCTGCGTCGGATGAATCCCTTCTTTTCCAGGTTTTCAATGTGCTTGTGCACGGTGGCCAGCGAGGACAGCCCTAGAGATTTGCCGATTTCCTCGAAGCTGGGGCAGTAGCCCTTGCGATCTAGGAAGCCGGCGAGGAAGTCCAAAACTTGCTTTTGCCGCTTGGTAAGCGCCATGAATGTTCGCCTCCGCTGGGTCCAGTCGGCATCCAGCCTTTGAGGGGGCGCCGGGCAGGACCACGGTCAGCGGATATTATAGGCGAACAAAAGGCGAAGCGCAAGCCACTCTTCGGTTGCGTGTCGTTAGCACATTAAATGTCCGGATGAATGAGCACGTGATCTGTCGGCTGAAGGCGGCGAGGGGAATCGGGCATTCTGTCGGGAGGGAGGCAGAAGGTGACGATACTCGGAAGCCGCCTGGGAGC
>CADDZE010000090.1 GCA_902812465.1 Acidobacteriota bacterium | reverse complement strand
TCAAAAACACCGTGTACCCCGCCCCTCGCGCCAGAAATTGTACCCGCCCGTCCGTCTGCCCCACATTCGGCTCAAAGCTCAGAGGCCATAGAGTGCCAAACGCAGCTTTGCGGGACGGGATAGCGGGCTCCCCGGCGAACCCAGAGTTCCCCCCATGGGTCAGGGTACCTACCAGGACCAGAAGACAAAACAGCCTCAGCATCATTCCAGTTAAATACCGAACCACCCGGCACCCAAGTCAAGTTTGTGTTGACCCACCCTTGGCCGCCTCAAGGCCTGCTGCCCATGAAGCATCCGAACCCGGAGCCCGGGCAGCGGGGAGCCCGAGGGCGGGCCATGCCCTAGCGGGCGATGGCTCGCAACAGCGATCCGGTGTCGAACGTCAGCACTATGGTGTAGAAATCCAGCTTGTAATGCACACTGTGGGTATAACCAAGCTGCAGCCCCACCACGCGCGAGCGCTTCACATCCAACCAGGCGGAGAATCCGTTGTCGCGGGCAATTTTCGAGGTGCCGACTGTCTCAAACTTGCTCTGCCAATAACGCATGTGCTGCCCATCCCCGCCCAGAGCGGAAAAGGGTATGACCAGTCGGCTGTATACCTTTTGCGGCCCAGCCGGCACCAGTGCATAGGCGGACGCCCCGATCCCCAAACCTCGCGTCGAACCCCGGTTTCGGCTGTATTCCGCCCCCCCTTCGACATCCGCCAGAAAGCCCAGCGTTTGATACGGGCGAGCCTCGCTGTAGGGGCGCGGCATAATGAAGCGGTTCACTGCGCCGTTGGATGCGCCAACGTTCAGGAAGGGCGTGATGTCGCCGACGGGCTCGTCGATGTGATTGAACCAATCGACCCCAAAGCGGCCAGTGGTGTAAATGCGGTCGAGGTTGTTTACCGGCACGGTCCCAGTCAGGATCGATGTGTAGTTGAGCCCGTGGTAGGTGCTCTTGTACCGAACATCCACGTAGGGCTCGCCGAGCAAGCCGGTCCAGTTGTAATCGCGATTCACCACCGGAGAAAAGGGGCTCCGCGTGATAATCAGCGGTAGGCCGATGCTGGCGGAAAAGTGTTCGCTAAAGGCGTAGCCCGCATCCGTGTTAATCATGATGACCGTTCCCACTGGGCTGGCACCCGCCTGCACTTGCTCGAACCCAATCCATCCGGTGGGCTCAGCGGCGCTCGCCGCGGCCGGGGCTGGAGCGGGTTTGGGCTGGCCTGAAGGCCGGTGCCGTCTTGGCCACAAAGGGATGTGCCTGGGCAAGAGCGGAATGTGCCAGGGTGGCGGATCCGAAGCAGACGGCGATGGGGAGTCCTCCGAAGGGGCTGGCGGGCTCGCCGCCGCGCTCGCAGCCGAAGACCCGCTGGAATCCTGGGAAGGGCTTGGCGATTGGGGCGCGGCCCAACCCGGCCTTGACGCCAGCAAAAGTAAGATAAACAGCTGCCCCAACGCCTCCATGCTCGTGGCGCAGCGCCACCGCTTCCCGCTCGGAAGGCAGCCATCCGAGCGTGGCCGTTCTCGAAGGTACAATCCAACCCTAGGTCTCGGTGACGATGGAGCGCGATGGTAAGGGATCATGAAATGAATAGACCCTCGATGATTCGGTGCGTTTGCCTGCGCCGGGCATCAGGCCCACCCGGGTGTGCCCTAGCCGCAAGCAACGCCAGCCCTGCCGCACAGTTTAACTTCCGCTTTGCTTGTGACTCTCTTGGAAAGAAAAGCGGGCTTGGGAGGTTTGCTCCGTCTTGTCATGAGAATGTAAAATCTAATTTACCTCGGAGTTACAGTCAAGCTCCAATCGCTGACGCTGGCCGCCCGGCGGGCAGGATCGCCACGCTTCGGCATCGGCAACGCGCTGCGTCAGTGCCGGGCTGAGAGCGGCTCCTTATGGGTGACACCGCACGATCTGACCGCGGCGCCAGACTTGCCATCACTCTCACGGTTCATCCAGCCGGCCCGCCGGAAGCGCGAGCGGTCAGGCGAGACGCCGGGCAGAACGCCAAGCCAGGCAGGCTAGAAGGTCATGAAACCCTCGACCTAATCATCCTTGATCCCGGAGGCCCGCAAGACGACCGGCGAAATGCCCCGCCGAACCGCTCCACACCCGTTCTGGTGGTGAAGCTCCCTAGTGGGGAAGCCAGGGCTCGCCGGAGCCAGAAGAGAGACAGCGCCGTGACACATCAGCAGGTACGAGCCCTGATCCCGCGCGTCGAGGCGCTTCTCCGGCGGACTCTGAGCGCGTTGGCTGGCCTGGACGTGCACGACTTAGGGCCGATTCCGCGTGGACCGGCAAACCACCGAGGTGTGGCGGGACGGTCATCGGGTGCCCCCAGAGACTCAGCGTCAACAATATTAGTGATGATGATCTCGTTGGGTGATTCAAAGGGGCCTTTTTAGCAAACAAAGCCGTAATGTTGCTTAGAATCAACAATTTACATTTTTTAGAAGAGAGAAGGAGCCTGACCGGAAAGCCCAATTTCAAACTGGGCACGGAGACTCAGCCTTGCGGTACCTGCCCATTCCGGGGCCGAGCAAAGGCCGCCCGATTCGAAGACGGGGAGCATTTTTCGCAAACAAAGCCGCAATGTTATTTATAATCAGCAACTTACAATTTAAGGAAGTTTGGCACAGCGCCTGCGCCTTTGCCGCTGGCTGACCACAGCTGCAACGCCTTCGTCGAACCGGATGCGGATCAACCGTCTTTCGGTACGACTCTAGGCTGCTTCCAGTCAAAACAAAAGTGACGGTAGGTTCCAAAAGAGATTGGGTTATCGACTCATGCGATCGTAGACGTGCTCCTGACGCGTTTAATCCGCCGACTTTGTTTTCACGCCGGAGCGGCGTAACCTTACCGACAGAGGAGAAACACGATGCCCTTGCGGATTCTCAGTCTGGCTTTGGCAGTCTTGACGCTCGCGACCGGGGGACAGGGTCAGGACTGGGCTCGTGCCCGCCTGGAAAAGTCGCCGCGACATCGCGAGTGGGTCACGGTAAAGCACGACAGCCGGACGGTGGAAACCTTCGTCGTCTATCCCGAGTCGAAGGACAAGACACCTGTAGTACTGATCATCCACGAGATTTTCGGCATGACCGACTGGGTGCAGGACCTCGCCGACCAGGTCGCCGAGGCGGGCTACATCGCTGTCGCCCCCGATCTGCTCTCCGGCATGGCGCCGAACGGCGGACGTACCAAGGACTTTCCCCAAGTGCAGGTGACCGAGGCGGTCAGCCATCTGCCTGCCGACCAGATCACGGCCGACCTCAACGCGGTGGCGGATTATGCCCTGAAGCTGCCGGCTTCGAATGGCAAATTGTTTGTCGCCGGCTTCTGTTGGGGCGGCGGGCAGAGCTTCCGCTTCGCGACCAACCGCCAGGACCTGGCCGCGGCGTTCGTCTTCTACGGCCCGCCACCGCCCAGGGAGGCGATGGCTTACATCCGGGCGCCGGTCTATGGTTTCTATGCGGGCAATGACGCCCGTATCGACGCGACGATCCCCGAAACCACCCAAACCCTGAAGGCGCTGGGCAAGACCTATGAGCCGGTCACCTACGAAGGCGCCGGCCACGGCTTTATGCGCGCCGGCGAGGCTCCCGATGCCAGCCCGGCCAACCGCAAGGCACACGACGAGGCCTGGACGCGGTGGAAGAAACTGTTGGCGGGCGATCCTTGATGTCGACGGGCGCCGGAAGCGACGGGCCGCGTTCGCAGGCGAAGGCTGGGGAAATTTATAGGAAGCTGCAGCAGTGAAGAAAGGGTTTGCCCTGTTTAGCCCGGGAAGCGATCACGAAGACGACAAGCTATGAACTTCCAGGTTGTATCGAACTATCAGCCGCGCGGCGATCAGGTAACGGCAATCCAGGAGCTAGTGGAAGGCGTGCGGCGCGGCGACCAGCACCAGGTCCTGCTGGGCGTCACCGGCTCGGGCAAGACCTTTACCATGGCCAAGGTGATTGAGGCAGTAAACCGGCCGACGCTGGTGCTGGCTCACAATAAGACCCTGGCCGCACAGCTTTACCACGAGTTCCGGAATTTCTTCCCCTACAATGCGGTCGAATACTTCGTCAGTTACTACGACTACTACCAGCCCGAAGCCTACGTCCCTTCCAGCGACGTCTACATTGAAAAAGAAGCCACCATCAACGACGAGCTGGACAAGCTGCGCCTCTCGGCCACCCGCTCGCTCTTTGAGCGCCGCGACTGCCTGATTGTGGCCAGCGTCAGCTGTATCTACGGCCTCGGCTCGCCGGAAGCTTATTACGGCATGCTGCTGCTGCTCGAAAAGGGGCAGCGCATTTCGCGGCAAGACATTTTACGCCGCCTCGTCGAGATCCAGTACGAGCGCAGCGATACCGACTTCCGCCGCGGCACGTTTCGCGTGCGCGGCGACATTATCGAGGTTTTCCCCACTTACGAGGATAACGCCTACCGCATCGAGCTCTGGGGCGACCAGGTGGAGTCCCTGGCGCATATTGATCCGCTGCTCGGCCAGGTGAAGCAGACCTGCGTGCGCCTGCCCATCTATCCCCGCACGCACTATGTCATGCCCGCGGACCGCAAGGCCTTGGCGCTTCAACGCATCCTCGAGGAACTCGAGTGGTGGAGCGGCGAACTGGAGAAACAGGGAAAGCGGGTGGAAGCGCAGCGTCTGCGGCAGCGTACCCTGTTCGACGTCGAAATCATGAAGGAGATGGGTTATTGCCACGGCATCGAGAACTACTCCCGCCACCTCTCGGGACGCCTGCCCGGGGAGCCGCCGCCCACCCTGCTCGATTACCTGCCGCAGGATGCGCTGGTCTTCATCGATGAAAGCCACCAGACGGTGCCCCAGCTTCACGGCATGTACCACGGTGACCGGTCGCGCAAGCAGACCCTGGTGGAATACGGTTTCCGGCTGCCCTCGGCGCTCGACAACCGCCCTCTGACCTTCGAAGAGTTCGAGCATCGCGTCGGCCAAACCATCTATGTGTCGGCCACGCCGGGCCCCTACGAGCTGACGCGCTCGGGCGGCGTCGTGGTGGAGCAGATCATCCGCCCCACCGGACTCGTCGATCCGGAAGTGGAAGTGCGGCCCACACGCAATCAGGTGGACGACCTGCTGGCGGAAATTCGCCAGCGCGCGGCCGCTGGCGAGCGCGTCCTGGTGACCACGCTGACCAAGCGCATGGCCGAGGATTTGACCGAGTACTACTCGGAGCTCAACGTGCGCTGCCGCTATCTCCATTCCGAAATTGAAACCCTGGAGCGGGTGAAAATCCTCCGCGATCTGCGGAGGGGCGAATTCGACGTTTTGATCGGCATCAACCTGCTGCGGGAGGGTTTGGATTTGCCCGAGGTCTCGCTGGTGGCAATCCTCGATGCCGACAAGGAAGGGTTCCTGCGCTCAGGCGGCTCGCTGATCCAGACTATTGGCCGCGCTGCCCGCAACGTGCACGGCAAAGCCATCCTTTACGCCGACACCATCACCGACTCGATGCGCTACGCCATCCAGGAGACCAACCGCCGGCGCGCCAAACAACTGGAGTACAACCGCCAGCACGGCATTACGCCCGAGACCATCGTCAAACCCGTCGATATGGAGCTGGCCTCTATCGTCGAGGCCGACTACGTGCCTATCCCGCTCGAGGAAGAAGCCCCAGAGCCCGTCTCCCCCGACCAGCTCGCCGAGTTGATCCGTCAACTCGAGAAGCAGATGCGCGAGGCAGCGAAAGTCTTCGAGTTTGAGAAGGCAGCCCAGTTGCGGGATCGCATCAAGGCGCTGAAGGAGAAGGAAGCGGAAGCCCGGAGCTCGAAACTGGAAGCACGCCAGGTCAGTTCCTGAGTAGGGCGCTTGCCCGAGCGGCAGCCTGCCAGCGCTGTCGCGCGGCGGCTGCCCTCCCTGGGCGATCGCGTTAGGAGCGGTGCGAGAGGCTCCGGGTAGTACGGTGGGATCGGCTGCCCCCCGGTGCAGACTGGCGTGACGGCGAAACGGCAGAGGAATGAGCCGAGCGGTGTGGCGATTGTTGGGCCGGGACGCATCGGCCAGTCTCTAGGCCGGTTGCTGGTTGGCGCAGGCGTCCCAGTGCGCTTCATCGCGGCGCGCCGGCTGCTCCAAGCCCGGCGGGCTTCCCGTTTCATCGGCGCCGGCAAACCAGTGTCCCTGGACGCGGCGGAGCTGCACCAGGCTGCCGTGATCCTTCTGGCTGTCTCGGACTCCGCCGTTCCCGGCGTGGCCGCGCATCTCGCACGCAGGGGGGAGAGCTGGAAAGGCCGGGTGGTCCTCCATACTTGCGGATCGCTGGATGCTGGAGCCCTCCAACCCTTGCGGCAGCGCGGCGCGGCGGTGGGTTCGCTGCACCCTTTCCAAACGGTGCCGAGCCCAACCGAAGGAATCCGCAATTTGCGAGGCTGTTTCTGGGCCCTGGAGGGAGACAGGGCGGCCTTGAAGATGGCTCGAGACTGGGTGAAGCGGCTCGAGGGGCGTACCGTTCGCCTTCGTTCTGGGCAGCGAGTCCTCTATCACTTGGCAGCCTTTCTGTCCTGCGCTCCGTCCGCGGTCCTGATGGAAAACTCCGGCCAGCTTCTGCGCCGGGCCGGTGTGCCAGCGCGCACCGCGCGGTCCATGCTGGCGGGTTTTGTTCGAGAGACCGCGGGGCTCTGGGGCAAGCTGGGAGCGCAGGCTTTGACCGGACCCGTGGTGCGAGCCGACTGGTCCACCGTGCGCCGTCACCTCACCGCTCTCAGGCAAACTTCGCCGCGCCTGCTGCCCCTCTACCGCGAGCTGGTACGCGCGATGCTGCACCTGGCCGGAAAATCGGCACCACGCGGCCTGCTCAGCTCCGCTGGGCCCCGGGCAGGCGCTCGGCCACCCGCGGGACGCGACGCCCGGGTTGGTTTTAACGCTGGCTTAACCCGGACGAACCCGCACCATGATAAGTTGAACCGGTGAGAACTACGCGCCGGAGGCAGCCAATCGGAACGTGGACCCAGGCCTTGGCGGAACTGTGCAGCGTCCTGTTACTGCTGCGCGGTGTCGTTCGCGCGCAGGACTCCCCCGGCAGCGCCGCCCCGGCAGGCATCGAGGACTCTCTCCCAACCAGTGTGTTCTCGCATCCCGAGTCCTCCCGCTTCTGGGTGTCGGGGCAGATCAACACGATTGGGCAAGGCCACCCATCGTTCCGTTCGCCCTATCGCGGCCCGAACAGTTTGAGACCCACGGCGGAGCTGGATGTTTCCAACGTCATGACGCTCTATACCGGATACAGTCTCAACCCCACCACCGACGTAGTGCTGGACGTCGAGAGCGCCGGCGGGCGTGGCATCAGCTCCGCCCTCGGTTTAGCCGGCTTTACCGACCTGGACGTGGTGCGTAGCCCCGATCTGGGCTGGACGCCCTACCTCGCCCGCTTCCTCATCCACAAAGCCTTTGCACTGGGTGGAGGACAGAGGGAAAGCGAACGAGGTCCGCTCACCATGCAGGCGCAGCTTCCCGCGCGGCGCCTTGACGTACGTCTGGGGAAGTTCAGCCTGGTGGATTTCTTTGACGTGAACGCTGTCGGCGGCGACAGCCACCTGCAGTTCATGAACTGGACGGTGGACAACAACGGCGCCTACGATTACGCCGCCAACACCCGCGGTTACACCTGGGGCGGCATCGTCGAATTTCAGGACCGCTGGGGGGGCGCCCGCTTTGCCGAAGCCATGATGCCCAAGGTAGCCAATGGCGAAAACTTGGATGTGAATCTGGCTCGCGCCCACTCGGAGAACCTGGAGTTCGAGTTTCACCCCCGGATCATCCCCCGCCCGCAGGGCACCGTGCGCCTGCTCTCCTATGTGAACCACGCCGACATGGGCAAGTACCGGGCGGCCATCGATGCCTTTCTTGCCGGCCTCGAGCCGCGTCCGGACATTACAGCGACGCGGCGCCAAGGCCGCGTCAAGTACGGCTTCGGGGTGAATCTCGAACAGCCCATCAGCGATCGCTGGCGGGCCTTTGCGCGCTGGGGTTGGAACGATGGCCGCAACGAATCGTTCGCCTATACGGAATGCGACCGAACCCTCGCCTTTGGCTCCGACCTCCGCGGCAACGGCTGGCACCGCCGCGCGGACAAGGCGGGCGCAGCCTTCGTCTCCAACGGCCTCTCCGGCGACCACCGCAGGTATCTGGCGCTCGGCGGGTCCGGATTCCTCTTGGGCGACGGCAAACTGAATTACGGGCGGGAGACCATCGTCGAGGCCTATTACACCGCTCACCTTTGGCGGGGATTCTTTCTTTCGCCGGACCTGCAGCACATCCACAACCCCGGCTACAACAAGGATCGCGGGCCGGTGCTGGTCTATGCTTTGCGCTTGCATATCGACTTGTGAAAGGGCAATGAAAGAACCTGGCGGTCGAGCATCAGTGGGCACTGTCAAGGAGCTGCTTGAGTGTGAGGCGGAGTTCTCCGGTAAGGTCGAAGAACTCAATGCCCATGCCGGCGTCCCGCTGCGAGTAGACGACCCGCCCGGCGCAGGAAACCAAGGGATCCTGTGGGCGCAGGCGGAAGGAGAGCACCACTTCCGAGTTCGCGGGCAGCGGATCGGAAGTAGTCAGGAAGACACCGCCCGCGCTGACATCGCGGGTGAGGAAGACCTGATCCGCGCCCAACACGCCGCAATGCACTTCGAAGATCGCCTTCAGGCGCGGGTTGCGGCGTCTTTCGACTTCAACTTCCATGCGCTGGCAGACCGCCCAGGGCGGCAGATGCGCAGACGGCTAAACGAGTTCCTGCACTTCGACGGCAAAGGTGAAGCGCGGAACCGGATAACCCCTGCCCCAGCGGTTCACCTCCCAACGCGCCTGCAGGAACTTGATCTCGGGCCGCTGGCGCAGATCGAGCGCGGCCGGAGTCATGCCTTGATAGAACCGCTCAGGGAACTCGAACAGGGCCCGCTTGCCCCAATCGTGGCCGTCCGCCGAGCCCCAAATGGCAACGCGCAGCGCCTCCTGCTCGATGATTTCCGTAATGCGCAAGATGAGGATCAGTTGCTTGCCGGCCAGCCCGCCCAGGTCCAGGGGAGGCCCTTCCCCGGCTTTCTCCACCGTGGTGCCGGGCGGCACAAGATACAGCCTCTGATTGACACTGGCGCTCGCCATAGCTCTCCCGCTGCCGTCGCCTACCTGAAGGCGACAGGTTACCATAAACAAGCGCGAGGGGTGGAAGGACAGAAAGACTACCTTGCAAGCGATCGCCTGTCCCCAACACGCCTTGACGAGCGCTCGCCCCGGTACCATGCTGGCGGGAAAGAGAGGAGGGAAACTTGACAAAAGGCCGCTGGCTGCGCCACTGCAACGAGGCCCTGCTAGTAATTCCGGTGGCTGTGGCGATTACGTGCTATCCCGGATGGACACGCGCGGCCGCAGCTGTAAAGCCCGCGGGCACTCCAACCCAGGCAGCTGGCAGCGGCATCCCGAACGACCAGGTCTGGAAGTCCGAAACCAGCGGCAAGGAGTATCGCATCCACATCGAGGGCAACCAACTGCATGCCGAGTGGGTCAATGTGCCGCACGAGATCGCCCAGTCTGGCGGTTACATCCGCACCGATTGCCGGCGCCAGGGGAACAAATGGATCGGTAAGACGAAAATCTACCTACCCTGCGCGGTGGGACACGGTCCCATCCTGAACCACTGCCACCTGGTCATGGGGTTCGAGATCGATCAGCTGTCGCCCCGCCGTATCGCGGGCCGTGTCGAAGACCCCGACCGCAGCCAGTTCGACTGTAAGAGCTGCAATGCCCCCAAGACCGTCTGGAAAGGCTTTGTGTGGGTGCCCAAGGGGCAGTAGGTTAGGATGGCTTCTCCGGCTGGCGCAGGTAGGGCGGATGCTAATCGCTATCCTTGCGCTTCAGCACGGGAGGCTTGTCGTCACTGCTCTGACCCTTGGAGTCTGGCGAGGCAGTCTGGTCAGGATGCTTCTCCAGGCTCGGGCCGGCTTTTCCGGGCTTGCGGAGACTGGCCAGTAGGGTGTGGAGCCGCGCGTGAACGTTGTCAAACTCGGAGGTGGTAACTAGATATTGCTCCTTGGGTTTGAACTGCTTGATCTCCTCTTCGCACTTCACGATCCGATCGGGCGTAGGAGGATGATCCGCAAAGAGCTGAGGAACACTGCCTGGCTGTCGGCGCTCTTCCTCGAGCACCTTGCCGAAGAACCTAACGTAGGCGTTCGGATCGTAGCCCGCCTTGTACATGTACTGCAGGCCGAGATAATCCGCCTCTGCCTCCGCGCCGCGGCTAAACTTCAAGAAGGCCAGAGGTACGCCAAAATTCAGGGCGTTCGATACACCCATGTAAACCGGATAGGTCATGGGTACGAAAATCAAAGGAATCGTGGCGAACTGCGCGATAGTGGCCTTCGTCTGTTGTGCCGCCCAGTGGCGCGCGGCGACGTGAGCGATCTCATGCGCCATCACGCCCGCCAACTCGTCCTCTTCCGTAGCCGCTTCGAGCAAGCCGGTGTTGACGTAGAGGAAGCCGCCGGGAAGAGACATGGCATTAATCGTGGGATCGTCAATCACCTTGACGGTGAGCGGAACCTTCAGGTCAGAGTTGCGAGCGATGTTCTGGGCCACGCGGTTCACATACTCGGTCACCACCGGGTCAGTGATTAGCTTGGCCTGCTTGTCAATCTGCTCGGCGTACTGCCTGCCGATGGCGATCTCCTTCTGCTCCGAGATGATACTATGGTGCGCTACCCTGCGGTTGCCGATGTCATCGGGGTTCGACTTTTGATCGTCCCGCCCATAGACGGCCGAGACCGCCAGCAGGACGGCTAACCACACAGCACCGCCGATCCACCAGGAACCGCTGGCACGCTTCAGACTTGTTGCCGACTTAAAGTTCAGCATAATCGCTCCCGTTCCATAGATGAGTCCGGAGCCGTTAGGGTTACCTGAGCAGGCAAGCTTTCCAAGGGGCAAATCAGCAAAATGACGCCAAATCAACGAGATAGAGGAGGGCCGCTACGCGCGAGCGCGCTCCGTGAGAGGAACATAGTGAATTCCGGGCCGGCGGCGGCATGGGCGGCGGGATGTACTAAACGCGTGACTGATTTGTCAGGCTGAGTGTTGCAGCAACTTCAAAGGGAGGGAATATTATTTCCGCCCTTTTTTTCTGACCCTTTTACCGCGCCAGACTAGGCTCCTACCATCCTTCGGAAAGCTCGTTTGAAACACCATGACCCAGTTACGGGGTAACCCGCCGTCCGCAGGAGCCGTCCTTAAAGTGGGG
>CADDZE010000089.1 GCA_902812465.1 Acidobacteriota bacterium | reverse complement strand
GTAGCGAGCAGCTTGGCCATGGGCGCGGCCACGGGAACCTGATTCAGCTTGCCGCCGCTCGAAAAGGCCCGGCGGCCGCTGCCGTCCGGGTTGCCGCTGGTCGGATCAAACACCATCCCAGCCTGGGCCGGAACCTGGGTTCCCTCGGTCGTGGGAACCAGCAGGGGATTCGAGCAGGGCGCCGCCTGCGCGCTCCCATCCGCGCAGATATAGCTGCCGAGCAGGGCGCTCAGGTCGCCGGCCCGCTCGGCGGCGGTCGGCACCGTCGTAATCAGCGAGCCGCCGGTCCGCCGGCGCGTGCCCTGGTAATCGAAGAACCCAAAGAGCTTGTCGCGGCGCAGCGGCCCGCCCACCGACCCGCCAAACTGGTTCCATCTCAAGGGCGGATTGGCACCGGTGAAAGGGTTCGAGGAATTCAGGACGTTGTTGCGGAGGAACTCAAAGAGAGATCCGTGCAGCTGGTTGGTGCCGGATTTTGTGGTGGCCTGGATTAAGGCTCCCGAAACGTTCCCGAACTCGGCGTCGTAATTGCTCGTCGTGACCTTAAATTCCTGGAGCGAGTCGAGGTTGGGATTGATGACGGCGATGCCGAGGATCGAACTCATATTCTCGGTGCCGTCCAGCAGAAAGCCGTTGGTGAAGAAATACTGGCCGTTCACGTCAATCTGAATGCCGCCCTGGGGATTTTCGCTCGAAGCGTGCTGCCACGGGTTGGCCGCCGCCCCCGGCATCTCGAGCACCAGCTCGGTCAGGTTACGGTCGAGCATCGGGAGCTTCTCCACCTCGTTGCCAGTCAGCGTTACGCTCACATCTGCGCGGTCGGTCTTGAGCAGCGGCGTTTGGGCCGTTACCGTCAGCTCGGTTTTGGCCTTCCCCACTTCGAGCGCGGCGTCGACGCGGGTCGAGTTATCCACCAAGACCTCGGCCGTGGTGACGAAATCGGCGAAGCCGGGCGCGGAAATCTTCACCTGATAGCGCCCCGCGAGCAGGTGCGTGACGGAATAGTTGCCGTCGGCGGAGGTGGTGCCCGTGTAGACGGTTCCGCGGTCCAGGTCGGTCACCGTAATCCGCGCATTGGGCACCGCGGCCCCTGAACGATCGGTGACCGTGCCCAGAATGTAGCCCGAAACGGCCTGGCTGAAGCCGGGACGCGAGGCGGCGAGCGCCAGCATCCAGGCGGCCAGGCTGAGTCCAACGATCGATTTTCGCGCCATGAGTGGGGTCTCCCGTCAACTGAAGATGGTGCCGGCGTCCCGCCGGTCCCTCCGGCTCAGCTATAACCGGCCGGCAGCGCTCGGCGTCTGCAAACCGGCATCTCCTTTTTGGCTTTCCGGGGCTAAAAATATACACTCGTTTGCGTTCTACGTGGTATGACTCTCGCGTTTGCCCTCGCGACCACCGGCATACTGTTATATTCGAAGGTTGCAAACTGCCACTGCAAGACATCTTGTTCAACTCGGTGCACAAGTTCCGAGTCGCCAGCGATGGGCGTGACGCTCATTACGGCGCCGGTCGTAGCGATCTTTAATCCAAGGATCGCGAGGGCGGTCGGCGGCGACAACCGTTCTAACTTGAGGTTAGTCAGGGCGATCTGAGGACCCGTTCGCTGAGCTTCCCTCCGGGTGCGGCAGCTAATCCGGCAGGTCCTCGGCCAGCCTGCCCAAGCTCAGAGAGGGATCAGCCTAGAGCTTCTGAGCCACTTCTTGGTGCAGACTTCGGAGTTCGTAAACCACCGCCCCACCCCTCGGTTCCCTGGTCCTATTGGCGACTGGTTTCCCTGGGAAGTTCCCGGCGGTGCCTTTAACGCGGCGCAGAAACTGTAGGGCCTGCCGGGTCAAGCCCATACTCCTTCAGCTTGCGGTAAATGGTGGTCTTGCCGATGCCGAGCAGCTTGGCGGCGCGCAGACGGTCGCCACCCGAGGCTTCGAGGGCACGCAGGATGGCGCGGCGTTCAAGGTCCTCGAGGGTTCGTGGCTCCGCGTCTTCTTCCCTGGCGGAAGCTCTTTCAACGAGGCTGGAAGGCAGGTCTTTAACTTGGATGAGGGGCGGCGAACCCAGCGCCACGGCGCGCTGAATGCAGTTTTCGAGTTCGCGGACGTTCCCGGGCCAGTCGTAGGCCATGAGGCAAGTCATCGCCTCGGGCGCTATGCCCGTCATGCCCTCCTGGGTGGCGTGCCGTTCAAGAAAGAAGTGCACCAGCGTGGGAATGTCGCTCTTCCGCTCGCGCAGGGGCGGCATATGGATGGAAACGACGTTGAGGCGGAAATAGAGATCCTTGCGAAAGGTCCCCTTGCCGATCGCTTCTTCCAAATCAAGATTGGTGGCGGCAATCACTCGCGCCTCCAGCGGCCGGCGTTCGTTGCTTCCCAGGGGGCGGATTTCGCGCTCCTGCAAGGCACGAAGCAGCTTTGACTGCAGCTCGATGGGCAGCTCGCCGATTTCGTCCAAAAAAACGGTTCCGCCTTTCGCTTCCGCCAGCAGGCCAGGACGCGCCTGCGTGGCGCCCGTGAAGGCGCCGCGCACATGTCCGAAGAGTTCGCTCTCGATCAGGCTGGCCGAAAGGGCGCCACAGTCGATGGGAACGAAAGGCTTGTCGCGGGATGGGCCGTAAGTGTGAATGGCGCGTGCCACCAGTTCCTTGCCTGTTCCACTCTCACCTAGGATCAGCACGGGGTGCCGCCGCTCCGCCACCTTGACGACCAGTTCATAGACGGCGCGCATGCTGGGCGAGTTGCCGATCAACTGGCCAAATCCCTGTTGCGTCCTCACCTGCTCGCGCAGGAGGCGGTTCTCCGCGGCCAATTCGCGCTTTTCAACCAGGCGGCGGAAGATGCGGCGTAGGTCGTCTGGCTTCAGAGGCTTCGAGATGTAGTCGTAAGCGCCGAGTTTCACCGCCTCGACTGCTTCCGGGATGGTGCCGTACCCGGTCATCACGACGACGTCGGTTTCGGGAAAGCGGGTGCGGATGGTCCTGAGCAGTTCGATGCCGGTGGCGCCGGGCATGTGGACGTCCGACAGCACCACATCGATCGCCTGGGTTTCAAGGATTGAGGCAGCTAGGCGCGCATCCCCGGCCGTGCGGGTCAGCAAGCCCATCTCTTCGAGGACTTCGGCGCAGAAGTCACGCGCACTGGGTTCGTCGTCGACAATTAAGACCGTCGTCGGCATGGTGTAACCTGTATGTTATTTATGATACTATAATTTCTCATACAGTACACACCGTTAACTCGAAGACCGCGCGCTCACCGCCATCCGATCCTTCAAACCCGCTGCTAGGTCCTAACACGAATACCATTGGGGGTGTAAGGGCACGGGGCGGCAACGCTCAGGGCTGGCCGGGAGGGACTGGCCGAGCGGATCTATTATTACGTAGATATTAAGGTATTGACAAATATAACCTCTCGCGCTACAGTGTCACCAAGACCGGCGGCCCACTGGTGTGGCTTGCGCGGTCCAGGATGGGGGCTCGCGACGGAGCGTGGATTCGCCGTCGAGCAAGGAACATGAAGCTAGTCCCAGGGTCCGGTCGAAGGGCCACAGGATTCAGATCAATCCGACCAGGGTGGGTAACCTGTTCAGCCTTCAATCCGCTTCCGCGTTCACTTTGCCCCTCCAACTCAGCCTGCTGTTGAGGTGAGGGATGTCTCTTCTTGCAGTGGAGATCCTCCTAGTCGAGGACCACGCGCCGGACGCCGAGTTGACGCTGCATGCGCTGCGCCAGAACCACATGGCTAACCGAGTTTATGTGGCCAAGGATGGTGAGGAGGCGCTTGATTTCATCTTCTGTCGTGGGCGTCACGCGAACCGCTCTTTTATGACGCCTCCAAAGCTGATCCTGCTGGACCTCCATCTGCCGGGGCTTGGCGGCTTAGAACTGCTACGCATTTTGAAGACCGATCCGAGGACGCGGCAGATCCCCGTGATTATCCTGACGTCTTCCCGAGAGGAGCACGATCGAGTGGCCAGCGACCAGTTGGGCGTCAATGGTTTCGTAACTAAGCCGGTGGACTTTGCCGAGCTTCGCGAAGTGATCGGGCAAATGGGGATGTACTGGTTGCTGGTGGATGCGAGCCCGGCCGCCTGCTTTTCGTCTCAGGGAGAGGGACAACCTTCGTGACCGACCGGGCTCCAGTCCCTTCCGCCGCTGCGAGGCCACTGCGGGTCTTGCTGGTTGAGAATAATCCCGCGGATGTCGAACTCTGCTTGCGCGAGCTGAAGCGGGACGGGTTTGACGTCACAGCGGATGTAGTGGAGACCATGGAAGACTTCCGCCAGCGGCTCGCGTCGCAGCCCTACGACGTGATCCTCGCCGACTATAGCCTACCCGGGTGGAACGGCATGGAAGCCCTGCGGGAACTACGTGCCCGTTCAGCCGATCTCCCCTTCATCTTGGTTACCGGGGCGTTGGGCGAGGAAGCGGCAGTGGCCTGTATCAAGAGCGGGGCGTCTGACTGCGTGCTGAAGGACCGACTGCCGCGTTTGCCCCTCGCGGTTCAGCGCGCCATACAGGAGCGGTCGATTCGCCACCAGCAGGAAGCGGCAGCCCTGGCGCAGCGCTCGTCCGAAGCGCGCTACCGCCTGCTCTTCGAGCGCAACCTGGCAGGGGTCTACCGCGCTACTCTGGACGGACGCATGCTTGATCTGAACGAGGCTTGCGCCCGCATCTTCGGCTACGTCTCACGTGAGGAGGCCCTGCGCCACACGCTGTGGGACATCGCGCCCAGCCGGGCGGAGATGGAGATGCTGATTGCCTTGGTGCAGAAGCAGAAGACCTTCACCGATTTGGAGGTGCAGCTTAAGCGCATCGACGGCCGTCCCGTGTGGATCCTGGGCAGCGCCAACCTTGTGGAGGGCGAGCCCGGCGAGCCGCCCGCCATCGAAGGCACGATCATCGATATTACCGACCGCAAGCGCCTCGAAGAGCAACTACGACAGTCCGCCAAGATGGAAGCCGTCGGGCGCCTGGCAGGAGGCGTGGCCCACGACTTCAACAATCTGCTCACTGCGATCCTCGGTTATAGCGATATCCTGCTGGAAAGACTTCCCGCCCGCAGCCCGTTGCGACGTCACGCGCTAGAGGTGAAGAGGGCTGGCGAGCGCGCCGCGGACCTCACGCGCCAGCTTTTGGCCTTCAGCCGGCAACAGGTGCTCGAACCTAGGGTGCTGGACTTGAATGCCGTGGTCACCGATATGCAGAAACTGCTTCGCCGGCTAATCGGTGAACACATCGAGCTGACCTCCCACTTAGAGCCCGGCCTGGGCAAAGTCAAGGCTGACCCCGGCCAGATCGAGCAGGTGATTCTGAACCTGGTGGTGAACGCACGCGATGCGATGCCAGAAGGCGGCAAGCTCACCCTGTCTACCCGCAGCGTAAGGCTAGATGAGCGCTACGCCTCAGAGAACCTTAACGTGAAGCCTGGATCCTACGTTCTGCTTTCGGTCACCGATACGGGCTGCGGCATGGATGCCGAAACGCGCGCCCGCATCTTTGAGCCCTTCTTCACCACTAAGGGGAAGGAGAAGGGGACCGGCCTGGGCCTGGCCACCGTTTACGGCGTCGTGCGGCAGAGCGGAGGGCACATTGAGGTGGAGAGCGAGCTCGGCGAGGGTTCGACATTCAACGTGTATCTGCCCCAGGTGGAAGCCGAGGCACCCGAGCGCCCGCAGCAACGGAGAAAGAAGCCGGGCGGTCGGCACGGATCTGAGACCGTCCTGTTGGTCGAGGATGAAGAGGCGGTGCGCGTGCTCGCCCGCCGGGTTCTCAAAGCCCAGGGCTACCACGTGCTCGAAGCCAGGCGAACGGGCGACGCCATCAGGCTGGCCGAAACCTACCCAGGCCCGATTCCCTTGATGGTGACGGATATCGTGATGCCCCAGATGAGCGGCCCCGACTTGGCTCGCCGCCTGGCAGCGTCTCGTCCTGAAATGAAGGTGCTATTCATGTCCGGCTACCCAGGAGGGTCTGTAGACCAACTTCAGGGTCTGGACGCGGCGGCGACATTCATCCAGAAGCCGTTCACCTCGGCCACCTTGTCGCGCAAAGTGCGCGAGCTGCTGGACAGTTCTTCGTCCAGCGGCCGCCATATCAACGCCTAGCCTGGCTAATGGCGCTCCAGCGCGTCCAGCAAGAGCTCAGCCTTGTGGGCCAGGTTTTCGGCACGCTGTGTATCGCCTTCCTTGAGCGCCGTCTCCGACTGTGTGAGAAACGATCCCGCCTCGCCGAGTATTCTCTTGGTGCTGTCGGGCAGCCGCAGCCCACTGAGACGGTCAATCCTCTGGCGAATCTGCCGCTGCAAGTCGGCTAGGGAGCGTTCGCGGGCGGCCTGTTGCGCAGCACTGCCGCCGAGTTCCAGAGCCGGAACCTCACCGGCTGGTTGTGTCGCTGGAGCGCTCTCATCTGGCCTAGGACGGGGCCGGACGTGTATACGCCGCTCCGGGGTCTCGGGCTCTGGTTCCTCCTTCTGTTCTGGCGGAGCTGACTGCGCGGGGGGGGTAAGCGGAGGCGGTGGAGGGGGCTCCTGAATCACCAGCGTGCCTGAGGCCGGCAGCCGTGCGGAGGGCTGTTGCTGCTCGGTCTCGAGGTACACCACCCGGGGCGCCACGTGCCGACGGGGGCAGGCGCTTGCCAGCACGATCGCCGCTAGAAGAAAAGGGACCTGTCGCCTCAAGGTATTTCGGATTCTATCACCGCGACTTAGCGAGCGTCACGAAGGCTAAGCACACTGGGACCAAACTACTCCGTGCGAAGGGCGATCACGGGGGAAATGGACGCGGCGCGGAGGGCGGGGATCATAGCCGCCCCAAGCGCACAGATGGCAAGCGCACTTGCCGCCAGCGCCAGCGCAAGTGGATCCCAACTGGAGACTCCGCAAAGCTGGGCAGAGATCAGGCGTCCGGAGAGAGCGGCTAGCGGTAGCCCAAAGACCAAACCCAGCACCGCGCGCTGAAACGCTTCTTGCAGCACAAGGCGAACCACGTGTCCCCGATCCGCTCCAAGCGCCATACGGATACCGATTTCGTTGGTTCGCTGCGCCACCGTGTAGGCCGTTACGCCGTAGAGGCCCACGGCAGCAAGCACGAGAGCGACGGTACCGAACAGACCGGCAAGAGTGGCGACGGCTCGCTCCCGATCAAAGGAGAGTTCAATCTGCTGCTGCAGCGTCCTGACACTGGTGATTGTCAGGTTGGGATCGACTTCCGCCCGCGCCTTCCTCAGCAGTGGCTCCAGGGCGCCGGGAGGATTCGTCGTGACCAGCAGGATGCCACGGATGAAGTGCGATTGAAGCTCGAGTCGCCACATCATCTCCTGCTTGTAATTGACGGTCTGGGCCAGGGGCACGTAGAACATGGGCAAGGGAGGGCGGTTAAATCCCCAGCCGGCAAAACTCGCGTCGTGAACGACACCCACGATCCGGAAGGTGCTGGCATTCTCGGGATAGTCGAGCCCAAAGTGTTGGTCCAGCGGGTCCTCACCGGGCTTGAAAAAGTGCCTCACAAAGGCCTCGTTCACTATGGCGACGGGCTCCGAATTCTCATTATCGCCGGCCGTAAACCCACGACCGCGCAGAAGGGGCACACCAAGGTTCTGAAGATAGCC
Organism: Acidobacteriota bacterium; assembly: GCA_902812465.1. GTDB lineage: Bacteria > Acidobacteriota > Terriglobia > UBA7540 > UBA7540 > CADDZE01. Next base: position 3,667 of record CADDZE010000089.1, on the reverse strand, counting down.
GGCGCTCACGCGGTCCCAGGAAGCGCCAGCTTTCTCGCCTATTCGGGGGGCAGAGTGGCCGGCCACGTAGATCAATTCGCTCCAGTTGTCGGTGAGTGGGTTGTAGAGCGCCAGGCCGCCTGCCTGCACTCCGGGCAGGCGATTCAGCCGGTTCTCCAGTTCGCGATAAAGGCTGGCGAGCTTGGCTGGGGTGTAGCTGGCGGGCGGATTGTGCATTTCCACTTCAACACGCCCCTGGATTTGGTATCCAAAATCTTGGTGCTCCAGGTTGTTCAGGCTTCGCCCCAGCATCGTTGCCCCTGCCACGAGCGCCACCGAGAGGGCTGCCTGCACGACCAGCAGCGCCTTGCGGGCAAAGGAGGATCGATCAGTGGTGCCCCGGCCCGCTCCGCGCAAAGCTTCCGCGGGATCCGTGCGCGTGGCAAACCATGCTGGAGCCGCTCCGAAGATGATTCCGGTCATCAGGGCCAATCCAAAGGCGAACGCCAAGACCACGGGCGATGGGTTGGGGCTGATGGGAAGGAAATGGGCACTCCGGAACGCCAGTCTCAACAGCAGCTGTGCCGCTGCCACGGCTACCGGAACTCCGACGAGGCCCCCGCCAACCGACAGCAGAAGGCTTTCACGGAGGGTCTGAGCCACAATCTGCCGCGGGGCCGCGCCGAGGGCTAACCGGACGGCGGTTTGTCCCCGCCGTGACACGGCGCGTGCCAGCATCAGGTTAGCCAGGTTGGCGCAGGCAACCAGCAGCACCACACCACAGACCGCCAACAAGATCGCTAGGCTGCGTCCGTACTCCTCCTTCATCTCGGCGACGCCGGCACGGCGGGTACGACGTTAATCTCCTGCTGGGGAAGCATGCGGATGATGTCCGGCATCCAGTTGGCCGGATATCCGGCGTCATACTGCATCCATTGCTGCAACACTCCAGTAAGGCGCGGAGCTAGTCCTTGGATCGAGCTACCGGGCCGCAGCCGCCCCATCACGCGCAACCATGCCCCGGTAGACTGATGCAGCAAATTAGCTTCGCCGTCAATTAGAGGTTCTTGTTGAACCGGAATCCAGATATCGGGAGGATCGGCACGCAACGTCTCACCGAAAAATCCGGGTGGAGTCACTCCAACAATCGTGAACGGGTGACCCTCGATAAGGAAGGCAGAGCCAACTACGGAAGGATCGCCACCGTAGAATATCCGCCAGGCACGATGGCTGAGCACGGCGGCTGGCGGCGCGCCTGGCCGGTCGTCCTCGGGCGTGAGCAGGCGTCCGCTGAACGCCCGCAGCGCCAACATCGAAAAGTAGTTGCCTGTGACGTATGGGACCTGAGCGGCCGCGCCGCAGTTTCGCTGGCGCGCCTCACGCTCTGAACCCACTGGCCGGCTTGAAAGGCCGCTACTTCTTCAAACTCGGGCGCTGCTGCCTTCAACCTTTCGTACAGGGGGAATGAGTAGAAGCCCCAGCGTCCCTGGGGACCTCCTTCCACGCAGCACTCGTCGCCCTCGCCAATGCGGTAGAGACTTCCGGGATCAGCCACGGGCAGAGAGCGGAGCATCACCCCATGAATCAAGCTGAAGATGGCCGTGGTTCCCCCGATTCCCAAAGCGAGTGTAAGCACAGCGGCGCCAGTGAAGACCGGAGATCTACGGAATTCCCGTACCGCGTAGCGAACGTTGGTCACACTTTCTCCATTTGGCTTCTCCTGCCTCGGATTACGCAACCGTGGGGCACGAAGTTCCGGACGTAAGCCCCAAAGCCTGACGTAGTCTCAGCTCGCCTGATACTGCTATTGGATGTGCCCGCCGGCCACCGGTCAGGAAGCCTTACCGGCCGAAGCCCCAACTCCCTATAATATCGGCGATGGATTCCAGGTCGCCTAGATGGTGGCGCGGCTAGCCTGTCAGGACCGTGACTCTACCAGCAGGAGACGCTATTAGGTCCCTTGCCTGGCTGTTGCCGACGCTGGCAGAGCTCCCTTCCTACGGCGCGGACGCGTCCCACTGTGCTCCGTGCCATCCGCAAGAAGTTGCCGGCTACTCGCGTTAACCATGGCGCATTTTCTCCTCGATACTCTCCTTCTGCCAGCGGCGGCGAATTTGGTGCGGCTCTACCGCCGCGAAGGCACGGACAAGGTTGCCGCCCTGGCTGATCGCCTGCGCCAGGCACTAGGGGTTCCGTACCGCAAGAGATGGATCCGCAGGAGCGTTAGGAGTGCGCATCCTGCTTCTAGTAACGCCGCTCCCTCCGCACAGATAACAGGACAGGGGGCGGAGCGCAGCTTGCACCGGAATTCTAAGTCTGGCCTGCCCGCACGACCGAGTCTGCTAGAATGACGATCTATGTCCGAAGATTTTGGTGGAGAGTGGACGGTCACCACCCTGCGCGTGCGGTACGCCGAAACCGACCAGATGGGCGTGGTCTATTACGCCAACTTCTTTGTCTGGTTCGAAATCGGGCGCACGGATCTGTGCCGCCAGTACGGCTTTGCCTATCGCGACATGGAGGAACGCGACGGGCTTTACATCATGGTCGCCGAGGCCCGCTGCCGCTACAAGGCGCCGGCGCGCTACGACGACGAGCTCGAGATTCGCACCTGCGTTCGGGAGGTCCGCAAGCGCGTCCTGGTGTTTGGCTACGAAGTCTACCGTCCGGCGACGGCAGAACTACTGGCCGAAGGCGAGACTATCCACGTTATTACAGACCGCCAAGGGCGGCCTCGTGCCCTCCCGGATCACTATCGCGACTTGTTCCTCGCTGCCCGAAGGCAAGCAAACGGCTGAGGAATCTAGGAGGCGCGCGTCCAAACGGACTTTCCCCAGTCTTTAACCCATGCCCAAGCCGCTCCTACTGACCGGATACAACCTAACTCGCCGTGGATTTGAGGAGGTGGTGCTTGAGGGAAGGCGCGTCGCGCTCCATCCGAAAGCCCGGCAGGGCATGCAGCGCTCGCGCCGCTTGATCGAACGGCTGATTGCTGAAAAGCATACGGTCTACGCCGTGACGACAGGGGTGGGCAGCTTAGCCACCGAACGCATCGAGCCCGACAAGGCTCGCCAGCTCCAGGCGAACGTGGTGAGAAGCCACGTCGCGGGCGTCGGCGAGCTGCTCAGCCCGGCGGTCACGCGGGGCATGATACTGCTACGCGTCAACGGCCTGGCGACGGGCCTCTCGGGGGTTCGCCCTGCCGTGGCGGATCAGCTCTGTGGATTGCTCAATCATCGCCTCTGCCCCATCGTGCCCTCGCGCGGCTCGGTGGGCGCGAGCGGCGACCTCGCTCCTCTCGCACACGTCGCCTATGCGCTGATGGGCGAAGGCGACGTGTGGGTCGGGGGCGGAAGCAAGGCTCCACGACGGATGAGCGCGCGAGCAGCCTTGCGGCAAGCCGGCCTGAAGCCGCTGGTCCTCGAAGCTAAGGAAGGCGTCTCCCTAATCAATGGCACGCAGGCGATGCTGGCCACTGGCCTACTAACGCTGCGCCAGGCCGAGATCCTGGCGGATACGGCCGACGTAGCCGGAGCACTTTCCCTCGACGCGCTGCGCGGATCGCCCGCGGCGTTTGACCCGCGCTTGCACCAAGCGCGGCCCCATCCCGGGCAGCAGGCTGTGGCGCGCAACCTTTTGCGCCTTAACCGCGGCAGCACCATCCGTGAATCCCACCGCGGCTGCACCC
>CADDZE010000088.1 GCA_902812465.1 Acidobacteriota bacterium | reverse complement strand
CCCATGGACCTTACGGATTGAGTCCTTCGCCCGCACCCTGAACCACCGGCTGCGCGTGGCCGTAAGCACAAGCACCCCGAACGTCGTGGTCCTTGCACCTAGGGCATAGAATTCACTCCAAGCATAGCACGTGCCAGCCATGGGGCTGCCGCCACGAAGCCGCAGTGGCTAGCAGATCTGAATGGACCAACTTCGGTGGCAGCAGTAGAAGCTCTTCGAGAAACTAGCCGTGCTATCAGCAAGGGCGGAGGAGCCTGCCCCAAAAAAAGGAGCGTGAAGCCGGCACGACCTCTTGACCCTTCTTCTTGCAGTATTGCGATCGCGCTCACCAGGACCAGCAGCAGGCTACTTGCCATGGGCAAGGCCGGCAGTTGAAATTGAAGCTTGCGATGGTTTGAGCCGAAATCCTAGACTTGCGAAGTTCTGGTTCGCATGCGATTTCCAGAAGCCAGGAGGAAGGCACCATGCGCGCGAAAACCCCACCACCCCGGCTGGCTGCGATCTTGGGTCACGGGCTCGCGGCGATTGGCGTAGCGTGGCACGCGCTCGCCATCGACGCGGGTTACGCTTCCCTGCCGATGAAGGAAACCTCAGTGACGCTGCATGCCGAGGCCACGGCTGGGCGGTTCGTGGCAGCGCACGGACGCCGGGGCATGGTCGTCGGCTACGCGGCAGGAGCCATGGAGGGCTGGGTTTACCCATTTCGAATCTTTCACGATTACCGCATCAGCATCCGGCCGGAGGGCGCGAGCGACGCCATCAGCGGCTCGGCGCTGGTTCGAGAGGTCATCGTCAACCCAGAAGCCGTGACACGAATCTATTCCGGCCAGAACTTCACAGTCACCGAAACCTTCTTTGTTCCACTGGATGCTGCAGGATTCGCCGTGCTGTATCGAGTTGACGGCAGCCTGCCTCTGCACATCCTGGTGAGCTTTCGACCAGACTTGGACTTGATGTGGCCGGGGGGCCTCGGTGGCCAAAGCTATGAATGGGATAGGGGCCGACGTGCCTTCGTTCTCCAAGAGTCATCAGGCAAATACTCAGCCCTAGTCGGGTCGCCGGTTGCAGGGAATCATAGCGACCCTGCATCCTACGTGTTCCCTGGGATGGCTGACCGCACCCTTTCTTTGGAGCTCGATATTCCCGCCGGTGCCGCCGGACGATACTTCCCTCTGGCGATTTCGTGCCGGATCCCACGGCACGAGGATGCGGGGCGAACGTACTCCGAACTTTTGGAGCGAATTCCAGCGCTGTATCAGGAAGCTGTACAGCACTACCAACAGCTTTTAGCCAGCCATTTGCAGGTAGAAACCCCGAGCCGGGAAGCGAACCTGGCTTACGCCTGGGCTCGCATCGCTCTCGACCAAGCCTTCGTTTGTAACCCGCTTCTTGGTTGTGGCCTGGTGGCTGGCTACGGCCCTTCGCGGGATACCCGGCGGCCTCAGTACGCTTGGTTCTTCGGAGGAGATGCGATGATCAACTCCTTCGCCCTCACCGCGGCGGGCGATTACGATCTGGCTCGCGACGCTTTCCGTTTTATCCAGAAGTACCAGAACAAGGACAACGGGGAGATCTTTCATGAGATATCGCAGAGTGCCGGCTGGATTAAGTGGTTCGAAGACTACCCCTATGCCTATCGGCACACGGACGCCAGCGCCATGTATCTGGTGGCACTCTACAATTTCTATCTACAAAGCGGCGACCGGGACTTTGTCCGCTCTGGTTGGAATTCGCTGCAAACTGCCTATCGGTACCTTGTGTCGCGCATCGACCCCCAAGACGGCTTGGTGACGGTGCCCACGGGCAGCTGGGGAGGCGACGAGACAATCGCCGAACAGGTCACCAAGGACATCTACCTTGAAAGCATCTGGGTGGCCGCGGCCAAGGCGATGGGACAGCTTGCCCTCGCGATGGGGGACCGGCCCTTGGCCCGTGACGCGCAGGCGCGCGCCGAGAAAGCCCGCCATTCGGTGGAATCGAAGCTGTGGCGTCCGGAACGCAACTTCTTCTATTACGGGTTGAATGGGAGGGGCCAACTGCTCCCGCAGGAGTTGGGTCAGGTCAATTGGGGGATCTGGCTGGGAGTCTTTAATGAACGTCAGTCGCAGCTCGTCCTTGACCAGATGTCGCGGGCACGTTGGGAAACCGATTGGGGGATGCGCAGCATTCCCCAAGGGGACCCACTCTACGTCGGGTCGTCGTACGGGCACGGCAGCGTCTGGCCGCTAGGAACGGGAGTGCAGGCGTTGGCCTTCTACAAAGATCACCGGCCCTTGGAGGGCTTCCCCCTGTGGTATTCGCTCGTCCAACAGACTTTCCTCAACTCCCTGGGCCACGTGCCGGAGGTGTTTTCCGGCGACTTCTACCGCGAGCTCGATGTGAGCGTTCCCGAACAGGTCTGGTCCTCAGGCATGGTGATCACGGCGCTGCTTCGAGGGGTCCTTGCCATTGAACTGAATGCCCCAGAAAGCAGGCTTGTGTGGCGCCCGCATCTTCCTCCGGACTGGCCCAACATAAAGCTTCACGGCCTGCGAGTGGGCGAAGGAATGCTGAATCTCGAATTGAAGCAATCGCCTACAAAGGTGACTTTACACGTCGAGAATTCCGGTCCGCCGGTTTCCATGGTTTTTGCGCCGGAGATACCCCTCGGCGCCAAGAACGTACGCGCGACGATGAATGGTGCGAGCATTCCGGTGACTACCGAAGGCGCGAGGCAAGACGCGCACGCCCGGGTAAATTTCCGGGCGGCCAAACTCTCGGAGATTACGATTAGTTTTGAGGCGGGGATCCGCCCCTGGCTAGCTCCGCCTCAACCAAGAATCGGCGACACGAGCCGAGGCTTACGAATCCTGAGTTCGGAGATGAAAGATCACGCCTACCGAGCCGAGGTGGAAGGAGTAGCTGAAGCGTGCTCGCATCTCCTGCTCTTTACCCCTTGGTCCATTGTCCGGGTGACAGGGGGGACAATAGGTTCGCGTCACGGTGATCAGTGGGACCTGATCGTATCACCCTCTCCAGACTCCTGCCGTGAGGGCAGGGTCTATCAAACGTGGGCACTTCAGGTGGACTTCGCGCCATGACTAGGGGGAGAGTCCTCAGGCCGGCCCTTGTTTCTCAATACCTTCGCGAAGCAAGAAGAATGTGCACATGAGGGGACCTAGCCTTGCCTTGACCCGCACCTTTCACTGCCATTGCGCGGACTGAGCAATCCGCGACGAACCTGGTTCAAGCGGTATTGACAGGGCCCTATCGACTTATTACCTTCGTAAGCTAAACCCTTATCCTGACGCGATAGGCAATTAGAGGAGGTACCGTGACCGCTGTCAAGCGAGTTCGCAAGTTATCCAGTCTGCTGATCGTAGCCTCGTGTTTAGCCATTCCCGTAAAAGCGCAGTTTGACAGTGCGATCGAGGGTATCGTCAGCGACACGACGGGTGCGGTGATCCCGGATGTTCAAGTCGTCCTCACCAACGTGGATACTGGGGTCTCGCGCCGGACCACTACCAGTTCCGGCGGCTACTATCGATTTCCTTCCTTGCCCCCGGGCAAATACCGGTTGACCGCAACCAAGCCAGGTTTTGACACCGTCGTGCAAGAGGACATCATCCTCGAAGCGGTTCGTGTGCAGAGTGTTCCGATCACGATGAAGCCGGGGGCTCTCGTAACCCAAGTTACGGTGACCGGAGCACCTCCGGCGGTCGAGACCACGGAGGCCCACGTTTCCGGGTTGACTACTGGAATCGCTGTGCACGATCTCCCGCTCGCTGGCCGCAACATTCTCGACGTAGTCGCTCAGACGCCAGGTGTCACCGGAATCGGCATGGTCGGCGACTGGCGAGGGGGCAACGACATCTTTAACCTGGTCAGCGGTGCCTTTATCAACGCTAATGGGCAGCGTGGCTCCTCAAACAGTTACTACGTCGACGACACTTCGGTGAACGACAACCCGGACGGCGGAGGTGCCAAGCTCGCCCCGAACATCGAGTCTGTTCAAGAGCTGCGAGTCTCGGTGAATAACTACTCCGCACAATACGGCCGTAACAGCTCAGTGATGACTCAGGTGGTGACAAAGTCAGGTACAAACGATCTTCACGGATCACTGTTCTGGTACCATCAGGACAACGCCCTAACCTCCCGAACCTACCTTCAAAACACCCCAGACGTGACCGGCCACATCATCCCGACATTCAGGCGCAACGAATTCGGAGGCTCGGCAGGAGGACCCCTTCGTAAGGATCGCACGTTTGTTTTCGGAAGCTGGGACCAACTCCGTCAAGTGGTGCCGAATTCCGGCCTGACAACCGTAGAAACCCCAGAATTCGTCAACTTTATGAAGACGAACTACCCGAACCATATCTCCACTTACGTTTTATCTAACTTTCCTGCGTCAGTGAGCTCTTTCATTCCCGGAACGATCGAGACCGTGGCTGACGTGATGGCAGCCAGTAATCTGGGTCCTTGTACGGGAACCGGCCCGTTGGGTATGCCCTGCAATATGCCGATTGTGGGCAATGCTGTTTATTCCTTCACTAACCCTCGTCCGGGCCTGCAGTGGAATGTGCGCCTGGATGAGATGTTTAGCAACGAGAAAGACCGCCTCTATGGCAATTTCTTCCGAATGACCACCAGCCCCTTCAGCGCCAACGTCCGTTCGGGATTCAGTGGCCCGTCTCCGGGATATACCGATTATCTGGGACTGAACTGGACTCACCTTTTCTCCCCTGTTGTGGTAAATGAGGCGGCTTTTGGCTTTACACGCAATTACGGCGAGGGACCTTGTTTCAATTGCCGAATCCCCTCAATGAGCATCAGCGGTTTGGCAGGTTTCGGCACAGGTTGGGGACCGGGCGTGTTTGTTCAGAACGATTTCCACTGGCGCGACGTGCTCTCCCTGAATCGCGGCCGGCACGCCCTCAAGACTGGGCTGGACATTTACAGGGATCAAGACAACGCTCCCTTCACGCCGCCGCTACTTCGGCCGGGCTTCGATTTTCATAACGTTTTCGATTTTGCGGCCGACAAGCCTTACGACGAGTGGTACATCAACTTCAACGCCAAGACTGGCGGACCTCCGTTCCAAGACTACGCCTACCGGTCGTCAACCTACGGTTTCTTCGTCCAGGACGATTGGAAAGCCAAAAGCAACCTTTCCTTGAATCTCGGTTTGCGGTGGGATTTCTCCAGCAATCCCAAAGAACACACCAACAACATGACGAATCTGAAGCTGGGACCTGGAGCCACCTTCCAAGAGCGAATTGCGAATGCCGTGCTCGTTCATGTTCCTGCCATGTTCAGCGAGCATCGGATCGGTTATTTCGCTCCACGCTTCGGATTCGCTTGGGATCCGACGAACCACGGGAAGACGTCCATTCGCGGAGGGTTCGGTGTCTTCTTTGACCGCTGGCCGAATAAAGCATGGAGCGACGTAACCCGGGGCAATCCTCCCAACGTTGCAAACGTCTACGCCAATGTGTCAAACCCAAGCCCTCCCTATCCTCTTCTGGCCTTGGGAAAGAGCGATCGAGTACCGTTCGGCTTTCCGCTCCCACAGCCCCTGCCCATTGGATTGAACCCCGCGGGAGGACCCATCGCAGGTTTGGCGACGGTCGGAGGAGTAGATCCTGGCCTGAGATACGCCTACGCGGAGAACTGGTTTCTGGGAGTGCAGCGCGCCTTCGGCTCCAAATGGGTTCTCGAGGCCGACTATATGGGATCTGTGGGGCACCACCTCTATACAGTGATCGATCGGAACCGCTATTCTGGCGACGCCATCATCCATAAGGGAACGCTCACGCGTTTGAATCCCTACTTCGCCACCATGAATTACAGCGACAACAACGGGAATTCCGCATTCCAGGGAGGCACCGTTGCCCTCCGCAAGACTTTCAGTCGAGGCTTCACCTTCCAAACCGCCTATACCTTTGGTAAGACGATCGATTACAGCAACGATCGAAGCACAGGGTCCGGTTCCACTTGGGCAAATGTCTTTGATGCGTGGAACTATAAGGCCCAGCGCGGCTTGTCGGAGATCGACGTGCCCCAAAAGCTTGCTTTCAACTTTGTTTTTCAACTACCCAAGCCTTCCTCGAGCAACCGACTCGTAAACGGATTTCTGGGCGGCTGGGAGGCTTCGAGCCTCGGTGTGCTCCAAAAAGGGCAACCTTATGGTGTTTACACCACCGCGACTGATTATAACGGCGACGGAACCTATTATGATCGACCGGATACGCCGTCCTGGGGAAACTCCAAGAGCGGCTTGAGCCGGTCTGATTACATCCGCGGAGTGTTTAGCGCTGCGGATTTTCCAGTCCCCCCGCCGGGCCAAGAAGGCAACCTTGGTCGAAACACTTTCCGCGGTCCAGGTTTTGCCCAAGTCGACTTCAGCCTGATTAAGAACAATCACATCCCATGGTTTGTGCGAGAAGGCGGCACCCTGCAAGTCCGGGCGGAGTTCTACAATCTGTTCAATCGCGTCAATCTATCTGGATGGGATACGAACCTCGCCGATGGCACGTTCGGAAAGGCGACTGGCTCATATCAGGCCCGTGCGCTGCAAGTTGGCCTGCGGATTCAATTCTGACCTCGAGACTTCGACGTCGGCAGTGCCCTCCCAGTCCGAGCCCAGGGAGGGCACGCCTTCCACTCAGTCTAACGCCATCGCACTCTTCCTTCTCAGTACTTTAGGCACTCGGTTAAGGAGTCACGTCTATGAGGATAACGCGGCGTGGTTTCGCCAAGACCATGCTCTCGCTCGGCGCCGGCCTAAAGGCGAAGGGAGGCCGATTATGGCCAGGTGGTACGCCTTCGACGACGATAGATGAGGCGCAACCAGCACCGTTGCACTTCCCCAGAGGGTCGTACACCCCATTCGGCTATCTCGACAACCCGTACCACTGCTGGGCCCTCCACCCAAGCGGAGTCGTTCGCTCAATACCGGCTGTTGGCTTTGGCTTTTACTATCCAGCCGGCCCGGGTGGCTACTTTAACTACGAAAAGAACTCGATCTACCGTGCCTCGTTGCGCCTGGGTTTCCGTTTGGGAAACACCGTGCTTTTCGAACCGGATGATTTCAAAGAACATGGGGTTGAGTTGAGCGCGTCGCATCACTCCAAGAATCTTTTGGCCTTCAATTTCATGGTCTCCGACCTTCAGGTCAGCGTGCCCTTTTTCCTCGTGGGCGAAAACACTTTGGCCTGCATCTGTCACATACAGAACGTGGGCGTGAGCGACCAGCAAGTTAGACTTTTCGCCGTGCAGAGATTTGAACTGGGCAATGAATCCTGGTGGGGACGCGACGGGGTAGCTGGCTTTTATGAAGCAGGCAGTGGTGAAGTTGTACTCCGCAGTTTTGCTGCCGGACCCACCCTGTCTCTTAGGGCGGATCTGCCACCCGATGATCAGATCATCGCTCCCGAAGACAGCACGATCGCTGCCTGGATGACGGGACCAAGAATCGAACGGCGTTTCGGAACGACCTACTTTCCCCAAGCGCTCAACGCGGGCTTGAGTTGCAGCCTTAGCGTGCCGAGCAAGCAGGCCGCAGAGTGCGGTTGGTATCTCTCCCGCGGTGCGAATCGAGCACGAGCAACAGCCGAGGGGAGGACAGCGCAGGTCCAGGCCCGCCGGACATTGCGCGGGAAGGTTGCCGAAGACGATGAGTTCTGGAAGCATGCCCCGCGGCTCGAGGGAGATTTCCCCCCTCATTGGAAGCACGCCTGGGTTTACGATTTCGAGACCCTGCGCATGATGGTGCGCCGCCCCGTGGGCGTTTACCGGCATCCCTGGGACGCGATGCAAATCCAGGCGCCTCGCAATGTCCTGGCGGAGACCTCCATCGACATGTGGACGCTCTGCTACGCGGATGAAGACACCGCCAAGGCCGTGCTGCTGGGGCAATTTCAGGATGCGCCGCAGCCCAACGTCCCGTGCATGCGCGAAGACGGTACCATGAACATGGTGGCTGCCGACGGGAGTGAGTGCGGGACCTCACTTCAGTGGTGCTATCCCTTTTATTGCCTGGAATCGGTCTTTCTTCGGACGTTAGACCGGTCCTGGCTGGGCCAACTGTATCCCTACCTCGCGGCGCACCTGGAGTGGACCCTCCAACACCGCAGGGACCACCAGGGGTGGATTGTGCCAAAGTGCAGCTGGGAAAGTGGCATGGATGCTTCCCAGCGCTTTCTGATCAAACAACCGACCGGCGGCGAGGTGATTGACTTCGTGCGCGTTGCGGAACTTCAGGCCGCCCTGGCGCATGCCGCACGGGTGATGTCACTCTTTGCCGCTTACCTCGGGAAGCGTGAGGACCTCGGACGTTGGAAAGAACTCGCCACCGTCTATACCGAGAAAACGCGTGACTTATGGCACGAGGGGTGGTTTTATGACCAGGATGCACGGACAGGGCGACCCATCGTAATTTCAGGCCACCGCGAGGTCACGCAGGTCGGCCCGGTCATGTGCGGGGTCGCCACGCCTGAGCAGGTGCGGGCCATGATCCCCCAAATGCGGGAGTACGAGTCCCACCAAGAGTTCTGGTTGGAGTGGCCGTCTCATGTCCTGCCATACGCAGAGTCGGTCTGGAAGGCCGGAGATCGCGCGTTTCTTTCACGAGTTCTGTTCGCCATCGTTGACCGCGTCTACCGCTCCATAGACCGGCGCACTGTGTCCCCCGGCGACAAGCTCGGCTGGCCTGGTGTTAGTTGCGAAGTGTGGGGGATGCAAGGAGCGTACGGAGGCGAAGGGTATGGTTGGGGAGCGACCTTGCCAGCTCACATCATTCGAAGCATCTTCGGTTTCAGAGAGGATTCGGAAACCAGCAAGATGACGTTTACACTCGGCCCTAATTTACCCGACCAGTTAATGGCCAGAGGGAAGGTCTTCAGCCTACGCAACATCCGCTATCGCAAAATGTCCATGACATTAGGCTACACAGGCTTGGACAATAGGAGACTTAAAGTCGAGCTTGATCGCGCCGACCGCCCATGGTCGAGCGCCCTCCGGGTGATAGAACCTGAGAGCGGACTGACGCCGGCCTCTTTCTCCGTTTCTGGCCGTCTGCTCTCTTTCGAAGCGGCGAATCACGCACTCTACCGGGTGGAAGAGAGTCATTGAGACGCACGCTCCTTGCTGCCCGTTCGGATCCCAGGCCGGACCACCGGTGTACGTTACCTTGGCCCGGAGCGGCTTCGAGATTCGGGACCGGCCGAACGCTCGAGTGGAATGATGCGGCAGAGGCCTAAACTTAGCCGACTCGGTTGGCTTTTCGCCGCCGCGCTCTTCACAGCTTTCTGTGCAACCGCCGCAGACTCCCCTCAGTACGCCGAAGCACTGGCCATGGTGGAGCATGGCAGGTGGGACGAAGCCATGGCGATCCTCGAAACGCTGCTAAAGGCTACACCCAATCACTTGAAGGCCCGAAATTTGCTCGGACTCGCCCTAACCGGCAAAGGCGATCTGCAAAAAGCCAACGAGCAGTACCAGGCCGCCTTGAGGATCAATCCCGACTTTTACCCCGCGCTCAAGAATTGGGCCATTAACGAACTTTCATTGAAGCAATATGACAAGGCTGAAAGGCACTTTGCGGCCGCCTTGCGGCTGGCTCCGAAGGATCCGGTGTGTCACGCTTATCTGGGCGCTCTGGCTTTTCGTCGCAGGGAGTACCGAAGGGCAGCAACTCACTTTCAGGAAGCTAGGCCGATTATCTTGAGCATCCCAAACGTCCGCCTGGATGCAGTCGAGACCTTTGCGCAAACGGGAAATGAAAGGCTGGCTCTCGCGATGCTGAAGGAGGTCAACCCGGATAGTCTGGAGACGACTGAATCGTTTCGTGCCGGCAACATCCTGGCACGGCTGTCCCATTATGACGAGGCCATCCCCTTCTTTCGAACCGTCGCGACTACCTTTCCCGAGTCTTGCAACGCCGCCTTTAACCTGGCAGTGTGCTATGTCCAGACTAAGCAATTTTCAGCGGCTATCGAGATCCTGAATGGCTTGCGGATGAAAGGGCATCGGACCGCGGAGGTGGATAATCTCCTGGCGAGCGCTTACGAGGGAAACAAGCAGACGCAAGAGGCCATCGACGCGCTTCGCGAGGCGACGAACCTTGCTCCATTAGAGGAAGATAACTATCTCGATCTCGCTGCCCTTTGCGTTGACCACCAAGCGTACGCGTTGGCCGTCGAGGTTCTCAATGTCGGCCTGCATTACCTGCCCGACTCGGATCGGCTCATGTTCCAGCGAGGGGCTGTCTTTGCCATGATGGGCCAGATGGAGCGCGCCGAGCGCGACTTCGAGAGAGCAAGTACGTTGGCTCCCGAAAAGGATCTTGTATACGCGGGGCTCAGCATCGCCTACATGCAGAAGAGCGAGCTTTCTCAGGCCTTAGATATTCTCCGCCGTCGAACTCGAGAGAAGCCCAACGATTATCTTTTGCAGTATTTGCTCGGCGAGGTATTGATCCGCCGAGGCCTGGTTCCGGGGAGCCCGGAGATCACCGAGGCCCACCGAGCTTTGGAACGGTCGGTCAAACTGAATCCCAGTTTTTGTCGGTCGAGAATCGATTTGGGCAAGATCCTCCTTAAGGAAGGGCGAGTTGACGACGCGATCAGGCAACTCGAAGTGGCGCAGAAACTCGATCCCAACGAAAAGTCAATCTATTCCCAACTGTCGGTGGCCTATCGCCGCAAGGGTGACGTCGACCGGTCGGCTGCCCTGCTCAACCTGGTGACCAGACTTAATGATGCGGAACGTGAACGAGAAAAACAGAATCTCCTTCGCATCGTTAAGACCGACTCGTTCCCGATCGCCGCACCTCCGCAGGCAGGAAGCCCGGAATGAATTGGCAACGAATCTAGCGGGATACCTCGCGGCTCCGGCTCTTTCTCGCTAGCGACGACCGGGTTTCTGCGTACGCGGTCAAACTGCTCGCAATGAGTCCCCAACTCCTCGTCGCGCGCGGTGGTTGCCTTCTTCCTCCGCGTAGAGCATGACCGGCGCCGAAGGCTCCAGACAGAGGATCAACCGCCATCCTCCAGAAGATCTCCGCGCGACTCTCCTGCCCCGGCCCTATACGGGTCGGGGCCTTAGATCCCCAATTTGTGGGGCGCGCCTTCATTTGAGGCGAATAATGTACCATCGCCTTTCGGCAAAGGCGGAACCATACACTCCTTGGCCGGTACTCCTGCGCGAGCGACAGGGCATACTGCCCGGCTCGTTGCGCGCACGCTGAAAAGTCCGTACACAAGAGAATCTTTCGGAGATGGACAGGCTCCTCCACGTGCTGTGGGTTTACGAAATCATGG
>CADDZE010000087.1 GCA_902812465.1 Acidobacteriota bacterium | reverse complement strand
CTGCCGTATGGCTTGGGCAGTGGCTTCGCAGTCAGCTCTTCGAAGTGAGCCCGTTGGATGCTTCCACGTTCTTCATGGCCTGCTTCACGTTGCTGGGAGTGACGCTGGCTGCGAGCTTCCTTCCGGCTTGGCGTGCCGCGCGGGTGGATCCGATGGTGGCACTGCGCTATGAATAGCGCAGGGGTGGGCCATGGCTGAAGGTTGTCGCTCAGCCGGCCGCCGATGCGCCGCGCCGAGGGTCACCCCTTTACTCAGGAGTGGCTCGAAGCGGTATGATCGAACTGCGTAACGTTGAAAAGTCCTACCCGGTGGGGGCGGGGCGCTACTATGTGCTGCGCCGCATCGAGATGCAGGTGCACGAAGGGGACTTCATCACCATCATGGGCCCCTCCGGTGCGGGAAAATCGACGCTGCTCAGCATTATCGGTATGTTGGATGGCGACTGGAGCGGGGAGTACTACTTCCTCGATCATCCGGTGCACAAGCTCAACGTGAAGCAGCGGGCTGAGCTCAACAAGAAGTACATCGGATTCGTCTTCCAGCAATACCACCTGCTGGAGGGTCTGACCGTGGCGGAGAATCTGGATATTCCCTTGTCCTACCGCAATATTAAGGCCGCGGACCGCCAAGCGATTGTGGCGGACACGCTCGACCGCTTTCACATTGTGGGCAAGAAGGACCTTTTTCCCAGCCAGCTTTCCGGGGGCCAGCAGCAACTCGTGGCCGTGGCGCGGGCGGTGATCGCCAGCCCCAAGGTCATCCTAGCAGACGAGCCGACCGGCAATCTGCATTCCACCCAGGGCAAGGAAATCATGGAGCTGTTTAAGCGCCTGAACGAGGAAGGAACCACCATCATTCAGGTGACCCACAATGAGAACTGGGCCGCCTACGGGAACCGCATAATCCACCTGGTCGACGGCTGGATCACGTCGCCAGGGTGATGGCCATGCTTGCAGCATGTCAGGGTCAAGAGAGCAGCTCATGAAAGCCTCCGACCAGCCGCGCGTCCTCATTGCGGACGATCAGGCCGACGTGCAGGAGGCTCTGCGGCTGTTGCTGAAGGGCGAGGGTTACGCGCTGGAAACCGCGTCGTCCCCCTCCAGCATCCTTGCCGCCGTGGAGGCTCGGGACTTCGATGTGGCGCTGATAGACCTGAATTATACCCGCGACACTACTTCCGGCCAGGAAGGATTGGATCTGCTCTCGCGCCTTCAGGCATTGGACAGCACGCTGCCGGTGGTGGTGATGACCGCCTGGAGCAGTATCGAGCTGGCTGTAGAAGCGATGCGGCGCGGAGCGCGCGACTTCATTCCCAAACCGTGGGAAAACGCGCGCCTGCTCAGCATTCTGCGCACTCAGATCGAGTTGTGCCGTGCCCTGCGCCGGGGGCAGCGCCTGGAGGCGGAGAACCGCTTGTTACGCACGGAGGGGCGGCCAGAGATGATTGCCGAGTCGCGCGCCATGCAGCCGGTGATGCAGCTCATCAGCAGTATCGGCCCGTCGGAGGCCAACGTACTCATTACCGGTGAGCACGGAACGGGGAAGGAAGTGGTGGCACGAACGCTGCACGCCTTGTCGGCGCGGGCCGCCAAGCCCATGGTTACCGTGAACGCCGGCGGGCTTTCCGAAGGCGTCTTTGAAAGTGAACTCTTTGGACATGTAAGAGGAGCCTTCACCGACGCCAAGGCGGACCGGGTGGGCCGCTTCGAGCTGGCCAGCGGCGGCACTCTCTTCCTGGATGAGATTGCCAATGTTCCGCTCAACCTCCAGGCCAAGCTGCTGCGCGTGCTGGAGACCGGCGAGCTGGAGCGCGTCGGTTCATCGAAGACGCGCCACGTGGATGTGAGAGTTCTCGCGGCCACCAACGCCGACCTTCGCCAGGAGGTTGCCTCCGGGCGCTTCCGTGAGGATCTGCTGTTTCGGCTGAACACCGTGGAGATTCATCTGCCGCCGTTGCGCGACCGCCGGGAGGACATTCCCCTGCTGGCGGCCCACTTCCTGCGCCATCATGCCCAGCGCTATGCGAAACAGCTGGCCGGGTTCGATGCCCAGGCCATGCAAGCCCTGCTCAGCCACCCTTGGCCAGGCAATGTACGAGAGCTGGACCATGCCGTGGAGCGCGCCGTGCTTCTGGCGCAGGGCGAGACAGTGAAGGCCGCCGACCTCGGGCTTCGCTCCGGCCGCGAAACGACCGTGCGGCTGGAGGAGATGCACCTCGAGGAGGCGGAAGCCTACCTCATTCAGAAGACACTGGCGCGCTTCGGAGGCAACGTCAGCCACGCTGCCCAAGCTCTGGGCCTGAGCCGCAGCGCACTTTACCGCCGCCTCGAGCGCTACGGAATCAGGAACCTCGACACCCACCCGGAGTCCGAAGTCAGGAGTTAGGCTTGCGGCCCGCCCAGCTCTGATCCTTTGCCATGGTATCCGTGGACAACCCGGAGCGCTCCCAATCCAAGCTGAGCTACGAATCGCGCATCTTTCTGTTGGCTTTGCTGACGGGCCTGCCCGGAGCCGCGGTGGCCTTCGTGCTGTTGTGGCTGGGGCACTACAGCGCCCGAACTATCTGGACCGCAGCGGTCCTGGTCCTGGCTTGCTGGTGGAGCGGCGCGATGGCCTTGCGCGAGCGCATGGTGCGGCCGCTGCAGACCTTGTCGAATGTTCTCGGAGCGCTGCGCGAGGGAGACTATTCCCTGCGCGCGCGCGGGGCCCGCCGCGGCGATGCGCTGGGCGAAGCGATGCTCGAGGCCAATGCCTTGGGGGCGACGCTGCGCGATCAGCGGCTGGGATTCCTGGAGGCAACGGCCCTCCTGCGCACGGTGATGAGGGAGATCGACGTGGCGATCTTCGCCTTTGACGCGCAGCAGCGGCTCCGGCTGATGAACCGCGCCGGCGAACGTTTGCTTGCCCAGCCCTTCGAGCGCCTCGAGGACCGCTGCGCGGAGGAGCTGGGCCTTGCCGACTGTCTTGCGGAAGACGCGCCCCCCGTGCTGCATCGGACCTTCCCCGGCGCTCCCGGCGTCAACCGCTGGGGGCTGAGTCGCAGCACGTTTCGCGACCGCGGCCTTCCCCACCAGCTGCTGGTGCTGACCGATCTCAGCCGGGCGCTCCGCGAGGAGGAGCGCCAGGCGTGGCAGCGCCTGGTGCGCGTGCTGGGCCACGAGCTCAACAATTCGCTTGCGCCCATTCGCTCGATGGCCGGCAGCCTCGAAACCTTGCTGGTGCGACAGCCCCGGCCGCCCGACTGGGAAGAGGACATGCAGCGCGGCCTGAGGGTCATTGCGTCGCGGTCGGAAGCGCTCAGCCGCTTCATGCAGGCGTACGCGCAACTGGCTCGGCTGCCGAAGCCGCGCCTCCAGCCGCTGAATGTCGGCGCTTGGATCCGGCGGGTCGCCGGGCTGGAAACCCGCTTGCCCGTAAGCGTGGTGCCCGGTCCGGAATTGACCATCCAGGCGGACGGTGATCAGTTGGACCAACTGCTAATCAACCTGCTGCGCAATGCCGCTGACGCTTCGCTCGGGACGGGCGGCGCCGTCCGCGTCGGCTGGCACAAGAACGCCTCGGATCTTCACGTCTGGGTGGAAGACGAAGGTCCGGGCCTGCCGAATACCGCGAACCTCTTCGTGCCCTTTTTCACCACCAAGCCCCGGGGCTCAGGCATCGGACTGGTGCTCAGCCGCCAGATTGCGGAGTCGCACGGTGGTACGCTCACGCTCGAGAACCGCCGCCAGGGGCGCGGTTGCCAGGCTCTGCTGCGGCTGCCACTGTAAGGGTGGTGGGTCGCCGCCGCTGTTTTCGGTCTTTACCGGCTATCGTCCTATTTTCAGGAGAGGTGCCATGCAGGCTTACTACGATGCGGACGCGGACCTGACCGTCCTCCAGGAGAGGACGGTGGGCATCATTGGCTACGGAAACCAGGGCCGGGCCCAGGCGCTTAATCTGCGCGACTCGGGGGTTCGGGTGATCATCGGCTGTTTGCGCGACGAAAGCGCTCGTCAGGCCGAGGCCGATCAATTCTCCGTTCTCTCCATTCCCCAAGCCGTGGAACGGGCTGACGTGCTGGCGCTCCTGATTCCGGACGAAGTGCAGCGCCAGGTTTACCAGGAGACCATCGCTCGCCGCCTGCGCCCTGGCCAGACCCTCGATTTTGCCCACGGCTACAACATTCATTTTCGCCTCATCGTGCCGCCACCCGAAGTCGACGTGATTATGGTGGCACCGCGCATGATCGGCACCATGGTGCGGGAGTCTTACCTGGCTGGAGGCGGCGCGCCGGCATTTGTCGCGGTGGCGCAAGACGCTTCCGGCAAAGCGCTGGCCACGGCCTTGGCTTTGGCCCGCGGTATCGGGGCCACCCGCGCCGGCGCTCTGCTGACCACTTTCGCGCAGGAGACCGAGCTCGACCTGTTTCAGGAGCAAGGGCTGTGGCCCCTGCTGATCCGCACCATGCTCATGGCCTACGAGGTGCTCACCGACCGCGGTTTCCCGCCCGAAATGGTGGCGCTCGAAATGTACGGCTCGGGGGAGGGCGCGGAGATTTTTCGCGAGATGGCGCGCCAGGGCTTCTTCCGGCAGATGCGGCTGCATTCCCAGACCAGCCAGTACGGCACCTTATCGCGCGCGCAGCAGATCCCTTTCCTGGCCCAGATGCGAAGCTTTATGGAGCGGGCGCTCAGCTCGGTGCGTGACGGCAGCTTTGTCGAGGAATGGCGAAAGGAACAGGCCGAAGGCTATCCGCGTTTCCGCGAACTGCGAGCGCAAGCCCAGGCGCATCCGCTCAACCGCGCCGAAGAGGCGATGTGGCAGCTGGTGAAGCAGCGGCCGGCGTGAAGGCTCCCGCGATCGGGGAGCTTCAGCTTTACCTTACAAAGTACTTGACAACGCCGCTCGCCCCGGCTACCCTGACTGCGATGTTCCCGGACCGCCGCCACCGCCTTCCCTCCCGGCCCTCTCCCGCCGCCGCGCGGCACGCCCTCGAAAACCTGCGCTTCATCCGCGAGACCATGGAGCGCTCGCGGTCGTTCACCGCCGTCCCCGGTTGGGGCGGCGTGGCTATGGGCGTGACGGCTCTGGCAGCGGCGATGGTGGCCGCTCGGCAATCCACCCCCCAGGCCTGGCTGGGAACCTGGGTGGTAGAAGCCCTGCTGGCACTGCTGGTAGGCGGGTGGGCGATGGGCCAAAAGGCCCGCGCCGCTCGTGTCTCCGTCTTCTCGGGGCCCGGGCAGAAATTCGCTTTAGGACTCACGCCGCCGGTTTTGGCGGGTGCCTTGCTCACCGTGGCGCTTTATCGTGCCGGGCTCTTCCGCTATATGCCTGGCACCTGGATGCTCCTCTACGGTGCCGGCGTCATGACAGGCGGTGCCTTCTCCGTGCCGGTGGTGCCGGCTATGGGGCTTTGCTTCATGTTCGGCGGTGCGCTGGGGCTTTTTGCTCCAGCGGGCTGGGGCAACTGGCTTTTGGCGGCAACGTTTGGAGGCCTGCAGATTGCCTTCGGCATCCTCATCGCCAGGAGGTACGGTGGCTAGACCACACCCCTTGCCGGGGGAGGGACGCCCGGCATCCTTCAAGCTTCACCACCGGGTGCGGCCAGCGCAGCCTTCAGCGGCGGAGCTCGATCCGCTTATCCATGAGCGCATCCGTTTGGGCATCGTCAGCGCACTGGCGGTGAACGAATCGCTCTCGTTTAGGGATCTCAAGCAGATTCTGAAAACTTCAGATGGCAACCTGAGCGTCCATGCCCGTAAGCTCGAAGACGCTGAATACATCGCTTGCACGAAGTTCTTCGAGGGACGCTTACCCAAAACGGAGTTTCGCCTGACGGCGACGGGGCGGCGAGCGCTTGAGCGTTATCTGGATGCCATGGAGTCCTTGATCCAGGCGGCTCGTCGCCGCTGAAGGAGCGCCAGGGAGCTGCTTTTGTGGGAGTGCTTTATGAAACAAACCACTTTGCATAAAGCGGCTTACCCCGGGTTGCATGTGGCCATCATTATGGACGGCAACGGCCGCTGGGCGCGCCAGCGCGGCCTGGCCCGTCATGAGGGGCACCGCGCCGGCGAGCTGGCCGTCCGTCGCGTCGTGGAGGTGGCACCAGCTTTCGGGGTGGGGACGCTCAGCCTCTACGCTTTCTCCGGCGACAACTGGCAGCGCCCGCCAGCGGAAATCGCCAACTTGATGGGCATCTTCGAGCGCTATCTCCTTTCGGAGAGCCAGACGTGCGCCGACCAGGGGATCTGCATCAGCCTCATCGGCCGGCGCGACCGCCTTTCGCCCTCGCTCAACCTCGCAGCCCGGCAGGCCGAGGCGCTGACCGCGGGCGGCCGCACCATGCACCTCCGGATCGCCCTCGACTATTCTGCCCGCGAAGCCATTCTGCAGGCCGCACTCCGCTTGCGTTCTCTGGATTCCAAGGGCGAGCCTTCCCAGGAAGACTTTGCCCGCCTGCTCGCGGAGGCCGATCTTTCCCGCGCGCCGGTGCCGGATGTCGACTTGGTGATCCGTACGGGCGGCGAGCAGCGGCTGAGCGACTTCATGCTGTGGGAGAGCGCGTACGCTGAACTCTTCTTCTCCCGCAAGATGTGGCCTGATTTTACCCCCGCGGACTTTGCCGCGGCGATCGGTGACTTCCGGTCGCGCGAGCGGCGCTTCGGCCGTATTTCCGAAGCCGCGGCAAGCTAGGGGAACGGCCACCGCCAATCGGAGTCAGGCAGTCTGAAACCCGGAGGCGAACGGCATCATGGCCACCATGACGCAGGCGGGGTTAGGGGAGGGGACCGGTTTCGCTGTCCAACATCAGCGCATCGAGGTTCCTACCACCCGACCCCTAGAGTTCGTCGATTTCACCCGCTCCGTGTCTGAATTTCTCGAGCGTTCCGGCGTCCGCAACGGTCTCATCAACATTCAGAGCCTTCACACCACGGCGGCCATCCTGGTGGGCGAGAACGAACCGCTGCTACTCGAAGACATGCGGCGGGTCCTGGAGCGGCTGGCTTCGTGCCAGGAGGACTACCGGCACGATGACTTCAGCGTGCGAACTGTGAACCTGTGTCCGGACGAAACGAAGAACGGTCATTCCCACTGCAAGGCGATGTTCCTGCGCACCGCCGAGACGCTGAACGTGGTGGAGGGAGCGCTGGAACTGGGGAGGTGGCAGCGGATCTTCCTGGTGGAGCTCGACGGGCCACGAACGCGCAACGTCTCCCTGACGATCATGGGAGAGCGATAAGGGATACAGCGGGAGACCGAAGGGCGCCGGCTAGCCGACGCCCTTCCGAAACGGTCATCCTAACGGAGCTTGCAGCGTGCGCGGCCCAAACCCAGCAACCCTGAGCCGAATAGGACCAGGGTGATGGGTTCGGGGACTACGCCTTTGCCGCCGCTAGTAAACGAAAGCTGGTTGATGGCGGTCGAGTTGGGAGGGGTCTCGTTGTCTTCGAGGGTGGTGAACAACAGATCGGTGATGTTAGCGCCCGTCGTGTCCTGGATACCGATGAACGGGGCCGAGCCGTCCTCCGCTCCGTTGTTGGTGGCCTCCACGCAGAAGACAGGACTGCTCCCGAAACTTCCTAAGGCCTCGATACAGCCCGAGTAGAGACCGAAGAAGTCGTCCTGGATTTGGGCCCGCCCAACGAGATGGGCGTGTCAAAGTGGATGTCAATCACGTTGCCGTTGTCTTGGTTCCACAGCAGGTGGTCGCCGATATTGAAGATGCCAATCCAGCCGCTACCCTCGTCCCGGCGTTCGAGGGTTCCCAAATCGCTGACCGTTCCGCTGGCGCCGAGCATGGACGTCCAGGAGGCCGGGCTTTGGATCTGGGTGAAAGTTGGCCCGAACTGGCCCCAGTCGATCATGTCGTTCCCGGTCCGGGTGGTAACCTGAACGAAGCTGTCGGCAAAGGCTGCAGCTGCAGCCAAAGCCAGGACGCAGCCGGTCATCGCTGGACACCCTCCTTACAGGGCCGACTCGCGCTGAGAGGTTGTAAAAGATTGTATATTTTCGGAAGAGCGTTTCCCTGCTAGTCACGTCGCCAATTCTCGGGTCGGCAACGTTTTGCTAGCCCTCATCCTTAATCGCTGCCTTGACCATGGCCAGAATCGATGGCGGGATAGTGCCGGCTGCGATCCCGTGGTCTTGCTCGGCATGCTGGGCAGCAAGCTTCATCAATTCTTCTTCGCTTTCGGCACGCATCTCTTTTGGGCAGTTGAGTCCCAGGTCGCGGCATCGCAGAACTTTGGCCATGATCACTCCTTGAGCGCCAGCGCTCAGACGGCATTTGCAAGGCGCGCGGAGAGGATCAGCGCGTCCTCGGGCGGACGGGAATAATACCCCTTCCGCACACCGAGCCTCTCATAACCTAGCGCATAATACAAGGAAATTGCGGCCTGGTTGGAGGTGCGAACCTCAAGATACGCATGCGTGACGCCGCGTCGGGCGAGTTCACGGTGCGATTGGGTGAGCAGGAGCCTGCCGATTCCCTGGCGGCGATACGCCGGATCCACCGCTAGGTTACCCAGCTCAGCTTCGTTACCCACTTGCTGCCACGCCGCGAAGCCGGCCAGGCCACTCTTTCCGTCAAGTCCCTGGTACCTTGCCACCAGGAGGAGAGCGTTGGGATCAGCCAGGAGGCGCGCGTAATCGCCTTCTTGCCACTGGGCGGCCGGGGGGCTGCGTCGCTGTAAGTCGAGGATGGCTGGAATATCCCGCAGATGGGACCGGCTAATTTCCATGACGCGCCGCCGGCGCACGCCCTCATCCTTCTTTCCAATGCAATTCGGCATCCGACCGCCGAACGTAGCGTGCGTGAAGCTCCGCCGGGCTCAGCAGTTTTCCTGCTGCCAGGGCGCGCTGAGCGCGCTGGGCCATCGCGCGTACCAGAAGGCCTTCCACGGCTTGGAGATGAAATGATCCGGCGGCGCCATCCAGGGACTGGCAGAACGCCTGGGCCGCGGCGTCGTGGGCGCGCCTGACGAGTGCCGCTTGGGTTTCCGGGCCGGTGTTGAGTTGGCCGAGCCAGTTGAGCAACGCGTCAGGCTTGAGCACCGGCGCATCACCGTCGGCCTCGTAGTTGCCGCTCGGATCCCGGCGAAACAAACCGGCGAAGAATTCTCCCCGGCGCGCGTCGAGCAGGGATATGGCCAGCGGGGTCTTAAGGCCGGCTTCGTCGGCCATGGCCTGAAGCACGCTCACCCCGTACACGGGACGGCCGAAAGCGCACGCCCAGCCCTGCACCGCTGCAATCCCCACGCGGATGCCGGTGAACGATCCCGGGCCGTCGGCTACGGCGAAGGCGTCGACCTGGCTGAGCGCTAGACCGGCCCGCGCCAGTAACTCATTCACCAGGTGAAACAGGGAGACCGCGTAATGGGCTGGCTCCGTACTGGCAGTGATCGCCAGGCACTCGGAGCCGCGATAGAGGCCGGCGCCACCGTGCTCGCTGGTCGTGTCCACGGCCAGAATCACCGGCGGGCGAGCAGATGAAACGCGGGATGCGCGCTCGCTGAGCAAGCCGGACTGAGGATCGAGGGGCATCGCCTTCCGCTCTCCATTATAGGTAGCACTGAATTCGCGCAGCAATTGGCGCACTTCTCGCGGTGGTCCACCTCGATTTTTCAACCACATATCCGGTTCGTTTGGTCAAAATGCTGTTTTGGCTCGAACGCGGCGTGCGCGGGCGCATCGCCTTCGGATTCATAATGTCTACACTGTAAGCTGAGTTTGCATTGTAGACAATTTGAAGACCCGGGCGGATGGGGGGCCATCACCTCAATCGTGGCGGCGCCGGTTTGCGGGGGAGGTAGAATGGCCGCTGTGCGGGCGACGGATTGGGCTATTCAACGGCAGGAGAAGGTCTGAGGCCGATGCGCTGGGTCAAGCGATGGCTGACATGGCTGGCTGCGCTGCTGGGGTTGTGTCTCCCATTCATTCAGCCACGGGCCCAGGAATCCGCCGACCTGCTGGTGACGGGGGGAACGGTGGTGACCATGGACGCCAACCGCCGCATCCTTTCCGACGGCGCCGTGGCCATTCGCGGGGACACGATCGTGGGGGTGGGGGAGCGCGCCGAAATCGAAGGGCGCTTCGCGGCGGCTCGCCGCATCGACGCGCGCGGCAAACTGGTGTTGCCTGGCCTGATCAACGGCCACACGCACGCGCCCATGACGCTCTTTCGCGGCCTGGCTGATGATGCGAGCTTGCGCGACTGGCTGGAGAAATATATCTTCCCGGCGGAAAAGCGTTACGTAAACGCCGAATTCGTCACCTGGGGAACCCGGCTGGCGGCGCTCGAGCAGATTCGCGCCGGCGTTACTACGTTCGCTGACATGTATTACTTCGAGGACGACATCGCGCGGGCGGCGAAGGAGGCGGGAATGCGAGCCGTGCTGGGCGAGACGGTGATCGGCTTTTCCGCGCCGGACAATAAGACGCCCGGTGAAGCGCTGGCCTATACGGAGCGCTTCCTGCAGCGCTGGAGGGACGACCCGCGGATCCGTCCGGCCGTTGCTCCACACTCCGTCTACCTCTGCGATAAGGATACCTTGCGCCGAAGCGCGGCTCTGGCGCGCCGCTTCCACGCCCCCATCCTGATCCACTTGGCGGAATCCCAGAGCGAGCTGGAAGAAAGCCGCGCCAAGCATGGCCTGTCCTCCGTCGCCTACCTGGATCGCATCGGCGTGCTAGGCTCCGACGTGGTGGCGGCTCACTGCATCTGGCTGGATGCCGCGGACATCGCGCTGCTGGCGCGCCGCCAGGCCGGCTGCGTCCACAACCCTTCGAGCAACATGCTGCTGGCCAGCGGCGTGGCTCCCGTCCCGCAAATGCTTGACGCCGGTGTGCGCGTGGGTTTGGGCACCGACGGCAGTGCCGGCGGCAATCACGATCTCGACCTCCGGGAAGAGATGGGCATGGCGGTGGCGCTGCAAAAGGTGACCCGCAACGATCCCCAGGCGCTGCGGGCGGAACAGGCCGTGGCCATGGCCACGATCGAGGGCGCGCGCGCCTTACACCTGGAGCAGGAAATCGGTTCGCTCGAGCCCGGCAAGAAGGTGGATCTGGTGCTAATCGACCTCGGCAATGCGGACGGCGTGCCCTCTTACCACCCCTACTCGCAGATTGTTTACGCGCTTCGCCGGCCAGACGTCGATACGGTGATCATTGGCGGCCGCACGGTGATGGATCACAGGCGGGTGCTGACCATCGATGAGCCAGCGGTGCTGGCCAAGGCGCGCGATTACGCCCGCCAGGTGCAGCGTTCTGCCGGAGGAGTTGGCAAGTGAGGGGCCGGCGTCGTAATCCCAGCGTGAGAGAGATGCGGCCCTCGTGCTTTCAAGTTTTGTTGCCTCGAATCGCTCTCCAGGGGGCGCGCTGCTCATGCCGGGCGGCGCGGACGCCAAGCGGCCCGAAGCATAACGGGGTGACGTCCATTCGATCCAACGGTCAGCGGGCTGGCGAGAACGATTGAATTGACAAACCATCTGGCGTATGC
>CADDZE010000086.1 GCA_902812465.1 Acidobacteriota bacterium | reverse complement strand
CCCTTGAAGGATTTCACAAGCCGTTCTGAGCATCACCAGGCTCCCCCCCTTCCTCGAATTGTTCCTCTGGGTTATCGGCGGGTGGCCAGAACGCCGTGATGGGCCAACAGCCAGTCGACTTCTGGCCCCTGCCACCGGCTGGAAACCGTCTCGAATGTCAACAAGGTGCGGGTTGTCAACGGTTGTCGCCCGGCGCAGTTTTGTCTGAGTTGCAACGAAGGTGTACTTGGGTTGCGGCGCCGTTCTTCCCCCTCGCCGGGCGGATTCGCCCCTGGTGGGTGCGCGGAACCAATGTGAATTTGACGAAACGAACCGGATAAGTGGTTGAAAAATCGAGACCGGCTTGGGAAAAAGTCACCGCAGATGACGCATCAGCCTTGCGTCCGCCCCAGGAGCGTGGTAAGGCGAGGCTATCCGGGTGTGTGCGAGATGGACTCGAGCGGCGGATGCTATAATCGCGCCGTGCGGCAACGAATCGTGCTCATTGAAGACGAGCGGGACATCGTTGAATTAGTGCGTTACAACTTCCGCAAAGAGGGGTTCGAGGTGGAGAGCTTTACTCGCGGCAAGGAGGGCCTCGCTGCCCTGCGCCGCCATCCACCCGACCTGGTGCTGCTGGATGTGCTGCTGCCTGATCTCGACGGTTTCGAAATTTGCCGCCGCCTGCGCGCGGAAGAGCGCCTGAAGGCTATCCCGGTGATCTTCCTGACCGCCAAAACCGAGGAGATTGACCGCGTGCTGGGACTGGAGATGGGAGCCGACGACTATGTCGTCAAGCCCTTCGCCCCGCGGGAGCTGGTGGCAAGGGTTAAGGCAGTACTCCGGCGCCAGCAGCGCGCCCTGGAGACGCGCGAGGTGGTGGAGGCAGGCGACCTGCGGCTGGATTCAGCGACGCAGGAGGTGACGGTGCGCGGGCAGAGCGTGGAACTCAGTGCCCTTGAATTCAAGTTGCTCCACTTCCTGGTCTCAAACCCGCGCCGTGTCTTTAGCCGCAGCCGCCTTCTGGACGAGGTCTGGGGACGCGACCGGTTTGTGACTCCGCGCACGGTGGATGTGCACATCCGGCGCTTACGGGAGAAGATTGAACTCCAGGCAGAAAAGCCCCAATACCTGCAAACCGTTCGCGGGTCTGGCTACCGTTTTGCCGTGCCGCAGGCGCAGTCCGTGCCGGCAGAAGAGTGAAACGCCGTCTCTGCCCTGCCAGGGTGGACCAGGACGGACTGCCTGGAAAGCCGTCCGCAGGGTTTTGCGGCTCACGTGCCAGGGTCAGCCGAGGTGGGGCGCAGAACTTCGGTGGTGATTTCGATGCCCGTCACCAGCCCCACGTTTCGAAGATTGCTCGGCAGCTTCCTCCTGCTGATTCTCCTTACCTCCCTCATCCTGAACGCCTCCCTCACGCGCGATCTGGCCCAAGGGCCACTCGGCACCCAACCGGCGATGGCAGCGCTGCGCTGGAGGATCTTGGAAGCGGCGCTCCTTTCAGCGGTCGCCGCCGCCGGCCTTGCGTATCTTTACTCTCGCGCGTTCAGCCGCCAGGTGAAGCGGCTGCGGGAGTTCGCCGAGACGCTGATGGAGGCGGGCTCGGCCGATTCCGCCCGACTGGCTGCGGACGGCGAGCTGAGCGTTCTGGCCCGCTCGCTGCAACGCACGGGGGCGCAACTGCGCGAGCTGGTCAGCCGCCTCAGCCTGGAATCCACGCGCCGTGAGGCTATCCTCGCCAGCATGGTGGAAGGCGTCCTGGCCGTTGACGCCGACCTGAGAGTCACCTTCTGCAACGACTCGTTCTTGCGTCTTCTCGGCCGGCCAGGCGGACTGCCAGAAGCCAGCGCGCTTCAGGGAGTGCCGCTGCTCGACCTGGTGCGGGACCCTGAATTTGTCTCCATGGTGTCAACCGTGCTGGAAACGGGAGAGGCCCGAACGAAGCGCCTGCAGCTGGCGGGCAGCGGATTTCCGGGCGCTGGGGGAACCGAGGGACGATGGTTTGAAGTCCACGCGGCCAAACTGGCTGATGGCGCGCGGCCCGGCGCGCTGGCCATCCTCCACGACATCACCGATCTCGAGCGGCTCGAACGCGTGCGCAAGGACTTTGTCGCCAACGTCTCCCACGAGCTGCGCACACCCCTAACGGCCATCCGGGGTTATGCGGAAACCCTGCTAGAAGGAGCGCTGGACGACCAGGAAAACAATCGCAAGTTCGTCGAAGTCATTCGCGCCCACGCCATCCGCCTTAACAACATCGCCGCGGATTTACTGGCGCTTTCCGACCTGGAGTCACGCCAGCCTCCTGCCGAACCGGAGGTCATCTCGGTTCGCGCGGCGCTGGAGGCGGCGCTGCACACCGTGGAAGCCGAGGCCCAGGTTCGCGGCGTGACACTGGTCTGCGGCGCAGTCGAAGATTGCACGGTACGGGGAGAGCGGCTGCGTTTTGAACAGGCGCTGGTCAACTTGCTCGACAACGCCGTCAAGTTTAACCGTGCCGGCGGCGAAGTCCGGGTGGATGCGGTGCGCACCGCCGAGGGCCAGGTTCGGATTGCCATCGCCGATACCGGCATCGGCATCCCCTCCACCGACCTCGGCCGCATCTTCGAGCGCTTCTACCGCGTCGACAAGGCTCGCTCGCGGGAAGTAGGTGGCACGGGTTTGGGCCTGTCGATTGTCAAGCACGTTATCGAGCGTATGGGGGGTACGGTCAGTGTGGAGAGCCGGCTGGGCAAGGGCTCCACTTTCACCCTCCTGCTTCCCGCCTAGGCCGGAGGGGCGGAAAGCGCCAGACGGCTCGTACAACGCCGCGCGAGCGCGGGGTGCTACCCAGCCCTTGGCCGGAGCAGCAACACGCTTCTGTAGCGTTGTTACACGCTTTCACGGGCCATCTCGGAAGGCTGGCCGGCAGTCTTTTTCCCTGGCGCGACCCCGATCCTGCACTGCTGCACCGAAGGCGGCGGGTGGCGCTCTTCCACAGTGAGTCCGCAACTACAAGAGGGCAAACGAGATAAATACACCTCGCGTGCCGGCCCAGCACATTTCAATGCGGCTTCACGCCATCTTAACCTGCCTGTAACAAGGCGGTTGCAGCCTGTACGAGGACGCCTATGACGGGACTACGAAACCTATGAATCGAACCAGGAAATCTTCACCTTGCCACGTTTACTTCGCGATAGCAGTGGCTTGCTGGAGTATCGCCCTCCTCCCGACTAAACGCCTCCTCTCCCGGGCGCCGGCGCTGCCGTCCCCTGCCCAGGTACAACTAAACGGCGCCGGCGCTACCTTCCCGTTTCCCATTTATTCGAAGTGGTTTGACGAATATCATAAGCTGCATCCGGACGTGGAGATCAACTACCAGTCCATCGGCTCGGGGGGCGGCATTCGCCAGCTTCTCTCCGGGACGGTGGACTTCGGAGCTTCCGACGGTCCGATGACCGACGAACAGCTCAAGCAGGCCAAAGTTCCCATCCTTCACTTTCCCACGGTCCTCGGCGCGGTGGTGCCCACTTACAACCTTCCGGGCATCCATGAGAGGCTGAACTTCACCCCGGAGGCCCTGGCAGGCATCTATCTGGGCACCATCACCAAGTGGAACGATCCTGCCCTGACCGGCCCGAATCCGGGCGTCCAGCTGCCGGGCAGCGACATCATTGTGGTTCACCGATCCGATGGCAGCGGCACCACGTACGTTTGGACTGACTACCTCTCGAAAGTCAGCAACGAGTGGAGAACCAGGGTGGGCCGGAACACGTCGGTCAACTGGCCTGTTGGGTTGGGCGGCAAAGGGAACGAGGGCGTCTCCGGGCTGGTCCAGCAGACGCCTAGCTCCATCGGATATGTCGAACTGGTTTACGCCATCCAAAACCACCTCAGCTATGGCAAGGTGAAGAACGCCGCAGGGAATTTCATTCTGGCCAGCCTGGATAGTGTCACGGCCGCCGCCGCCGGTGCTGCCCGGAACATGCCGGACGACTTCCGGGTTTCGATCACCAACGCGGCTGGCCAGAATGCTTACCCAATTTCCAGCTTCACCTGGCTTCTAGTCCCCAGTAAAATCAACGATCCGGCCAAGCGGCAGGCTCTCATCCAGTTCCTGCGCTGGATGCTGACGGACGGGCAGAAGTTCTGCCAGGCGCTGGCCTACGCGGAGCTGCCCAAACCGGTTGTGGCCAAGGAAATGAAGGCCATTTCGAGGATCGAGTAGCGTGGCGACGCCTCCTCTGGTTATCGATCAGCTTCACGCTGCTGGCCGGGGGGGAAGAGTCCGAGCTTTCATCGAACGCTTGCGAAGCGGCGACGAGATCGCCCACTTGATCACCCTGGTGTTCGCAGCCAGCATTTTTCTTCTCACGGTCCTGCTGGTCTACGAGCTCTATGTGAACTGCGCGCTTCCCCGCCACAAGTTTGGCTGGGGGTTCTTCTTCAGCCGTACCTGGGATCCAGTCTTCGAGAACTTCGGCGCGCTACCCTTTATCTACGGGACCGTGGTCACATCCCTGGTGGCACTGCTCATCGCCGTGCCCATGGGAGTGGGGGCGGCCATCTTCCTGGCCGAACTGGCTCCGCCTCACCTTTCGGACGCGCTCACCTTCGTCATCGAACTGCTGGCCGCCGTACCCAGCGTGATCTTTGGTGTGCTGGGCATCTTCGTGCTGGTTCCCATCCTGCGGAGTCAGGTGGAGCCGTTCCTCAAAGCTACCCTGGGATTTCTGCCGTTCTTTCAAGGACCGATATATGGAATCGGTTATCTTGCTGCCAGCGTCGTCCTGGCCATCATGATCGTTCCGTTCGTCTTGTCCATCTCGCGGGAGGTGTTGCTGGCGGTCCCCCGGGAAGAGCGTGAAGCCGCGCTGGCACTGGGGGCGACGCGTTGGGAGGCGACCTGGAAGGTAGTAGTGCCTTACGCGCGAGCGGGCATTTTCGGGTCCGTCTGTCTGGCCTTGGCGCGGGCGTTGGGCGAGACCATGGCCGTCACCATGGTCATTGGGAACGAACCAAAGATCAGCGCCTCGCTCTTCGCCCCTGGCTATTCGATGGCCGCGGTCATAGCCAATGAATTTGCGGAAGCGACGGGGGACTTGCATGTCCAGGCGCTGATCGAACTGGGGCTGGTGCTCTTTGTCCTTACGATGATCATCAATGCCCTGGCGCGCCTTCTCATTTTGCTGACAACGAAGCAGGGAACAGCTCATCCATGAATCGCCCCTTCTTCATGCGGAAGCTAGTCAATGCCCTTATGTTAAGCCTCTGCGGCGTGTGCGCCCTGGTGTCCGTCAGCGTGCTTTTTATTATCCTAGGGTACCTGCTTTGGAATGGAGGCCGCTTTCTTACCTGGACGTTCCTCACGCGGCTGCCAACCCCGGTGGGGGAGCCAGGCGGGGGAATGGCCAACGCCATTGTGGGGAGCGGCAAAGTGCTGCTGCTGGCCGCTTTGACGGGAGTCCCGGTAGGCTTTGTGGGTGGCATCTATCTGGCGGAATTCGGGGGGCGGGTCTTCCCGTTTCTGGTGCGCTATACTGCCGACTTACTTAATGGCGTGCCCTCGATCGTCATGGGCATCTTCGCCTATACCGTGGTGGTGCTTCCGATGCATCACTTCTCGACTCTGGCAGGAGGGTTGGCGCTGGGAGCGATGCTGATTCCCATTGTTCTGCGCAGTACCGAGGAGTTTCTCCGCGCCGTGCCGCAATCGCTGCGCGAGGGCGCCCTGGCGCTGGGGGCGAGCAAATCGCGAGCCATCGCCACGGTGGTCATCCCGGCAGGCTTCCAAGGGATCGCCACAGGCATTTTACTTGCCTTGGCGCGTGTGGCTGGTGAGACGGCACCTCTGATCTTCACCAGCGCCAACAACCGCTTCTGGAGCCGGGGCTGGAACCAGCCCACCGCAACCCTCCCCGTAATGATTTGGACGTATGCCAGTTCAGCCTACGAAGACTGGCACCGCCAAGCCTGGGCCGCCGGCCTGATCCTGCTGATGCTGGTCCTTGTCGCCAACGCCGGCGCCCGGCTGATTCTGGCTCGCAGAACTTCCGTGGCTCGGTAAGATGATGGGTACGGCTCCGAAGACGATACTGAAGCCGGTGAAAACTGAGGCGGAGGTTCCGATGGTCTCGCAAGAGACCCCGGCCAAGCGCAGCACCGCCAAGATTCAGGTGCGGGGCCTGAACTTCTACTACGGACCTCGCCAGGCCCTCTATGACATCAGCCTCGGCATCGCCGAGAAGAAGATCACGGCGTTAATTGGCCCGTCCGGTTGTGGCAAGTCGACGTTTCTGCGCACGCTCAACCGCATGCACGAGCTGGTGCGGCAAGCGCGCGCCGAGGGTCAGCTTCTCCTCGACGGCGAAGACATCATGAGTATGGACGTCACCCGGCTGCGCCGCCGCGTGGGCATGGTGTTCCAAAAGTCGAATCCTTTTCCCAAGACGATCTTTGAGAACGTGGCCTACGGCCTGCGGGTGAACGGATACCCCAAGGGCAGGCCCCTCGCCGATCTGGTGGAAGCAAGCCTGAAGCGGGCCGCACTCTGGGACGAGGTGAAGGACTCGCTGCACAAATCCGCCTACGCCCTTTCGGGCGGCCAGCAGCAGCGCCTGTGCATCGCCCGCGCTTTAGCGGTCAATCCGGAAGTGCTGCTGCTGGATGAGCCGTGCTCCGCGCTCGACCCCATCGCAACCGCCAAGATTGAGGAACTGCTCTTTGCCCTAAGAGAGAGCTGCACGATCGTCATCGTAACCCATAACATGCAGCAGGCCGCGCGCGTGGCCGACTATACCGGCTTCTTTCTCATGGGGAGGCTGGTGGAGTTTGACGAAACGAAGGTCGTCTTCACCCGGCCCCGCCGCCGGGAGACGGAGGACTACATCACCGGCCGCTTCGGCTAGGCGGCAGCGAGCTTTTTTCGCTGGGCATCCCTCCGGCGGCGCCCCAGACCCAGAGGCGGCAGAGGAGATCCGTGCGGCACTTCGAGGAACAGCTCAACGAGTTGCGCAAGCGCCTGCTGGAGATGAGCGGGCTGGTGGAGGCCGCCATCTACCGCAGTGTGCAATGCCTGGTGGAGGGCGACGAGAAGCAGGCCCACATCGTTTTCCAAAACGAGGCCCGCATCAACCAGATGCAGATCGAGATTGACGATTTGGCCACCGCCATCCTCGCTCTGGAACAGCCCGTGGCCACCGACCTCCGCTTCATCACCGCCGCCACCCGGATCAACAGCGAGCTCGAGCGCATGGGCGACCTGGCAGTGAATACCGCCGAACGGGCCCTTTCCCTGCTCCGCAAGTCCGCTCCCAAGCCCCTCATCGACGTTGCGCACTTGGCCCACCTGGTGGAGTCGATGGTACGCAAGGCGCTGGATGCGTTCGTGCGCAAGGACGCAGAACTGGCGCGCACGGTGCTCACTTCCGACGACGCGGTCGACGAGCTGCGTGATGCTATCTACACTGAACTGATCGAAACCATGCAGAACGACGCCAGCTTGGTGGAATCATCCGTGGAGTACCTCTTTATCGCCCGCAACCTCGAGCGCATCGCCGATCATGCCACGAACATTGCCGAGGACGTCCTGTTTCTGGTCGAAGGAGTGGATGTCCGCCACCATGCCGAAGTGCGCCGTGCGGGGTGATTTCTGGCCGGCGACCCCGGCGCGGCAAGCTTGGCGAGCCATCGCCAAGCCGGCTCTACCATCGCCGAAAGCGCGAGTGAAAGATGAAGAAGCGCGGCGAATAAAAGAAGGCCAAACCCGGTTCCCCCTAGTAGGGATAGTAGCCTGGCCAGTAGTACCAGTAGGGCGGAGGGGGAGGCGGTGGCGGGCAGCCGTAACCACAGACCGAACGCCGACGCAGCCGGGACGGGGCATTCTTCGCGTAATCCTCAGGGTTCATGTATTGGAAGGCCTGCGGGGCTCGCGCGGTGGAAACGATAACCGGATCCTGGATGCGGAACGTGAGCAGCGACTCCGGATAGATGACGGTGGGATAGCCCCGCGTGACTAGAACGCCGAGCGTTGCCGCGATGGCTCCCGCCCCTGCGCCAATGGCGGCGCCTTTTCCCCAGTCGGCCGCAGCACCGATGGCCGCGCCCAAAGCCGTGCCGGTGCCTACCGCCGCCGCGTCCCTGCCCGCCGATGTTGGCCCGCTCAGACTGATGAGCTGGGACTGAACCGGCGTCTGGGTGCCGTCCACCAGCGTCAAGTCCGTGAGGCGCAATGCAAGCCGCGATACACCCCTGACGCGTCCCGCCTTTTCGGCTTCAACCACGCGCCCACCCACAGTCTGCCCTCGCTGCGCCACCACGAAGCCGTCGACGACCAGCGGGCGATCCAGGGTGCCCGAGAAGGAGTCGCCTGCATGGTTGCAGTCCGAGGACAGATACTGGTCCACGCGCACGGTCACCAGCGTGCCCGCCTGGATGGTCAACTGCGCGGGTACTGCCGGGGCGGAATTGGCGGCGGGGCCGGCGCTTTGATTCGGCGGCTGCTCCCCGAAATGCCTCCACCCTCCTGAGGAAGCTGGCGGCGTCTGTTGAGGCGCCGCAGGTTCTGGGTCCTGTGCTGACCCTAGGGCCGGGCAAGCGAGCAACAGAGTCAACAAGAAAACCCACCCATCCACTCGGCGGTTCATGGCGGCTCCTTCAGAACAAGTGTGACACAGGCTTCTAGATGTGCCGGATTTGCAATCCGCACACCAAAATGAGGCCACGTAACGGGCGACAGGACAAGCTGTTGGCGCGTGTCCTCCCGTCCGGTGCGGCTGAAATCCACCACCCGGCGGTTGATTTAAACCAGCCGCGCCCTCGTCTGTGGGCGCCGCAGGGGCTTGCCAGACGCCACTTCTTCGGTGGCCCAAGGCCCAGTGGGCCGCTCGACCCGGACTCGAGCCGCGTCAACAGGATTCAAGCGGATCCAACCCCTAGGCGGCCCCCCTGAATCTGCCGAACGATCTTCCGCGCGAGCTGCGACACTGCGGCACCTTCCACGTCTCCCAGCGAAAACCACTGTGCGGATTCAGATGAGTCGGCAGCCGCCCGGCCTTGGTAGAGACGAACCTGAATGGCTCGGTGGGTGATGCCGTGCTTCAGCTGCTGGCGCGCGCGGCAGGCACCTCCCAGCCAATCGACAGGCTGTGAAACGAAGGCGGCAAGCCTGTGGCGCAGGCGCGCGAACGCATGGGCGGGAGACCGTCCGAAGGCCGAAGGAAAATTCCAGAGGCCGTTCAGCAACCCTTCGTCCAGCCCCTTCACCAGCAACACTGTTTCATCTCCTGTTAATCTGCGCCGTCTGCCTGGGCTTTGCTTCACAATACTGGGCGGAAGGATCACGGCAGCCGCCAAGTGGCACCTCTCGGTGGCTCGCCTGGGGCGGGGCTGCGGAAACGACGCAGGCGCTCCCAGCCGCCGGGCGGCACACCAGTGGCTGAGAGGGCAGACGCCACAGTGCGGGGTAGACGGCAGGCAGATGGTCTGGCCGAGTTCCATTACTGCCTGGTTGAAATCGCCAGGCCGCCGACGCGCGAGGAGCGCCTCGAGGTGCTGCTGCGCCGGCAAGCGAAATCCCCGCTCTGATACGCGGCCCTTCAGCGCGAACAGCCGTGCCGTGACGCGGGCGCCGTTACCTTCGAGGGCTGCGTAGGGCTGATTGTAGGCGATGCTCAGCACTGCACGCGCCGTGTACTCGCCGACGCCGGGAAGCGCCCGCGCCGCCCGATAGTCCGCGGGAAAGCGGCCGTCAAAGTGCCTCATGATTTGCCTTGCCGCCAAGTGCAGGTTGCGGGCCCGGCGGTAATAGCCCATTCCTGACCAGAGCTCGAGGACCTGCTCCAGCGGCGCCCGGGCTAGTCGCTCGACTGTGGGAAAGGCTGAAAGAAAGCGGAGGTAGTAGGGAACGACGGTAGCGATCTGGGTCTGCTGCAGCATCACCTCCGAGACCCAGACGGCGTAGGGGTCGCGCGTGCGACGCCAGGGCAGGTCGCGCGCCTCGCGCTGATACCAGGTCAGCAGCGCGCGCCGAATGGCTGCGTGTAGCTCCATCAAGAACGACAGCGGCTAAGCTGCTGGATCACTCCCGAATAAAAGGGGCCGAATGCTGACATCGTCACGATCCACAAGGGTCGCCTGCCCCACCTGCGCCTCACTGAAGCTCAAAGTTGACGCTTTGCGTCGCGGAGGCGTTGCCGGCGGAGTCCCGCGCCAACACGTCCAGGCGATAGCTGCCCGGCTGAAGGTTGCTGACCATCAGCGGGATGCCGACCGGAATCACGGGGCTGCCGGGCTGGGCAAACTGGTTCACCAGCAGCGTGTTCGAGGTAAAGACCTGCTGGTTCGTCTTGCGGTCGATCACATTGTAGATAATGCCGACGCGCAGCCCCTCGGCCCGACGTTCCATGAGCGGTTCGTAGACTTCCACGTACAGCCCCATCTGCTCGCCCCGCCTAAAACGGTTGGTCGCTGACGGGATGAGCTGCATCCCCTGCGCGACCAGGGGTAGGCGCTCCTCAAGCATCTGGGAGTCAAGTTCGCTCTGCATCTGGGATATAGGATGGATGCTGTTGCTGAGTGCCACGCCGCTGATGGCAAAGCTCTTTCCGTCATAAGGCGGCACCACCAGCGGCGCCTCATATTTGGCGAAACTCTGCTCTCCGGTGCTCATCACCACCTTCAGGGTGTACTTGCCCGGAACCAGCTCGAACGAGTTCTGGTAGTCAAAGCCGCCTTCCTGGAATTCCTTGAGCTGCTTCTTTTCGCCCTTGGAGAAATCGATGCTGGCCTTGTCGCTGAAGCGCGCGGCCACCGTTCCATCTTCCTTTTGCGCCAGGCCCACAACGTTAACTTCCGAATGGAACTCACTCTTCTCCTTCTCGAAGTCCAGCGTCTGGGCAGGAATCTGAAGCGCCAGGTTCACGCGCGCAAGGTTAGGGCCCGCGTAAAAGTACGGGGCTTGGGCCGATGCGTTGATGTTTCCCGGTGCAGCGCTGGTGGCTTTCGCCTCGAGCACTTTCCCTTCCGGCTTGCCCGCCAGCACGTCCGAGCTCTTCGTGTCGCAGTACCCTGTGCGCGACCTGACCTGCAGCCCAGGACGATCCACCTTCACCTTGATGCTGTGGCAACCCCCTTCCAAGGACCGTTCGGGCGGCGTGTAGCCGAGGACGTAGTACTCGCTCATCTCGCGCACCACGCGGTCCATGCCGGAAACGAAGTCGTTGGTGTTAAAGATGGTGAACCCACCCGTGCCAGCCGCCAGAGCGTAGAGAACCTCTTGGTTGGTGGTAGCGCTCTCCGGCAGCGGAGGCAGAATGATCTGGCGGGCCTGATTCAGTTGCTGGTTGAGGAAATTGGCCGGAATGTTGGGGGTGCTACCTCCACCGCTGCCGCGCGTTCCGCCACCTGAGCCTCCACGTCCTCCGGTTCCGCCGGTACCGGTTCCGCCACGCCCGCCCGTTCCACCGGTGCCGGTCCCGCCGCGCCCGCCCGTTCCACCGGTGCCGGTCCCACCGCGGCCCCCGCTCCCACTCGTAC
>CADDZE010000085.1 GCA_902812465.1 Acidobacteriota bacterium | reverse complement strand
CCCCCAGAAGCTGTCGGCCCTCGGGCCGACAGCTTCTTTGAGGACCTCGCAGCAGCGACTCTCGACAGCCCGCCCAAGGCGGTCACCGGATCAGCACGCAGTTCATGCAAAGCCTGCTAAGTAGTATTGGCCACGTCGCCGCCCCAGTCGACACGGCCGATATCCACACCGCTCGGCACAACAAGCCGCCGAGTGTCGGCGCGGGGACCTGCCGGCTCGGGCGTGGTTACAGATGTCGCATTACACTGCAGAACGTACGCGCCTGCAACATAGCTAGGGATTGTGGTACCCGATCGTACCCGATCGAGGCCTGACCGAGCCGAATCGATGGGAGCATCTGCAAGAACGCGCGGCTGTGCCGACCGAACCATCTCAAAGCCGACCGAACCATCTCAAAGGAATCGTTGTGTCTCCACTCCCGGTACGTCCTTCTGGTCACCAAGTATGCGCTTTTTAAGCGCAGGGAGGTTCAGGTCATGGATGAAAACAGTATGATATCCGCAGCATGGGACGCCGAATACAAATCCGGGCGATACAGCAATGAGCCTCCGGTGCCGTTCATTGCA
Source organism: Acidobacteriota bacterium (assembly GCA_902812465.1). GTDB lineage: Bacteria > Acidobacteriota > Terriglobia > UBA7540 > UBA7540 > CADDZE01. Next base: position 11,007 of record CADDZE010000085.1, on the reverse strand, counting down.
GACATTTTTAAGGCCGCCGTTAGCTACAGAATTATTAACGGGCACGGCCTCTACGTGGGATGTGGGAATGGTCGGAATTACCTGCCACTCGCACGACAGGGTCTCAACCTGCTGGGACTCGACGTCTCGGCCGTAGCACTCCAGCATCTCGCCAAACGCGCCCCCGAGTTTCGCGAGCGCCTCGTACATGGAGATCTGAACTCTCTCCCATCCGACAAGACGTTCGATCTGATCATCGGTATTCAGGTCTTCCAGCATGGAGACCGCGTTACGGCACACGAATCGCTGCGGAAAGCTCAGCAGAAGTTGAATCCAGGCGGCTTGTTCTGTTTGCGCGTTAACGCGGTAGGCACTGATCTATGGCCAGATCACGAACTGATTGAAGACCATCCGGATGGTGGGTTCACCATTCGTTACTTGAGTGGCCCTAAGAGCGGCCTTCTGATTCATTTCTTTAGCGCGGAGGAGCTGAGCGCCCTATTCTCCGATCACTTCGAGCAAGTTCTGCCACTCCGGCTCGAACAGACTAAACGTACGCCACCAGCGCCTGGCCAGTGGTCACAGTGGGAAGCCATCTGGCGCAAGAAGGCCGTCTAACTCCTTCCGGATACAGGTCCTTTGCCATGTTCGGTTCCATCATCGAGACGCTGTTCTGGATTGATAACGACCAGTAAATCAGTGCACGCATCACGGCGCAGCCCCCGCGTACCGTACGTCGGCCTCGCTACCACTGTAGTTCGACACCGCAACAGCCGCCAGGCTTCCTGGTCCGGACAAATCCCGTCCGCTGCGTCGATCAGGTGCTGACCCGCCAGGATGACCAGGGCGTGACTCCCACCATCCCCATCACAGGTAAGCTCCCCTTATCGCCCCAGACTGGAGCACTTACCGCTGCCGGCGCGCCTTGTCAGCCCCGATCCCCAACATCAGCGCCACCCCATGTTCCTCCCGCGGTCACGCCAACAGGTACCTGCAGCAGTGGGCGCCCAGATGTCCGAAACCGCGCCTTCCCAGTGGGTGTGACGAAACCCCAACACCAGCTCTTAACCCTGATCGTTCACGCTGACCGTCGCTGGCCAGGGGTGGTCGCCGGGCCGCGTAGTGGATCTTGATTTCAGGCTCCGGGTATGACGATGGCCCAGCTGGCGGGCCGGGTGGCCGGGGTTCCACGGGCCCCAGGTTGCCTTCCTTGATCGCAGGGACGGTTTCGCTGCTGGTCAGGGGGCTTGGGGCAGGGCTGCGATCCGGTCCCAGGCGGTCACGATGGCCGGTGCCAGGGCCAGGCGGCGGCGGTTTTGAGCCGGCGGCGCCGGCCGCTGGCGGTGAGGCGGGCAGCGGCGTGCAGGATCCGGTAGCGCAGGGTCTTGGGCTCGGCCTTGGCCAGGGGACCGTCGAGGGCGAGGTGCCGCAGCCAGGCCAGCGGGGTGGCGGAGGTCAGGGCGGCGGCCAGCCAGGCCCGGTTGAGGCAAACGCGTGGCTGGGGAGCTTGCCGATGCCGGTGTCTTTGCCGGTGCGCACGCAGTCCTCCACCCGGGCGTGCACCCGGTGGGCGGCGTCGATGCAGGCCAGCTGGCCGCGTCAGCCGGGCGTGCGCTCAGGCAGGTTGGTGACCCACAGGGAGTAGCGCCAGCCGTCTCCGGATTCGAACAGGCTCAGCTGGGCGCCGGGGTGGGGGAGCTCGCGGCGGGCGAAGATGCGCATCGTGGCGGGCCAGTCGGCCAGATGGTCCCCGGCTGGGTCTTCACGCAGCAAGGCGGTCAGCTCGGTGACGCAGGCTTCCTCGATCCAGCACTTGCGGTGGGCGCAGCCGCGGCTGGCGCAGGCGTCATCGGCGCGGCGCTCGCGGACCTCGCCGCGGTGATCGATAGCGATCTGCCAGGCCTCTTCGGGAACGTGGGTGATCGCGGCGCGCTCGCGTTCGCCCAGCTCCCAGCCCACCGAGTAGACCAGGTGGTGGCCGGGCCGGGACGCCAGCGCGTCCAGCCGGGCGATCAGCCCGTGGCTGGCACCAGCCCCATCGCAGGTGACCAGCAGCCGCCGGTATGGCGGCGGCAGGGCGGTGATCGCCGCCTCCAGGACCTCCAGGTGATCGGCCACCGTGCTGGACCCGACGCTACCCTTGCGGAGCTTGCCGGCCAGCGGCTCGGCCGTGTTGCCGCAGTAAGCCAGCAGCGGATGATGCCCGAATTCCTTGAAGTCCGGCTCCGCCAGCTCCTTGTCCGGATGCGCGGTCACCACCGAGGCATCCAGCCGGATGCAGGCACGCCCTCCAGCGTCTTGCCCGCCACCTGGACGCCGGGGATCGCGCCGTGCCGGGCCGCGATCGCAGCCCATGCCTGCCGCCGGGCGGCGTTCACCGCCGCCGTAATCTGTGTCAGTGCCCGGCCACCGACGGCGATCTCATTCAGCGCCCGCCAGCAGGTCGGCACCGACGCCACCAGCCCGAACAGGTCATCCTGATCACCCAGTACCCGGAAATCGCTGATCACCTCCGCGCCGTCGGCGATCGCGCAGGCCAGGTCGGCCAGCACCCGGCCCCGGTCATGGATCACCAGCCTCCGCGACGCCAGCGCCTTCGACAGCCCCCCGGTCAGCCCCGTCCGGTCCGCCAGCGCCCGCACCAGCACAATCCCGGCGTGCGACACGATGCCAGTGCCGCCAGCAGTGACTTCCAGCCCCTTCAGCCAGCCGGTAACGTTCACCTTGCAAGTGCTCCTCGATCTGGGCCTTATGGATCTAGATAACCCAAATCGTCCCAGGTCAGGAGCACTTTCCTATGTCGGCGGGCGCCGACCAGTCATGAACCGGCGTGAATCACCAGGGTTAAGCATCAGCAGGGCTCATAGGGGTTGACACCATACGTGATCACCCTATTACATAGATTCCGACGCATCGGCTGGAAGCGATCTAGTAAAGGCTAGGTTGACCTGTGGCGACATGCTGGAAAACAAGTCCCGGTCGTATACCTCAATCAGACCAGCCTCCCCACAGTGGCGCTCTTGCCGAAGCAGTGGACTTTCAAGCCGATTCAAAAGAGGCCGCAGACCTCCTGGACCATATTGTCGAGGCTATGATTAAGGCCGACAAACGTCCAGCAAATGCGCGGTCAGATAGGGTGTGGTTAATTGAAGATCAAGCCTTCTATGGCGCAGTAGAGGTATTGCTATCAGACGGCGCCCGGTGCGTCGTCACGGTCTCTCCCCGCCCAGAAATTGATGAGACTCATTGCCGTAGCTATCGAGCTACTATCGTTTTGATCGAGCTTGGATCTTCCCATCCATCTAATCTCGCGGACCACCTGACACTTGGCAACTACATGCCATTCACAACCTATGAAACGACAAAATTTCGCAACGAAATGCCGCTCACAGGGATGATACCAAGTCTATTCCCAAGCCGTCCGCTCGCTGGACTAACTGCGATCTTCACAATCCATCACATGACAGACTTTCTCCAGCTCATGGAATCAGCGTTTTCTCTAGGTCTTCGTTCTCCAGATGTCACAGTTATCGACAAAGAATATCAATACCTCCACAGCCGACGCGTCGATGCCCATCTAAGGACGAGGCACGGCTCTAAGGACGAGGCACGGCGTCCGCGTCTTCAAATACTCGCAGATTCACCGAGCCATCGATGAACATATATCTTTGGCCGAACATCATAACAAGCAAATAATTGTTCTCGATGATGGCGGCTACGTACTACCTCTCGTCTTGAAAAGCTTCGCATCGAGGCTACCGCGGTTCGTGGGACTGGTCGAGCAGACTATGTCAGGCATCTGGAAGCTCGACGGATATGAGTTGCCAATTCCGATATTCAACGTAGCCGAGAGCTATCTAAAGGGGACAATCGAATCATACGGCGTAGCTGATGCCGCAGTGCGAAATGTCATCTCTCTAATACCGCACGAGAAGCTCGAAGGCAGAAATGTGCTCGTCGTCGGTTATGGCAGAATCGGTCAGGAAGTCGCAAACATCCTACGCTTCCGACGAATGCAGGTGGCCGTCTACGACACGAACATTGTACAGTTGGTTACTGCCCACGAGCGAGGATTCGCGACTAATAGAAATCTTAGCCAGCTCGTACATAGCCACCAGCCGTTCCTGATTTTCGGATGCGCCGGTGCCGGTTCGATGACGAAACAGCATTTCGAGCAGATCGGACATGACTGCTATCTGGTCAGCACAACATCACGGGACTACGAATTCACCTTGTCCGATCTGGCCATGCTGAGTGTAAAGCAAGAGAGACGTCAGCGGCTAGGCACAGTTTACCATCTGGCCAATGGCGCCGAGGTAACCGCACTCGCCCACGGGCTCCCCGTAAATTTCTACTATGCGGAGAGCCTGCCTAATCGCTATGTAGATCTAGTTTTGGCAAGCATGCTGATCGGCGCGTGTACACTCGCGGCGGGCGATAGCCGGTTCAGGCCTGGACTCAACCTCGAATCCACAAACCGTGTGCTCGAGGAGTCTGAGGTCTTGCAAAAGTACTATAACCTGTACCGAGGATATACGGGTGACGGAGGCCTCAGTTCCTAATAACGTGTTGGACTCGGGAGAATTCGTGTGCCCGAGCGACCCTTTTCGTATTGGTGCACGGCTTCGACTTCGCGGATCGAGCATATCTGCCCTCACTCTTTGTTCATCGGAACACGCTGCAAGCCTGCATGCTTATTGCAGGGCTAACGGCCTTTCGCGTCGCGTAGTTCGACTGACAAATGGACGGCAACATGCCGTCATCGTCAGCGGATATCCGACGCTCACCACCGCAATTGGGACCGTCATGGCAGCGCTAGGCCGTCGTCCGGGAGTATGGTCACTGGTTTCCCCGGTCGAGCCATGCATGGCGCAGCGCGCCTTCGTTCAGCTGGCGTTCGCATACGTTCTCAGAGAGCGAAGGTCGTCGGTGCTCGGGATTCCTGTGGAAGGACCAGGTCCCCTAATGGACCGCGAACCGGAGTCGGCATCGGAGCTAGGGCTCATCATTTTTCCCCACCTAATGGTCGCGAGCTTGAACGGCTCGTTGGTCGATCGAATAGTGTGGGAGGCAATGAAGCCCGATACCTTCTACCGCTTAACTGGTAGAGCTAGCTTCGATCTGGCGCGATGGCGCGATCGGCTGGGCATCCTGACCTCGATCAAGCGAGTGCTGCGCGAAGGTAGAGGTCGGGAGAGGTGGCCATCGGAACTGCGGCGGCTTGAAGAGACGCTGCGGGGACGTTATCTCTCATTTCGTTTCGCCCTGGAACGTGAAGAGATAGTTGATGCTGCGATCCGAGCTGCTGAAGCCATGCAACTGAAGGGCGACGGATGCTTCCGATTCATGCCCATGAACGTGGAACAGGAAGGACCGGTCGAGAGGCATGGGAACTAGACGACTCCGTCTCCTGTTCGAAAGGGTTCACTCTTTGCCAGCTGCGTTTCGTGCTGTGGCGGCGGCACATCCTCGACGCTGTGCAGTAACAGACTCGTGGACCGCCATGACCTACGCAGAACTGGATGCCGCGTCGGATGGGCTGGCCTGTCGTCTACGCGATCACGACATAGAGCGGGGTGAATACGTCGGTCTCGTGCAAGACCGAACGATAGGGTCTGTTGTGGGAGTCCTTGGAATCCTCAAAGCTGGGTGTGCCTACGTACCCTTTGATCCCGCCTATCCGGCACGCCGTCTGCATTACGTTGCGAATGACTGTAGGGTGCGATTGGCGGTCGGCGATCAAACCGCAGCACGAGCTGGCGGCCTTACCAATCTGACTTTCATTGCACCCGAATCCATGGGTTCCGGCCCAATCGCGAGGAGCGCAAAGATATCCGAAGATGACACGGCTTACGTCATTCACACGTCAGGGACTACTGGAAGCCCTAAAGGTTGCCTTATAACCCACGGCAACGTACTAGCGCTGATGAAGAACGCACTACCGCTGTTCGACGTGGGCCCCGATGACCGCTGGACGCTGTTCCACTCGTTCAGTTTCGACTTCTCCGTATGGGAGTTGTGGGGTGCCTTGCTTAGCGGAGCAACTGCCATATGTGTACCGCAGGACTCTGTACGAGAATCCGATAAACTGCTATCTCTAATTGAGCGGGAAGGAATTACCATACTGAACCAGGTCCCATCAGCGTTCCGCGCGTTGGAGAGAATGTATAAGCCAACTGCGTGGCCAAGCCTCGGTTTGCGCTACGTTATCTTTGGTGGCGAGTGCATAGACATGCATAGCATACGATCGTTCCTCTCTAAGGTACCGCCGCCTAGCCCGAGAATGGTCAACATGTACGGAATCACCGAGACCACGGTTCATGCAACCTTCAAACTTTTGGAGGGTTCCGACTATTACGGACCCGTCAGGTCACCAATTGGTAGGCCGTTGCCACATGTCACGGTCACTATCCGGGATGACAACGAACGCTCGGTGGCGCCGGGCCAAGCCGGTGAAGTGTACATAGCAGGTGAAGGCGTCAGCAGTGGTTACCTAGACAGGCCCGCTTTGACTGCCCAGCGCTTTCGCAAGCTGAGTACAGATAGCGGCACGCGTGTCTTTTACCGTACGGGAGACTTGGCACGCTGGACTCCATCCGGAGAACTTGAGTACCTAGGTCGTAACGATCAGCAGGTTAAAGTGAGAGGCTTTCGTCTGGAACTCGGCGAGGTGGAGGCCGCCTTGCGTGATCACGAGTACGTGGCAGATGCGGCGGCGCTGGTCACGACTCGGAGGACGGGCGGTGAGATGCTCGTGGCATGTGTCGTTCCCAAGCCGGAGTTCCAGAAGCAACTCCTTCCCCAGGAGCTGCGCACTTATTTGATGGATATGCTACCGCCCTACATGGTGCCTCAGCGTTTCAAACTTGTCGGGGACCTGCCGCTGACCGCCTCAGGGAAGCTCGACCGAGCTGCCGTCCGTGCGATGGTGTCTGAATAAAAGAGTTCCATCTACGGTGTCTGGCCTGGCCTCCGACAGAACTAGGAGACCATCAGTTATGAAGGACGATAGTAAAACAGGTATAGAAGTTCAACAGATTATTCAGGACTTGTGGGCGGAGTTGCTTGAGGTCCAGATAAACGAGGAATCAGACTTCTTCGAGGCTGGCGGCGACTCGCTGCTCGTTGTGGACTTCATTGTGCGCGCGAGTGAGAGTGGTTTGGACATTAAGCCGGCGGATGTCTTTAAGTTCCCGACCAGCCGACAACTTGCAAACATGCTACTCGCACGAACCGACCCTGTGCGCGCAGATGAGGCCAATGGTATGGACAACGGAGCGAGGGCAGAGGGCGAGCCTTACGATACATCCCCATACTCTGGGCTACGTGTGAACGTAGATGAGACTTGGCGTACCCACGAGGCTCCTTATACCCCGGGGGCGCCACGATGCTTGGTTCGCCTGAGTGCTGACGTGCCAGGTCACCCACTGTTCGTCGTTCACTGGGGTAATAGCGCAGGTTACGTATGGGATGCAGCCCGGGCCTGGGGCAACGGACGCCCGGTCTACGGTTTTGAAGCCCCAGGCTACAGAGGCGAGATTCGACCGCTGCTCGGAATCACTGACCTTGCCGAGCGATACTTGATCGAGTTGTTGGAGCGCGAGCCGCAGGGTCCGTACTACCTCGTTGGAATATGTCACTGCGCGCTGGTGGCCTTGGAGATGGCCCGTCGCCTTCAGGCGCTTTCACGCGAGGTGGCGCTACTCGCCATGATTAGGACGCCCACCCTGGACCCCTTCATAAGCCTAGGGTGGGGCCTTGACCAGATTCTTGATCTACGACTTGAATCTGTGCGTAGAAGGTTCTCGCTAACAGGCCACGAAGATCTCGACGAAATTTATCGTAGAATGCGAGCGGCCGGATGGTACGACGATCAGGTTCGTCCTCGTGACGTACCACGCCTTCAATTGCTTTGGGCGGCCCTTGCACTCTCGCAACATCAATACCAACCGCAGCCCTACGATGGAGAGGTCCTGGCCTTTCAAGATGTGACAGATGCTGCCGCGTTTGCGAGGAACTGGGAGCCTGTGCTTCCCCGTCTTTCCACCATCTGGCTCGACCTTGGCGGGGGCGAGTCACCGCGGCCTTTTGTGGAGCACCCGGAGGTAGCTCGGCTTATCAAGCAAAAGAATTGAACCAACATAATCGAAACAACTATAGTTGACAGAATCGAGATAGGAGCAGACAATTATCGATTGGTGTTGTCGCGCTCGTCCGCAAATGGACTAGCCCGCTCTCGAGACCGAGGCAATCCAGTGAACAGTCCGAATGATGGTACAGATGTGCGACGGCAGCCCGTAGCTGAGGGCGAAGACCTGCCCCGCCGAGGACCATTGTAGATGATACATCGCATGCTTGTTGGTGTGCTCGGCGCCCTTGAGGATCGTCAATTTCGGCTCCAGTTTAGTGCACGTGCGGTTTCGTCGCTTGGCGACGGAATCGCACCCGTAGCTCTAGCCTTTGGGATCCTTGCTACAACCCACTCGGGCTCGGGTCTCGGGTTGGTACTAGCCGTGCGCACGGTGGCGATCGTAGTATTTGTGCTGGTCGGTGGTGTATGGGGTGACCGGGTCCGGCGGAATGTCGTAATGCTGTGCGCCGATGTGGTTCGATGCGGGACGCAGGGCGGGACTGCGACAGTCCTTCTTCTCAGCCATACATCGATATGGGACATAGTCATTTTCCAGGCCCTTAATGGCGCGGCGACGGGATTTTTCCAACCCGCCACAACCGGCCTCACGCCGCTAACCGTACGGGGATCCAGATTGCAACAAGCTAATAGTTTGCTCTCATTTACTAAGAGCGCATCCGGCATAGTGGGGCCGCTTATTGCTGGTGTGCTCATTACGACGGTGGGTCCTGGGTATGCGCTCTCAGTAGATGCAGCTAGCTTCGCTATCAGCGCAGTCTTGCTCGCGGGAATTCGCCTTCCGGCCAGTACTGGCGTGCGGCGAGCAAATTTCTTTAGAGAGCTTGCGGATGGCTGGTCGGCGGTATGTACCCGCTCGTGGGTAATCGCAGGAATTAGCGTCTTCATGCTATTCCAGTTTCTGATATTCGGCGCCTTCTTTGTGTTGGGTCCGCTCGTAGCAGAGCACTCTCTCGGTGGAGCACGTGCGTGGGCTGCAATCGCAGCCGGGATCGGAGTGGGATCGGTCACCGGCGACCTCGTCGGTGCGCGTTGGCGTATCCGCCGACTGCTTTTGGGCTGTGAAGTCGTCTTGCTCATCGTTGTACCGCTACTTATTCTGCTTGCGATTCCGGCGCCGCTACCCTTTATACTGGCGGCTGCGGCGGTGGCTGGTATAGCATTCACGCTACCAAACACCCTATGGTATACTGCGCTGCAGGAGAATATACCTGCTAAGAGCCTTTCGCGGGTGTCCTCGTACGATTGGATAGGATCTCTGGCGCTTCGGCCAATAGGTTTGGCTGTGGCTGCCCCGGTAGCACAACTAGTTGGCGTGAGGACCGCGCTAATCGGCGCATCGCTAATTTTCTGTGTCGGCCCCCTGGCTGCGGTATTTTTCAAGGAGGTGCGCTCGCTCGAGCGCCATCGCGACGAGGCAACTGCGGCCCTGGAGTCTACTGGCGCTATAGGGGCAGGGGGCTCCCCGTAGCGGTTGGCGTGCTCTTGGAATCATGACCATTCGAGCTTGTTTTGGACGCTCGGTGACGGGCTTTATTGTCTAGCTGTAAGGAGGCGGCCTGTTAGCCATGATGAATGTGGAACTTCTAAAGTCGGTAGATGAACTGCCGCTCGATGGCCTCATGACGAGTTGCTGTGGACTCATTTCGCGTTGCCGTCTGCGGCAGCTGGAAGACGATTCGAGATGGTCAACAAATTACGTTGCGGCATTGTATGACGGTCAGGTGGTGGCCGCGGTGCCGTGCACATCATTGCGCATTAGAAATTGGCCGGATGCAGCTTACGATGTTGGCCGACTCTTGGGCGAAGATGGTTCGTCTGGCCTGGACTGGATGCTGGTGGGGGGGCGTGCTGACCGGGCGGCGGGGTTTCTACGCGACACCAATTCTCCTTTGGAGTTGCTTAACCAGGCCGCTACTTTGATTGAATCAGTAGTGACGGCGTTGGCTGACGAACAAGGGCGCAGGCCTGCTAGCGTCTATGCGAACGAGGCTGAGAAGACTTTCTTGCGGATGCTGCTTGGCGGTTCCCCGTCAGAAGCCCAATTAACTCGGGAGTCCAGGATTGCCGTTTGCGGAGACGGTGTAGGTGACTACGTATCTAGATTGTCGTCGTCGCACCGGAGCGTTGTTGTCCGGGATTGGCGGCAACGTGATTCCCTGGGAATGTGGTCGAGGTCGGTAAGCTGGGCTGACGTAATGGACTACGCACCTGCGATGGTGGCAGATGTTGCGAAGGGCCATGGGGCGCGGGAGCATCCGCTCCTGGTTGCGTCACGGTTGGAACAGTGGCTGGAGAACAAGGAACTTCACCACGTGGCTTTTGAAGCAGGCATCAACGATATGGTGATCTCCGTGTGCCTTGGATGGCGTTGGCGTGACGTACTCCAACTCTATGAGGTGGGTCTTGCACCGTATGGCACGCGAGCGCGCCACCTCGCTTATGTTGAGAGCCTTGTATATGCTCCAATAAGATACGCCGCCGATACAGGGTGCACCGAGGTTTTGCTGGGAGTTGATTCCGTTACTCCGAAACGGCTGCGTGGCGCACGCCTCTCCGATGTGTTTCTGCTGGCGAAGTCTCGATAGTACTGCCGCGAGACGCCGATCGTGGTGGCGATCGCGTTACGGCGGAAGTGAATGGGACGCCCGCGTTACGGCGGAAGTGAATGGGACGCCACTCGCCTCATGCGCGGAAACAGGCCGAACTTGGCGCACGCGGAGGCTTTGCGATCATTGCGGCGGGCCGGGTGCCAGGTCGTAGCGGCCAGTACGCGCCAGCCACGTCACCGACCCCACCGCCAGCGCCGCCCACGCCGCCGGGATACCCGGCGCCGCCAGCCACGCCGCCACCGGCACCACCGCTGCCACCACCAGCCG
>CADDZE010000084.1 GCA_902812465.1 Acidobacteriota bacterium | reverse complement strand
CCCTGAAGGCTCCTGGGAGGAGCACGAGAAGGCGAAAATCCTCGAAGCCTTGCAGCGCACCAATTGGAACATCACGCGCGCCGCCCAGCTTCTCGGCATGACCTTCCGCACTCTGCAATACCGGCTCGAGAAGTTCGGCATCAAGCGTCCGTAGCAGCGGGCCCACCCGGCGGTGCACCACGGGTTCCTTAGTGAGGCAGCGGATGAGCTGGCAGCCCCATCGCGCAAGCCGTCCCCACCGCTGCTAAACTGTAGGGCGGTTTGCCCTGGTTGGGCCGTGGAGACGGCGTGCCTGAGACGAGCTACCACATGAGCCCGGACGAGTTCCGGCGCTGGGGAAAGGCCGTGATTGACTGGATTGCCGGCTACCTGGAGCGCATCGATTCTTTTCCTGTGCTGTCCTCGGTGGAACCGGGCCAACTTCGCGCTGCGCTTCCGCCCGCGCCGCCAGCCGAAGGCGAGCCCTTCGGCCGCATCCTCGCCGACGTCGACAAACTGATCCTTCCCGGCATCACCCACTGGCAGTCACCGAATTTCTTTGCCTTTTTCCCGGCCAACGCCTCGGGCCCAGCGATTCTCGGTGAGCTCCTGGCGGCCGGGCTTGGGGTGCAAGGGATGCTGTGGGCGACCAGCCCCGCGGCGACCGAGCTCGAGACGCATGTTCTCGACTGGCTGGTAGGGATGCTGGCTCTGCCGGAGAAGTTTTTATCGACGCGGGAGGGAGGCGGCGTGATCCAGGATACTGCCTCGAGTGCGACGCTTTGTGCGCTGCTCGCGGCGCGCGAGCGCTCCACCGGTTTCGCGTCCAACCGCCGCGGTACGGACGGCCGCCTGGTAGCCTATGGTTCCTCGGAGACCCATTCGGCCCTGCTCAAGGCGGTGAAGATCGCTGGACTGGGCGAGGAGAACCTGCGCCTCGTCGGCGTCGACGAGCGGTTCGCCATGCGGCCCGATGCGCTGGCCAGCGCCATCGAACAGGACCGGCGTGCGGGCAAGATGCCTTGCTTCGTCTGCGCCACGGTCGGCACTACCTCGTCCCAAGCCATCGATCCAGTGGCCGAGATTGGGCGCCTCTGCCAGCAGCATGGCATGTGGCTTCACGTCGATGCCGCGATGTGCGGTACGGCTGCCCTGTGTCCCGAGTTCCGCTGGATTCACCAAGGCCTGGAGCTGGCGGACAGCTACTGTTTTAACCCGCATAAGTGGATGTTCACTAATTTTGATTGCGATTGCTTCTGGGTTGCTGACCGAAAGGCCCTCATCCGGACCCTCTCGGTGCTGCCCGAGTACCTCCGCAATCCAGCCACCGAGTCAGGGAAGGTCTTCGACTACCGCGACTGGCAAATTCCCCTGGGGCGCCGTTTCCGGTCGCTCAAGCTGTGGTTCGTCATTCGCCATTATGGCCTCGAGGGGCTGCGCCATCACATCCGCGAACACGTTCGCCTGGCGCAGGAGTTTGCCACTTGGGTTGCGCAGGATGACCAGTTCGAGCTGGCCGCGCCCGCGCCGCTGAACTTGGTCTGTTTCCGCCACTGCGCCGGTGACGCCTTCAACCAAGCGCTGCTCGACCGGCTGAACGCTAGCGGAAACCTCTACTTGACCCAGACGAGACTTGACAGACGCTTTACCCTGAGGCTTTGTGTGGGCCAGACCCACACCCAAGCCCGCCATGTCGAGCAGGCATGGCACCATATTCGGAAGGAAGCGGCAGCACTGCAGGCGTCGGCGGCAGACCGAATCCTGCGGCGGTCCGAGGGACCGGGAGATTGACGACGAAGTTTGGATGAACGATTGCACCTGCCGCGCTCTTATGCGACCCTAACTCGTCGATTCTATGGCGCAACCCCTTGCCCACATTGAGGCTTCTCCGTCGGAGGCCGTGCCGCGCCTTCGGCGCGTTCTTTCGCTCTGGGACCTGATCTTTTACGGCATCGTCTTAATCCAGCCGATCGCCGTCGTGCCGCTGTTTGGTGTGGCCCAGGAACTCTCGCGGGGCCATACCGTTACGACGGTGTTCGTCGGCATGGTCCCGATGCTGCTCACGGCCATCAGTTACGGGCGCATGGCGGCGCTTTATCCGGCCGCCGGCTCTGCGTATACCTACGTGGGCCGGGGTATCAACCCACATGCCGGGTTCCTGGTCGGCTGGGCCATGTTTCTCGGGTACCTGGTTCTGCCGCTGATTAACGTCATTTACGTGGCCGTCGCCATCCAGCGCGAGTTTCCGCAGATCCCTTATGGGGTGGGGGCTGCGGGATTCGCCTTGCTAATCACAGGCTTGAATCTGTGTGGTATCCGGTGGACGGCACGCTCCAATCAGGTCCTGCTGGCAGGCATGTGTACCGTCATCGGGCTGTTTGCCATCCTGGCGGTGCGTTACTTGGTGGCCTCCCGCGGCGTCAGCGGTCTCTTTTCCACCCTCCCCTTCTACAATGCGGCTACCTTCAACCTGCGCACCTTCGCCACGGCCACCTCCTTTGCCGCGCTCACCTACATCGGTTTCGACGGGCTGACTACCCTGGCCGAGGACGTCCATAACCCGCGGCGGAATGTGCTGCTGGCCATCGTCCTAGTGGTGATCCTGACGGCGGTGATGAGTGGCATTGAAGCCTACCTCGGCCAGCTCGTCTGGCCGGACTACCATTTCGTCCAGCCCGAAACGGCCTTCATGGATGTCTGTCGGCGCGTCGGGGGGGTGCTGCTCTATCATTTCATGTGGGGAGTCCTGATCGTAGCCAGTTTTGGTAGTGCTCTCAGCGGCCAAGTCGGGGCGGCGCGAATCGTCTTCGGTATGGGGCGGGACGGGGTGCTCCCGCGCCGTCTTTTTGCCCATCTGAACCCCAAGCGCAACACCCCAGACTTCAGCCTGACCGCCGTCGGCTTGATCGCATTCGTCGCGGCCTTGTTCCTGAACCGGCAGGGGCGCGGCTACGAGCTGGGGGGCGAGATGCTCAACTCCGGGGCGTTGATTGCCTTCATGGGGGTTAACCTCGCCGCCTTCTGGCAGTACTATGTGACGGGCGTTCCTGGCCAGCGGCGCAAGCTGATTAGGGATGCGGTCCTCCCCTGGCTAGGCTTACTTTGCTGCCTGGCTATTTGGCTGAGTCTGCCACCCCTGGCGATGACGGTCGGGGCGGGCTGGCTCGCAGTTGGGCTGGTTCTGGCGGCTATCAAGACGCAGGGATTCCGAGCCCGTCCAGTGATGATTGACTTCAGCGAGTCTTAACCTGGGTTTGGGCAAGGGGGCTGGGTTCTGCTCCGCGAGGCTCTCGCAGGAAGGATTTAGTAGCAGACTAAATATGAACTATGAATTGATGCATTATTGTGCAAATAGCTAAAAGATTTTTCTCTTCAATCGCAGACAGTGAAAATTACCCAGGTTTCCACAGGGATTTGCACAGTTCTGTGGAAAAATCCATCGGCCAACTCTGGCCCACCATTCGCCTAGTCGATCCCCCTCTAAGCTCTGCGCTCCCTCAGGGATCCTAGGCTGGGAGTGGCGCGGGTGGAGTTGGTGAATCAAGCCGCCGCGCCCGCACTTCCGATTGGAACCCCACACGCTTGTGGCTTCCGTCGCAGAACGGCTTGTTCTCCGAGTGTCCGCAGCGGCACAGGCTGATGCCTGTTCGGCCCGCCAGGTCGAAAGCCTGCCCTTCCATGTCGTAAATCACAAAGTCTCCCTCCACCCGGAGGGGGCCGTTGTTTCTCACGGTTATCTTCGTTTCCGACAATTCAGCCTCCAAAGTCTCGGAATTAGGGTGTGCCAGCGGCCAGCACCTTCCCCCCTCAAAAAGGCTTAATCATCACCAGAATGACAATGCCCAAGAAGACGAGCGCCATTCCTCCGTGCAAGAGTTTGCATTCGCGCCGGCTAAGCTGTACGTTGCCGGCGTGGAACGACCGGGCACGAAAGTAGGCCATCAAATCCAGGCCGATGAGGATAGCCACCAGCGAAAGTTTTGCGTGCAGCCATCCTTGGCGCAGGTAGTCGGGCTGGAGGATGAGAACGGCGACTCCGCCAATCACGGTGAGTGCGGCGCCTGGGTGCGCTACACCTTTGAAGAGCTTGACCTCGAGCCTCTGGAAAGCTTGCCGCACCTCTTCGGAAGAGGCCTCGGTGTGGCTGGCCAGGACCTGGGTAGCCACCAGAAGGCCGCCCATCCAGAAGACGAAGCCGACCACATGGACCACCAGCGCCCACGCGACTCCGCTGTTCATTCGCCCCTTGGAACTGCTGAAAGTTGCAAGGCCCAAACGCTGGCTCTTTCAGGACTTGCCCCTCGAGCGCGCCCTGGATTCTCCCACATTGACTTAGGGCAACGCTTTTGGGAGAATGGCCACGCCAACGTTTGAGAGACCACCGAGGTAGAAGCCTTGCCCGTCTA
This sequence comes from Acidobacteriota bacterium, assembly GCA_902812465.1. Classification (GTDB taxonomy): domain Bacteria; phylum Acidobacteriota; class Terriglobia; order UBA7540; family UBA7540; genus CADDZE01. Next base: position 7,309 of record CADDZE010000084.1, on the reverse strand, counting down.
CTATATCCCGACCCAGGAAGTCGTCAAGAGGGAACCTAAGTCCCAAGGTATTAATACGCCTCGGAAGAAGAAACCCAGGGAGCTGGCCGTCATCACTGAGTGCTGCACGGGGTGTGCCGGGTCACCCGCCTGCGTCCCCTATTGTCCCGTCGAGGACTGCATGTACTGGGTGCCTGACGAAGAACATCCTCCCTTCGGGCGCATCGAGGTCGATCCGTACCTGTGCATTGGCTGCAAGAAGTGTGTCAGTAAGGGTCCCGACGGCTGCTTCCTCGATGGGTGCCCCTGGGACGCCATTGAAATGGTTCCGATCGAGGAAGTCGAGGCGAGGCTGGGCGTTAAGTTCCAGATCTGACAGTTCACCGCGAATTTCACTTCGTCCGCGAGCGGGCAAAGATGGCGACCATGGCGGGAAGCGAGGCTCGCCGGACCTTGCCGACGAATTCCCAGTGGCTGTTCACCAAGGCCCAACGCCTGATGCCGGGCGGCGTGAACTCCCCGGTGCGGGCGTTCCGCGCCGTCGGCGGCGAACCGTTGTTCATCGCCCGAGGCCACGGCTCCCGGATTGTCGACGTAGATGGCAGGGAGTATCTGGACTATGTCCTGTCCTGGGGACCGCTGATTCTCGGCCACTGCCATCCCGAGGTGGTTGGAGCGGTGGAGCGCGCCTTGCGTGACGGGTCAAGCTTTGGCGCCTGCACGCCGGGTGAGGTGACGCTGGCGGAGCGTATCCAAGAGGCCTTTCCCTCCATTGAACGCGTCCGCCTGGTCAGTTCCGGCACCGAAGCGACGCTTGCCGCCCTTCGGGTGGCGCGTGCGGCTACCGGACGCGATAAGATCCTGAAGTTTGACGGCTGCTATCATGGCCACTCGGATAGCTTGCTGGTGAAAGCTGGCTCGGGCGTGGCGACCTTAGGTCTGCCCGACAGTCCGGGAGTCCCGCGCGCTCTGGCGGAGTTGACCGTCAGCATCCCTTACAACGACATAGCAGCCCTGGAGGAAGCTTTTCGCCGCTATCGGGGCGAGCTGGCGGCGGCCATTGTGGAACCGGTGGCGGGAAACATGGGATGTGTGCCGCCACAGCCTGGTTTTCTGGAGAGGCTCCGGACCTTAACGGCAGAACAGGAGACGGTGCTGATTTTCGACGAGGTCATCACCGGCTTTCGCGTCGCTTACGGCGGAGCTCAGCAGCTTTACGGCGTCCAGCCGGACCTGACAACGCTAGGTAAGATCCTTGGCGGCGGCTTGCCCGTGGGTGCCTACGGCGGAAAGGCCCGGTTGATGGACTACGTGGCTCCTGCGGGCCCGGTCTATCAGGCCGGCACACTCTCCGGCAACCCGCTGGCGGTGGCGGCTGGGATCAAGACCCTTGAGGTGCTGCGGCGCCCGGGATTTTACGCCGGGCTCGAGGCAACGTCCCAGAGGCTGGTGGCGGGCCTGCTCGCCGCAGCTCAACAAGCCGGTGTACCCCTGACGGTGAATCGTGTTGGCTCCATGTTCACCGCGTTCTTCAGCTCGCGTCCGGTTACGGATTACGTCTCCGCTTGCGCGTCGCATACGGCACGCTTCGCTACCTTCTTCCGTGGTATGCTGCACGGCGGAATCTATCTCCCGCCGTCCCAGTTCGAAACAGCTTTTGTCTCGTCCGCCCACAGCCAGGAGGACGTCGCAGTGACTATTGAAGCGGCGAATCGGGCTTTTGCCCAGTGCCGCGAGCCTTCCGGCTAGGCGGCGCGGAATACCTATCCCTGGGCAACAGCTCTGAACCGCCTTTCGCTGGCGGGCATCACACCGCAGAGTTAGGAGGAACGACCATGGAGACACTCAACAGGTTTCTGGTGCTGCTAGGCCGTATCTTGCTGTGTCTACTCTTCCTTATTGGTGGCCTGAGTAAGATCGGCAACTTCTCGGGTACGGCCGCCATGATGGCCTCCAAGGGTATTCCCGCGACCAGGGTGGCGCTGGTCCTGGCCATCGTCATCGAAGTCGCCGGCGCGCTGTGCGTGATGGCTGGGTTCAAGGCAAGGTTCTGGGCGTGGGTGATGGCGCTTTACCTGATCCCTGTGTCGCTGACCTTTCACAATTTCTGGGCCTTGTCGGGGATGGAGCGGATGAACAACATGACTCACTTCATGAAGAATGTCGGCCTCATCGGCGGCCTGCTGATCATTGCGGCGCGAGGCGCTGGTCCGCTCAGCGTGGATCGCTCCGCCACATAAACGAGGGCGCAGCACCGCGGGGGCCTGTTCCAAGATCCCACCGGCTTGCAATCGGGCTGCCCCGCCATGCTATGCTGCGGGCGTAGGCTGGGCTGGAGTGGCGGAACTGGCAGACGCACGAGACTCAAAATCTCGCGCTGGTTACCCAGCGTGGGGGTTCAACTCCCCCCTCCAGCACTTGACCTCAGGTTACGGAGTGCGCGAAAAGCACGGCGAACTCCTTCTCAGCTAAGTGACGATTCCCAGGGTGAAGGCTCCAGGCCACGCCCATCACTATCCCGTCCCGCTAAGGCTTCTGGACAAATTCCTGGGTGATATACAGCATGCCGTTATCTCCACGGGCGATGCCGATGCCGACGTGAGTGAAATCGGGGCTGAGGATGTTGCTGCGGTGATTGGCCTGAAAGCGAGGCTCATTCATAAAGGCTGCCTCGGCCCGGGCGACATCGGCAAACTTGGCGATGTTCTCGCCCGTGGCCAGCCAGACGATTCCCGCCTGCGTGACGCGCTGCGCGGGCAAGCTGCCGTCGGGGCTGAAGTGGTCGAAGTAGTGGCGCGCTGCCATGTCCTGGGAGTGGGCGCGGGCGACCTCGGCGAGCTTGTCGTCCCACCGCAAGGGGCGGGCATGCCCTCCCAACTCTTCGCGGTTGGCCGGGTCAAGCCGCTCGCGATTGATGAGGTCGAGCATCATTTTTTCGAGCTCTGCCAGGTCTGGCGCTGGGTTAGAGACAGCGGAGGATGAGCCCAGCACGCCCGTCGGCTCCGCCTGGGACGTCCCTCTACTCGCGGAGTGGGAAGCAGCCACTGCCGCGGATCCCGAACCTGCCCTAAAACGAAAAGTCCGATCGGCGGCGACCAGGTGAGGGGAGGGGTTGGCAATGCCGACGAACAGCGCCAAAGCGAATGCCGAAAGGGTCTTTCTTCGAGCCATCGCTCAGCCTCCCTGACAGAGGTATCGACCGTTTCGAGCCCGGAGGTGAGGGTTTTCCTGCAAGAGGACTGGGCCATCGCGCCAGGTGTCAGGCTATCTGGATCTACCTGAAAACAAAGCACAAACCGTTGCCTTCCGTGGACCCCTTGACAACTCGTTCTGAGTAGGCTGCAGCCATGAGGCTAAGGGAGGCCGGACCTCAAGGGCGTGCTACGGGAAGGTCGAGTCTCGGGCAAACCGGAGAGGGAAGGTGGAGGAGTATACATGGCAAGGACGTGCTGAATTGCCGGACACGATTTCGCTTGCGAAGGGCGGATCCGGTAGCCCATAATGCAGAGACCCCCGACGCTCCGCTCCCGTCCGGGTATGATTCGGCGTATATGCGATGTCCTGGTTGTCAGGCGGACAATCCTGTGTCGGCCTCCGTGTGCGTGCGCTGCGGAGCTGCACTTTCCGCCACACCGGATGCAGCGACACTTCCTGGGCGCCGCGCTGACAGCTTAGCCGCCCAGCCTGCCGGAGTGGAGTCCACCACAGCCGTCGGCGTGGCCTCGCCGTTTCCGCGGCCTGACTCGACTGCCGGCGGGTTGTCGGCTACCGCGCTCGGCTCCACACGAATGACCCTGGTGCCCGGAGCGGCCTTTGGTCCGCGCTACCGCATTGAGTGCTTAATCGGCAGTGGCGGCATGGGGGCCGTCTACAAGGCCTACGACCGGGAATTGGACCGTACCGTAGCCCTCAAGCTGATTCGTCCGGAATACACGGCCGACCCGGCCGCCATGCAGCGCTTCAAGCAGGAGATGCTCTTGGCCAGCCGCGTTTCCCACAAAAACGTGCTGCGTATTCACGATCTCGGCGACGTGGACGGAGTGAAGTTCATCTCCATGGCCTACGTCGAGGGAACGGATTTGCATCGCGTGCTGCGGACCGAGGGACGTCTTCCTCTGTCGCGCGCGGTCCCAATCGTTCGCCAGCTCTGCGGGGCCCTCGCCGCAGCCCATGCCGAAGGCGTGGTGCACCGCGACCTCAAGCCGCCCAATATCCTTATCGATGCCTCCGGCACCGCCTATATCTCTGACTTCGGCTTGGCCAAATCCATCGAGGCTAGCAGCGGCTGGATGACGCGTACCGGCGAGATCTTGGGGACGCCGCTCTACATGTCGCCGGAACAGGTAGAAGGTAAGCCGGCCGACCATCGCAGCGACCTCTACTCGCTGGGGCTGATCTTCTACGAGATGGTGACGGGTGAACTTCCATTCGCGGACGGCCCCGCGCTGCAGGTGATGTACCAGCGCGTCAACCGGAAGCCCAAGGATCCACGCGCGATCCTTCCTGAGCTGCCTGACTATGTCGCCCAGATTATTCTCCGCTGCCTCGAGCGTGACCCAGCGCGGCGTTATCAGCACGCAGCCGATATCGCGCGGGACCTCGAGACCCAGCGTGCATCCTCCACGCGCACCATTCAGATCACCGTCCCTGTTCCGGGTCGCACAGGATGGCTGGCCACGGCCGCGGTGGTGGCCCTGCTGCTGGGTTCGCTGCTGGTCCCTGGCGTCCGGCACCGTCTGCTGCCCCCTGTGGCACCTTCGGCTGGGCCCACCGCTGGCATTCCTCCCATCGCTCAGGGGAAGTACGTGGCCGTCCTGCCATTCCATATTCTCGGCAATGATGCGTCGCTGAACTACGTGGCTGAAGGCTTGGGTGAAGAGCTCTTTGCCAAGTTATTCGAACTGCGGGATGTCCATGTGACCTCGCCCGGCTCGAGCAACAAGGTTGACCCTGACGCACCCCTGGAAAAGGTGGCTCGCGACCTCGGCGCCAACCTGGTCATCCGCGGCCAGCTGCAGGGCAGCGGCGATAAGGTGCGCGTAATCCTGCACGTCGATGATGCAGCCGGAGGGCGTGCCGTCTGGACCCACGAGTTCTCGGGAACGCGGCAGGACCTGCTAGGGCTCGAAGACCAGATCTATTCCGCCCTGGTTTCCGAACTGGAGCTGAATCCCAGCCAGTATGAGCAGGCCCGGGCCGTGGCCAGACCTACGGACAACCTGCAGGCTTACGATCTTTACCTGAAGGGTCGAGCTGCCATGCGCGGCAGGCAGGAACGCCGGAACGTTGAGGCGGCGATCAAGCTCTATGAGGACGCTTTGAACCTGGACAACCGGTTTGCCCTCGCTTATGCCGGTCTGGCGGAAGCAAGCCTGAGCATGTATTGGGACACAAAGGACGCCTTTTGGGCGGAGAAGGCCCGGGGTGCGGCGGAGCGGGCGAAGGCCTTGAACGACAACCTGGCTGAGGTACATTTCGCTCTGGGCACTGTGTACCAGGAGACCGGAGACCCAGCGGGAGCGGTGGTCGAGCTGCGGCGGGCGCTGCAACTGAAGCCGAACTCGGATGAGGGCTATCGCCTGCTAGGCAACGCGCTGCTTGCAGACGGACGCAAGAACGAGGCCTTTGAATCCTACCAGCAGGCCATTAAGATCAACCCCTACTACTGGCTCAATTACAACAGTCTAGGCTCAGCCTACTTCAAAATCGGGGACTATGAGACGGCCCTTCAGGCGTTTCTGAAGGTAAAAGAGCTGGAGCCGGATAACCTCTGGGCCTGGGAGAACATCGGTGCGGCTTATTTCCAGCAGGGGAAGTATGCCGAGTGCATTCCCTATCTGCAGAAAGCCATGCAGATCAATCCCGATGCGGCTGTCTATTCGGATCTCGGCACCGCCTACTTTTTCCTCAAGCGCTATGCCGAGGCGGTACCCATGTTTGAGAAGGCGGCGGAGCTGAACCCGCGTAACGCGACGATGATGGGAAACTTAGCGGACGCCTACCGCTGGTCAGGCCAGCCAGAGAAGGCAGCGGCGGCGTACCAGAAGGCCATCCATCTGGCATACCAGGAGCTCGAGGTGAATCCCCACAACAGCGCCGTACTGGATACCCTCGCCCTTTACCACGCCAAGCGCGGTGATTCAGTGGCGGCACTCCGGTTCATCCGTGAGGCGAGGAAGATCGATCCCAATAGTGTAGAGTTTGTCTATGACGAAGCCATCGTGCAGGCGCTGGCGGGAAATCCACACGAGGCCTTAAAGGCACTTCGGGAGGCGCTTCAGCGGGGCGTGTCCGAGCAACAGGCGCAGGCTGATCCCGAGCTCAAGAGCATCCAGAATCTTCCTGAATTCTCTCGCCTAATGAAAGAATTCAGCAGCAAGGCCCATTGATGTGAGGAACAAGATTTGGGCGTGGGTGCAGAGTGACGGGCGGCTTAGCGGTGTTTCGGGACCTGAAGAGCACGCTTCCACGTCTCAGCGTGCGGAGCAGCCGGCTACCCGGCAGCCGAGGCTCCATTCCTCCGACGCCGTGCCATGAAGCCCAGCCCCAGGGCAATCAGCGCCAGCGTTCCCGGTTCAGGTACCGGGGCATGATTTGCCGTTCCCGCGAACCCGGTATTCTGCTCCCAGTTATCAACTTCGACCTGGAACGTATCGCCCACATGGATTCCCCCTGAAGCGATGGTCGAGAGGAAAGTCACCTGAGTCCCGGTGGCGTTGAATACGCAGCTGTTGAAGAAGGCGTTGGTTTCGCAATTGAACGGCGGCTGCTGACCGCCGGGCTCGATGTCGAACGTGAGTGAGAACCAAGTCACGCTGCTGTCGTTGGTGAAGGTGCAGGTTGGGTCATCGATGCCGTTAATCACACAGGGGCTGGTACCGGGGCTGGTGCCACTGGGCGAGATGAACTGGAAATGCAGGCCGGTGATGGGGAAGTCGGGGTCAGTGATTCCCAAGGCGAAGGCGGAATTCTGCCCGCCGTTGATGATGATCTTGGGGTCGGTTCCCTGAATGGTCGAAGCCAGTGTCCAGCCCGCCGCGAACAGGCTGAATACGACCGTCGAGAGTAATCTAAGACGCGTCACAGCCACTCCCTTCCTGGGACTGCCAGCATGGGTTCCCGTTGTCAATCAGGCTGCAGCCATTACTGGAGCTGGCGTGACGTTATCACGCAGCCTTCGATTTGTCAAAGACCTTTCCAGCGCCTGTCGTTAGCACATTAAATGTCCGGATGAATGAGCACGTGATCTGTCGGCTGAAGGCGGCGAGGGGAATCGGGCATTCTGTCGGGAGGGAGGCAGAAGGTGACGATACTCGGAAGCCGCCTGGGA
>CADDZE010000083.1 GCA_902812465.1 Acidobacteriota bacterium | reverse complement strand
CGGGGCTGGCTTTCCCCAGTAGCCCGAAGGAGGGCTTCGTCATGTCCACAACACCGCTACCTCCGGTACAGCCCACCCCACAGCGTTTGAGCACCCACTGGGTGGGAATCGTTCTGGCCTTGCTAGCCATCATCGTGCTGTCGTGCATCATCGTCCTATGGGCGGGATTGAGGTTCGTCAGCCGCAACGTCCACGTGAGCGTCCAGGATCGCGGGAAGGGCAAGGAGGCAGTTTCGATCAGCACGCCGGTGGGAGCGATCAGCGTCAACGCAGACGAGCAAGTGAGCGAGGCGCGCCTGGGCTTGCCCGTCTATCCCGGCGCGACCCAGGTCCACGACGATGACTCGGCCACAGTGAATCTCGGCATCCTGGGTAAGAGGAACATGGGAATCGTGGTAGCCAAGTTCCAGACCGCCGATCCCATCGACAAGGTTCGCAGCTTCTACCAGGAACGCCTGGGAAGCCAAGTAACCAAGTTGACGTGGCAGAACTCGGAAGGCGAAACGGTCTTCGAAATCAAGCATAAGGACGATGAGCGTGTTGTTACGCTTAAGAGTGAGCGTGGCGGCACCGGCATCGAGTTGGTCCACGTTGGCGCCAGGAGCGAACAGACGAACTAGCCGCACCAAGCACGGGATTGAGGAACCAAGAACTGGCGAGCACCCTGAACCACCTAACGCGTGCTATGGATTGATGACGGCTTGCCAAAGGGCCACTCGCCCCGTCTCGAGGCCCGGAGCAGGTAGGCCGCCGTCCCGACCACCAGAACACCGACGGCAAAGAGCAGCGAGCGCGGCGCCGCTGTGGCCAATACGTAGACCCATCCGCACGCCGCAAGGATGCCGGGTAACGGGTAAGCCCACATCCGGAAGGGGCGGGGAAGCATGGGGGCGCGCGCCCGCAGCAGAAAGAATCCGATGGTCTGGGGCAAGTATTGGATGAGCACGCGGGTGGCGATCAAGCTTCCAATCACCTCGTTGAGCCGGCCCAGGCTGAAGAGCGAAGCAATTACCCCCAGGGTCACCAGAGAGATGTGGGGGAAGTGACCGCGCGAATGCAGGCGGGCGAAAGGCCGGAAGAAATTGCCATCGACGGCTGCCGCGTACGGTATGCGCGAGTACCCCAAAAGCAGGGAGAACACAGAGGAAAAGGCGATCCATAGCAGCAGCAGGGTCATCACTTTGCCCGCCAGGGGTCCTTCTAGGATCTCGATGTAGAGCGACGCCACGTATTGCGTGCGCAGCAGGGCAGGCAGGGGAACCACGCTGAGGAACGACCAGGTCATCAGCAAATAGAGGGTGCCGACGGTGGCAATGGAGAGGAGAATGGCCCGCGGAATAACCCGCCCGGGATTACGAATCTCCTCGGCCAGATAGCAAACGTTGTAGTATCCGAAGAAGTCGTAAAGGGCGTAGAGTGTGGCGTGGCCCAGCCCTGCCCAGAACATCCAGCTGAGCGGAGGCGGGGAGGGGGCCGTGGCGAGCAGTCGGCCAACACTGAGGTGGGGTGCGCCGGCCAGGACAATCCACAGGCAGCCTCCTAGTACGCCGGCTGCCAGCACGACCGACATCTTGCCAATCACCCCGATGCGGCGGTAGAGGAGTGCCACCAGCACTAGTGGAAAAATGGCTGCGACCACTCGCACCCCGTAGGCAGGAAGGTCTGGCAGTAGATAGCTGAGGTAATGGGCGAAGCCGATGCTGCCGCTCGCTACCGATAACGGGGCGGAGAAGACGATCTGCCACACCATCAGGAACGAGAGCCAGCGTCCCGCACCTTGCGCTCCATAAGACTCGCGGAGGTAGTGGTAGCTGCCGCCTGCCTGGGGTAGCGCCGCGCCGAGCTCGGCCCAGGTCAGGCCGTCGCAGAAAGCCACGAGCGCGCCCACCAGCCAAGCCAGCATCGCCCAGGCCCCGCCCATCGTCGCCAGCAGGAGGGGAATGGTGATATAGGGCCCGATTCCTACCATGTCGGTAATGGCCAGTGACGTCGCTTGCACCAGGCCCAATTCCCGCCGCAGACCTGCACGCTCGGGCGCCTGCTCCGTTCTCACAACCAAGAAGCCTCCTCACACGGACGGGACATTCTACCTGAGGAGACGCGGAGGTCCTGGAATTTAACGGTGGGCTGCCCATTCGGGTCACGTCTCGCGGAACCCGCCTTGCCAGGCGAGTACGCCCGGGATTCTCGATACCCTCCGGCTTTTCAGCTTGACTATTAGGTGGCCGCACGCTTTCTTGGAGGAAGGCCTCCCTTGACCAATACCCAGGGCCTTACTTAGAGTGGGTTAAACTCTACGGGGTGGTGAATCCATGCTGGCATCGCCCATTCCGGGTTCGGCTCCCTCACTGCCAGATGATGCACCCTTGGTTCGCGCCGAGAACCTTCGCAAGCGTTACGGCGACGTCGAGGCGTTGCGCGGCATCAACCTTGAGATTCACCGCGGCCAAGTGTTTGGGCTCCTCGGTCCGAACGGCGCGGGCAAAACAACCACCATTGAGATCATCGAAGGGCTGCGCCAGCCTGACTCCGGTTCGGTCACCGTCTGCGGCCTCGACCCCACGCGGCAAAGCCAAGCCCTTAAGGAACACATCGGGGCGCAGCTTCAGGCTACGGTCCTCCCGGACAAGATGCGAGTTGAGGAGGCGCTCGACCTTTTCGCAAGCTTCTACAACCGCCGCGTGGCTTGTTCCGACCTCTTGAAGCGCTTCGGCTTGGCGGATAAACGCAAGGCCTACTTCGATACCCTATCGGGAGGGCAGAAGCAGCGCCTGGCCTTAGCCTTGGCCTTGGTGAATGATCCTGAGCTGGTGCTCCTGGATGAGCCGACTTCCGGGCTAGACGCCATGGTGCGGCGCGATATCTACTCGCTCATCGCGCACCTGCGATCGGAAAGGAGAACCGTGCTGCTGACCACGCACTATATCGAGGAGGCGGGACGGCTGTGCGACCGTGTGGCGATTGTGGATCGCGGCCGAGTGGTGGCGCTGGGGACACCGCGCGAGCTGGTGCAGCAATCGGGCCAAGGAGTGCGGCTCGAAGTTTACGTGAGTAGTCCCCTCAATTCGCAGGAGGTAAAGGGTCTGGAAGCGGTGCTTGATTGCCGGGAGCGCGACGGCGCCTACCTGATCCATACGCAGGCCGCTGCCAAGGCCATTGTTGCCCTCGTGCGGCACCTAGAGGTCTCCAACAACGACCTCCTCGACTTGCACATCTCCCATCCCAGCTTGGAAGATGTCTTCGTCGACCTAACCGGACGCAGGTTCGAGGAGTAGCACAGCCGGGAGACGCCAGGCGCCAGCGAAGTAGGGCAAAGAGAAAAACGAAAAAGGGAACGAGCTTCCATGCTGCCATTCGTCTTGGCGCTCATGCTCGGTTGGATCCAGGCCGCCGGAGGCCAGGTGGCGGGCGCACCGTCCAGCAACAAGCTAGTCTCCGCGAAGCTCGTTTACGTCGAGCCCATGCCCTTCGACCTGGATAAATGGATCATTGATGACCTGCGCGCTTGGAACCGCTTTCGTCAAACAGCCAACTCCGAAGGAGTTGACATTCTGATTCGGGCCAAGGCCCCGGAGAGGGACACCCGGTTCAAGCTGAGCCGCCAGGGTGTGCCTCAACCTAAGCGGGAGCGCAACGAGCTGCCCGTTGAGTCGATCGTCGTCTTGGACTGGGTCACCGGAGCGCGCCTCTTCCAGGCTGACCTGGTTAACCAAAAGCCGAAGGATGACAGCGGTCCCCCGGCCAGCGAACACATCTTCCTGAACGTGCGAGGTATGAAGCCGGACCAGATCGCCCAGAAGTTCGTCACTCAGTTTCGCCTCTACGTCGAACACCTGCAATCCGCACGTTGACGGCGTGAAGATGGGTCAACCAGCGATGCGGATACCCTATGACAGGAGTGGTGATGGGAAAGGTTAAAGCTAAGAAGAAGACTACCGGCTTACAGGTCGAAAGCTACAAGCACCCAGAATCGGAAAGCCCGATGCGGCCGGATGTGGGGACGCAGGCGCAGTTCAAAAAGAAAAAGCCGCCAGTGACCTATCGCTATGATTCCTCGCTTTCTCCGGCGCTTGATTGGGACGGGCAGAATGGGACGCGGGACATCGGCGAATAGCTGCTTCATAATGATCGAGGAAGCTGCCGCCTTGCCGCCACCCCACCGGTTCAAGGAACCCCGCCGCTTCTATTCCGGCAGGGACGCCAATGGAAAACCCAGAGAGTTTTGCTCCATCGCGGGCCTTCAAGACGCAATCGAGAGGCTCAAGGCGCTCTCGCGGCCGTTTTTGAACTGGCGGACAAGGCAGAGCGGCTCTCTTTTGACGTGCCACCCTGCCGCTCTTTGTTCATGAGCGGCTTTCCACCAAAGCGATCATCGAGACCCTCGGCGGTCACAAGCGCGATAAGCAGCAGACGATATTTGAGCTTTTTGGCGACCCCGAGCACTCCATCACCGATCAGGTGCAGCGTGCCTATGAGCACCGAGACAAATGGGTGAACCGAATGATCCTGGGCGATTCGCTGGTGGTGATGAATTCGCTCCTGCAATACGAGGGCCTGGGCGGGCAGGTGCAGATGATCTACATGGACCCGCCCTACGGGGTGAAGTTCGGCTGGAACTTCCAGCCCTTTGTGCGCAAGCGCGACGTAACGCACGGCGACGATGAGGATATGACCCGCGAACCTGAGACGGTGCAGGCGTACCGGGACACTTGGGAACTGGGTTTGCATTCGTATCTGACCTACATGCGCGACCGGCTGTTGCTCGCCCGCGAATTGCTCGCGCCCAGCGGCAGTATTTTTGTGCAGATCAGCGACGAGAATCTGCACCATGTTCGTGAACTGCTTGACGAGGTTTTCCAAGAAGAGAATTTTGTGAGCCTGGTCGCCCATACAACATCCGGCGGCTTCGAAAGCACAACCCTTAGTCGGGCCGGTGACTACCTGTTTTGGTATTACAAGGACAAGGCCAGAATCAGATACCGTGAGTTGTTCCAAGAAAAGAGAACACCTATCGGAGACAGGCGCTCCAAATACGACCAAGTTGAACTGAGCGACGGAACGCGTAGGGCTATGACCGCCGAAGAGAAAGACGGTGAAGAACCATTGCCTGTTGGTGCGCGGATTTTCCGCATTGACAACATAGCTTCTCAAGGGGAGACCAAAGGGACCGACAGGGAATACGTTTTTCAGGGGGAGCGTTACGACTGCGGCGCAGGAAACCATTGGAAAGCAAGTGTACCTGACAGCATGGACCGATTGGCATCTGGTGGCAGACTAGCGGTGACGGCAAGAGGGAAATTGGGATACGTCCGATACTTCGACGATTTCCCGCTTGTTGACTTGACCAACATTTGGGCCGATGTTGGAGGCGCAGTTCAAAGTCGGTCCGATCCCAAGGTGTACTGCGTACAGACGGGGACGTCGTTGGTTCAGCGGTGTTTGCACATGACGACCGACCCGGGCGATCTTGTTCTCGATCCCACCTGCGGCAGCGGCGCGACGGCTTACGTGGCGGAGCAGTGCGGCCGACGCTGGATCACGATTGATTGCAGCCGCGTGCCCCTGCCGCTCGCTCGCCAGCGCCTTTTAACGGCGACCTTCCCCTGGTACCAATTGAAGGACGAAGCGCGCGGCCCAGCGGGCGGGTTTGTCGATGTGCGCGAGCAAAACAAGAAGGGCGAAGAAGTAGGCGGCATCGTTCCCCACATCACGCTCGAATCCATCGCCAATAACGAGCCACCCAAGGAAGAAGTGCTGGTGGACCGGCCGGAAGTGGACAACAAGATCACGCGGGTGACGGGGCCATTTTGTGTGGAAGGAACGATTTCGACGCCGGTGGACTTGGGCGCTGAAGAGGCGGATGACAAATCTCAGATTGGAGATTACAAAGGGGCCACTTACGTTGACCGAATGCTCGAAGTGCTGCGCAAGTCGCCGGTATTGCGCCTCAGTGGTAACCGGACGGTGACGCTCAAGAACATTCGCCCGCCTGCCAAAACGCTTTCACTTTCTGCCGAGGCGGTAGTGGAAGGGAATGGGATTGCTCCTTTCCCCGAGGCGTTCGGCGGCTCAAGGCGCGCCACATCGGAGGAATCGCAGATTTCAGATTCCGGAGCCAAGCCCGTGGCGCTGGTTTTCGGACCCGAGAATGGTGCGGTTAGCGAGCGGCTGGTGCACGAAGCCGCCAGGGAAGCCGCGCTCAAGAACTACACCCATCTCTACGTGATTGGCTTTGCCATCCAGCCCAACGCCCGCCAATTGATTGAGAAGTGTGATGCGGTGGCGGGCATCCCGGCGACGTACATTCAGGCGACGCCCGATTTGATGATGGCCGATTTGCTGGAGAACATACGCAGCAGCCAGATTTTCAGCGTGTGCGGCTTGCCGGAGATCAAGGTCCATAGGGTAAAAAAGGGAGTGCTGCGGGTGGCCGAAAATCCGCCGCTGGCGCGGAATCGCAAATTGCAGATTCCAAATTCCAGAGCACCGCTGGCGCGGAATCGCAGGTGGCAGATTCAAGATTTCAGGACGTCTGCTTCCAGGTGGAGTTGCTCGGGCTGGACGTGTTTGATCCAGTCACCATGAAAGTCCACCACCGCAAGGGCGAGGACGTTCCGGCCTGGTTCCTGGATACCGATTACAACGGCCTCTACTTTCACGCGTCTCGCAGGCGTTTTTCCCGCGCACCAGCGCATGGGATAACCTGAAGAAAGCACTGAGGGCGGAATACGAAGAAACGGTCTGGGATCATCTGGCTGGGACGATGAGCGCACCGTTCGAGGCCGGAGAACATGGACAGATCGCGGTGAAAGTCATCGACGACCGGGGGAATGAGTTGATGGTGGTAGAGAAACTCGCTTGATTCGTAAATCCGGATTCCGAATGCGTAGTTCCGTGTCCTGAAGACAGCGGGCCGGTAGGTTACCTCGTGCTTAGGATGCTCCTGAGCAAGTTGTCGCCCGCCAAGGAGAACCGACAGATGAAATACGATCGATTCGACGATCTGCCGGTTTGGCAGTCAGCAATCCAACTGGCGGCTGGGGTCTATGCTCTGACCGAAGAGCAGGAATTTCAAAAGCGTTATAGTCTTCGCGACCAGATCGAGCGCGCGGCGGTCTCTGTGTCGAACAATATCGCCGAGGGCTTTGAAAGAAGCACCAACCAGGAGTTGCTGGCATTCCTCTACATTGCGCGCGGCTCTGCCGGAGAGGTCCGATCGATGCTTTTGCCTGCTCGAACGGATTCCAGCCTTCGCCCATCTCGAACCGGACCTGATGAAGCTGAAATCGAAGGCCGAGAGTATTTCGAAGCAGCTCGGCGCCTGGATTCGGTCATTGCGGGACTCGGACATGAAAGGCGAGCGCTATGTGAACGAGCGGACGCGGCGGGCTGACCGGGCAGCGCGCGAGCGGCGGGAATTCCTCGAGGAGTTGGAGCGGCTTCGAGGGAAGGAGGGCTATCCATTTAGAATTCAGATGTTTAAGATTCAGATATTCAAGACACAACATTCGGGGCCACTGAGTGAGGCCACCTCGCCCAGAACGCAGCTTGAATATTGAATCTCGAATCTGCAATCTTGCAATTTGAACCCATCATGAGCTTCGAAATATCCGAACCTATTCTGAACTCGCCATTCGAGAAGCCGAGCCACTACTGGTACATCCAGGAAGGTGAGCAACCGGAGCTACGGGACGGCCGGCGCCCGCCGGTGGTCTTCCGCCTCGGGATCAGAAAGAAAAATGGATCGAGACGCCGCTGCTCCGGCGGTCGAAAGAATATCCGGCAGGTTACGAGATGGCGCGGGTGAGCCTGCGTGTCGATCTTCCATCGTCGTCATTTCGCACACAACCGCGGGACGTAATTCGCAGGTTCATGCCCGCCTGGCCCAAGAAGGCATCGACGTGGCTTTACGCGACAACAATCTGCGGTTTTCGTTCCATCTTTTCAACGTCGCGGCAGAAGTTGACAGGGCAATACCAGTTCTGGAGTCGACTGGGTGAGCGCACGAGTCCATCCTGTCCCAGCATTTAGTTCCGCCTAGGTTATGCCTTTTTATGGAGACCCTCGGCATCCCCACTCCATGCTTTTAGAAGACGGATGGAGTCACTCTGGCCGTGCCCTAAGGCTGTGTAACCTCCAGAAAAGCAATAAAGGCAAGGAATGGCCGGGTTGGGAAGGTGGTCGAATAGCTCAGCCATTCGGCTTCGCCCTCGCGGATCCGCACGCCCGGCTTGCCCCCATACGGCTCTTCCCGAAGGTGACCCCCGAAGCACACCTCACGCCACAGAGGGAAGGATCCGAGGCGCTGCCCGCAGGCCTGCGAGTCGGACGCTCTGAGGCGGTGGTCACTTGAGTGGTCGAATCGTCCGCCTTCCCTAGACTTCCTTGCCGTTGCGGGGGCTCAAACTTCTCTCCGTCGAACACAGCCTCGCCTTGTTGTCGGTTCTAAGTAGCAGTCCCACCTCCTGCGCGGCGTGAAAATCTCAGGCGACTCCTTCATTTTCGCCTCCACGCAGAGCGTAGCGGGGTGCTGACAGGTAAGGGTAAGGTAGCCATTGCCGCCACGCTGGAGGAAGCCCCCAGCGCCCTCGGCGGTCACCCAAAACTGGCCATTGATGGTCACCTGAAAAACCCGCCAACGAAGATCAGCTCCGGACGCTGACTCCGGCGCGAGGGTCTGTACCCTCAGTCGGCATGGCCAATGTCTTGAGTGAATAAAAAAGCCAGTTATCGTTTTCGGACGCCTCGGCTGGTCGCTGCGGCGGATCCAACAAGCCACGGGTGTGCTTCGCGAGACCGCCAGCGCCTGTCCGAAAGCGGCCGGGCTTGCGGTACGACCACCGGGCCGGTGGGGGGACGGCGGAAGCCTTCGAAACCGGTCGCTCCCGTGGCACCCGACGTGGCCGTTTCAAAACCGGATCCGGGATCTTCTGACGAAAGGGGCGGGGCCGCCCGGCTCTCATCCTGCTCGACGGGGTTCTGAAGTATATGGAGCGCGTGGCGGCCGACCCCTTCAAGCCACCGGGATTTACGAAGGGATCATGGAGCTGCTCACGAGCGTGGGAACACCGCGCGTCTATGGCAGTGTCACACCGAGCAAGATCGCACAGCGCGTCAGGCTAGGCGAGTCCGTTGCCCTCGGCATTCACTTGAGGAACACACCCAGCACTGCCGGCCGAGAAGGATTTGTTCTTGAGAATCCCTGCCAGAACGAGGACTGTGGGCCAGGCCACTCAGCTCCGGCTGGGCACGCCAAGGCGGCACTATGCATGGCCGCGACTCGTGACGCCGATGGGTGCGACGGACATGGGCCGGGTACAGGACATCTGCACCGGTATCGCCTGCGGACACTGTGCCGCAGATCTCGAAACAGGTTGGTATGCTTGAGGATGCGCGGACCGGAGGCAGGTTTTTGCTGCGCTTTCCGATCGAGAGCTGTTCGTACTTGTGGATGTGGCGCGTTTATGGGGACTGGCGCGTACACTACCGCCTTGTCCTTGAACCATGGACCAGTTATCCAAGCAAGCTTGCCGTAGCCGTTCAGCAGGGGACCCAGTGCTGGTTGGAACCGGAGGGCCAATTCGTTGTCGAGATCGCCGCCACCCTCTATCAGGACGATGAAGGCTATCAAGGCGTGCTAGGTAGACTCGCCTCGTAATTCCCCCGCCAGCGGTCTGTGGAAGTGAATCTGACGCCAAAGGATGCGTTAAGAGTGGAAGAAAGTCTTACGAGGCCATCATACCGAAGGAAGCGCTACGGCAACCGACGAAAGATTGTGATATTTACTTTCACGTGGCGGGCGGCCTGCGGGCCTCTCAGATGATAGCGAAGCGCGCAGATAGAAGCCGTAGTTTTGCAGGAATTCCAGGAGGAATCATGGAGCTTAAAGGTCGGGTTGCGGTAATTACGGGAGCCGGGTCTGGAATCGGTCGAGCTTGTGCTATGGAGTTTGCCCGGGAGGGCGCACGGGTCGTGGTGGCGGACATCAATGCGAAGGAGGCGCAAGAAACAGTGAAGCAGACCGAGGCTTTGGGGACCAAGGCGCGCGCCGTTGTGACCGACGTCGCCGACCCGGAATCGGTCCAGCACCTGGTCGAAGAGAGTCTCAAGGCCTTCGGCCAGGTCCATGTACTCCTCAACGTCGCCGCGATCCAAGTGAACAAGACCCTCGAGGATACGACCTTGGAGGAGTGGAACCGGGAAATCGCGGTAAATCTCGGCGGCGTCTTTCTTTGTTCGAAGTTCTTCCTGCCGCATTTAAGGCGAACGAAGGGTTGCATCATCAACATGTCTTCGGTGAACGGCTTCTTTGTGGAGCCGATGTGCGCGGGCTATTGTGCTACCAAGGGCGCGATTATCGCACTGACTAAAGCCATGGCCATCGATCACGGCAAAGAAGGCATCCGAGTGAACTGCATTTGCCCCGGTTATATTGATGCCGGTTTAGCCTGGGGCTATTTCGAGGCCCAGCCGGACCCCGCCGCGGCACGCGCCGCTGCCGGAAAGCTTCACGCCCTGTGGCGGATTGGCAGGCCGGAAGAGGTGGCGCGAGTCGCGGTCTTCCTGGCCAGCGACGACTCGTCTTTTATGACCGGTTCAACCGTGGTCGTGGCTGGAGGGTTTGGTTCGGGCCTCCCCCCGCAGAACTGAAGTTCCGGCTCAGCGCCGGATCGCGTTACAGAACGCCATATTTCGCGTATACTTCGCGGAGCGACTTTCCTTCTAGGAGTTCCTTTCGGGAAAGGTTTTCCTTATGGACTTTTTCATACGCTCTAGCCAACGCCGCCTCCTCGATCTCATTGGGTACGACGACGATCCCATCAAAGTCCGCAAAGACTAGGTTGCCTGGCTTCACCAGTACGTCGCCGCAACGGACGGGGACGTCGTAGGCCATTACGATTCCGCGTCCCACCGAATCGAGGGGGCGGATGCCGCTGTAGTAGACTGGGAATCCCATTTCGATGATCCGGAGGCAGTCACGAATCTGGCTGTCGCACACACAGCCTACCGCGCCGTTTCTCTGGGCCACGGTGCTCATCAGCTCTCCCCAGGGTGCGTTGGTCCCGGCGTAGTCGGTGGAATGGATCACCACGTCACCAGGCTTGAGGGAATCGACGGCTTCAATCTCCAGGCCGTAAGGGTCATCTCGTTGCACGTAATCGGCTTCCATCCATCGAAGGGTTCGGGCACGACCTACGAAGCCGCAATTCTTTCGATCAGGTAGCAGCGGGCGCAAGCGGTGATGCATGGCTTGATGGCGATAACCTAGTTCATCCAAGATGTCGCAAACCGCAGCCACATACAAGTTTTCGCGCACGAACTTCACCAGTTCAGTGTCGCACTTAAACATAAGTATCCCTCCGCCATGAGTTTTCGTACCGCAATAGGCACTTCTTTGGATTCGCGGAGATACAAACCCGAGGCCGTCACATAGCTAGTATCGAATTCCCGCATCAATGGTGCAACCTGATGCTCTTGGCGCTGTTGCGCAACGGCAAAGGCGTCGGCCGGTCTACCTCTCACCAAAATCGATCATAACGGGCGGCTCCTGGAACCCCGCGGGTTTTCAGAGTGCAATATTCGAGTCCTACCAAAAACCAGGTTTCCCCCACGATTTCGGCGGGCAGTTTAAGGCCCGACCATATCCATAAACAGAACGCGAAGCCAAGGAGGGGCATGACCGCGTCTGCAAACCACCGGCGCCGGCGCGGTCGTTGTGGCACCACAGCAAATTGCCAAAAGCTGGCCAGGTTCACGCCCATGAATGCGAGGAAAACGCCACAATTGAGGAGCTCGTCCGCCTGCTCGTAAAAAAAGAACAGGGTTCCGATATACGTCATCCCATCAACCAGATGTTGCGGGTGGGAGTATGTCGCCGAGGATGAAGATAAGCGGAAAGCTTCGGCGGCAGGACCTTGTCGCGACCCATGCCAAACAGGAGGCGGGCCGCCCCGACTCGACCCGTCAAGCCACCTCCGACCGTGGCCAGAATCAGCACGATTCTCAGGGCCTGGAAAAGCGGCGTCCCATCCCACCCGCCGCGTCACATCCATGAACGCCGTCTCCGGGTTGGGCCTGGACTTGAAGTCCGGCCAAGCGCGCTGGCCGAGGTAAATCTGCAATCCGCCAAAAATGCCGGTGAAGGCGCAAACCAAAACGGTGGCCAGCATGACGTTGCGCTTGGGGTTTCCGCGTCCTCGGCCAGCGTCGTGACGCCGTCGAATCCGATGTAGGTCAAGGCGGCGTACGCCGCGGGTCGAACGTAGCGGGGTCGTAAAACGGCTGGATCGAAAACACGCCGGCCCACCCCTCAAGACGGAACAGGTAGCGGACGGCCAGAACCATAAAGACGGCGATGACCGAGCCCATGATCGTAAGCAGGACGATGTTGGCGCGCGCCGTGGCCCGGATGCCGCGCCAATTCAGCAAGGTCA
>CADDZE010000082.1 GCA_902812465.1 Acidobacteriota bacterium | reverse complement strand
GTCGGGAGGCGGCGCCGGCCATGACACAAGCTCTGCAAGAATTGCTGGGTAGCGTTTACGGGAGCGATGAGTTTGCTCCGCCCCTCTATTGGCATCGACTGGGGTCACATCTCAATGCCAACCTGTGCGAAGGCACGACCTTCATTCCCCATCTGCGTCGGGCGGTTGAGCAGGCTCTCGCAGTTGGCGACAGCCAACGGAATAACCCTCTTTACCTCCATGATGTCAACGACATGACACGCCAGTATTTGGCGCAACTGTTCAACGCCCACGCCGTCGCCCTGGTTAGGGCGTTTCGGCGCGAGGATCATGAAGCCTTCACCCGGGAAGCTGCATGGCTCGAGCAGCTGATCGATGCTATCGAGGGCTTACTGCGCCAAGACGATTATTACTGGTTGACTCCTTCGGTTCTCAGAGCCCGCCGCCTGCCGGGGGCGCCGGCCGACGTGGGCCATCGGGTTGCCGATGTGCTGACCTTGTGGGAGGGAGTCAGCGGCCTGCGGGATTATGCGTGCAGAGACACCTATGAGATGGTGCGATACTACTACCGGCCGCGCGTTGCGGCGTTTGTCGAGGAGCTACAGCGGCAAATGGACAACCGGCAACGATACCTGGAGTTTCAACCCGGACAAGTGCGGCTGGAGGCCCACTATGATTCCATCGAGCAGAAGTGGGTGCGCGAAGGCTTCCCCCTGGTCGAGGAGCAACCAAACCCGTCACGCGTGATCGAGTTGGCCCGCAGGGCATTGCAGCGCTTCTATGAGGCGGAAAATGTCTAGGCCGTTTGGAGGAGCGGACTTCGGGCCGAAAGCTCGATGGAGGCCGACGGAGACAAAGTTTCGTGACGCGACGAAGAAGATAATTATTTGTGACCCGTCCGTCGAGTTACTGCGGCGGCCGACACAGCTGGGGCGTCGAGGATTCCTTCAACTTGTGAGCGGTGTGATTCCGGCGACGTTCGCAGTTGGCCGCAGCCGCGGTGAGACCACTAGAGCTCCGCTCCCCAGCCACGAGCACACCTATCTGCAGCTTTTCTCGGTACAATACCGTGCCGCTGACGCGAGGATTCCGACTAAAGTGCATTCCGGACTCACCCAAGGGACTCAGCGTGAAGTCCATGATTCCCGGGGGCGAAGGTGGCGTTGCACCGGGGAAGGGCTGAAAGAAGAAGATGCGTCGGGCACTTACCGGATTTGGCGCGGGGCAGAGGGACTGCCGGTTTCGGGACTGACCTGCGTCGCCGCCGGCCCCGACGGCCGGATCTGGATCGGCACGAGCGAAGGCTTGGCGTGTCTTGAACCTGACGCTCCCCCTTCCCGGCGATGGTTCTACTTCTGGGGGAGGCGCTACCTCCCGGACAATCGAGTCACCGCCGTGTCGGCTGAACCGGGCGGTGCTTGGATACAGACGCCTGCCGGATTCGCCCAGATCACGTTTCGGCCGTATACCCTTACGGCGAAGAGTGCCATCTTTGTTGAACGGCTTCAGCAGCGGCATAGCCGCTACGGGCTCATTGCGGATTCTCAGTTGCTCCGGCCCGGAGATATCAGCTCCAACCGCCCGGCCCCGAGCGACAATGACGGGTTATGGACGTCACTTTACGTGGCCGCTGAGTGTTTCCGGTATGCGGCTACAGCCGCGCCCCAGGCTCTCGCCTTTGCAAGGACTTCCCTCGATGCGTTGACACGCCTAGTAACGATCACGGGAATACCCGGCTTCCCGGCCAAAGCTTATGTTCGCAAAGGGGATTATCGAACTCCCGACGAAGAATGGCACTGGACGGAAGATGCCAAATGGCAATGGAAGGGCGGAACTACCAACGATGAACTTGTGGGACACTTCTTTGGCTACTACGTTGCTTATCGGCTTTTGACAGATCCCCGAGATCGGCGGCAGGTTGCTGCAGCGGCGCAGAGCATCGCCACCCATTTGCTTGATCACGGATTCAAGCTGGTGGGGCCCAGCGGTCGAGTGCCCCAATGGAGTGATTATTCGCCAGAATATTTCCAAATTCGTGAGGGGCAGAAAGAGCGCGCTGGGCTGGCGCTAGAACTGCTCTCGCACCTCAAGGTTGCCCATTACGTGACGGGTGCCGAGCGTTTCCGACACGCCTATAAGCACGTTGCCTATGATATGAATTACGTAGCTTACGCTCTGGGTGGGCTCCAGGAGCTGCCTTCGCGGCCGCTGACCAATTACTCAGACGAGGAGCTTGCCTTCTTGGCCCTATATCCTTTGCTTCAGTTGGAGACGGAGCCGAGACTGCTTGAAAAATATCGCCTGTTGCTTGATGTATTGTGGCAATGGACGCGTGCTGAACAGAACCCACTTTGGAACATGATTTACTTGGCTTGTCAGCCCCATGTGGAATCTCGCTTGAAAGATGAGGTTCTTGCCGAAACCAGAGACGTGCTAGAGCGGATTCCAATGGAGACCATCTGCTGGACAGTCAAAAATTCCCAGCGGCAAGATCTCCTTTTCAGTCCTTTCCCAGACCGTGACGGACGTGCGCAAGCCCTTTTGGTGATTCCGCCGAATGAAAGATGGGTGACGAAGTGGAATGACAACCCGTTTCTTCTGGATGGGGGCGACGGAGGAAAGACCGAGGACGACGGCGCCTTCTTCCTGCTTCCGTACTGGATGGGACGCTACCATGGATTTCTTTGATTGCAGGATCCCGCGTGCTTCCGAGTAACGAACACCATTGGCGAGCAGTCACAGTGTTCCATTGTGCTGCTCTATGCATCGGTCTTTTGGATTGGGGGTCAATGGTTGAGGCTCGGGAAACGGATCAACCGTTCCTGGCCGCCGCTTCTTCCGCTGTGATTACCCCGGACGTCCGAAATGCGACTGTCTACATGGCTGGCTTCGATAACAACCGGGTCGCGGCGGGCGTGCATGATGATCTCTATGTGCGCTGCCTGGCGCTTCGCGCCGGCGAACGCACGGTGGAGCTATGCTCTGTTGACTTAATTGGCCTCTCCTATGACGATGTTAGGAGAATTCGGAAAGCGGTCCAAAGATTAGTCCCACAGATTACGCATTTGATTGTGGCTTCAACACACAACCACGAGGGGCCGGATACGATTGGTTTGTGGGGGCCTACCCCAGCACGGTCGGGGCTGGATCCGAAGTACATGGATTGGCTCGATGGCCAGATTGCCCAGACAGCCGTGCGTGTTGCCCGCGAGCTTCAACCTGCGCGTCTGGTGCTCGGTCGCAGTCACTGCCCTGCCTTGAGTTTGCTTCAGTCTGACAGCCGTCCTCCCTACGTAAAGGACCCGTACCTTTTTGCCCTTGAAGTCCAATCGTGGGCTACAGGCAAGGTGATAGCGACGCTGGTCAACTGGAGCGATCATCCGGAGACCCTGGGCAGTGAAAACACATGGATTACGGCCGACTACCCTCACTGGGTTTGCCACTATCTCGAACATCGCCTCGGGGGAGTAGCGGTTTTCTTCAACGGCTCCATTGGCGGCTTACTTTCAACAACTGGAGTGGCAATTCAGGATCCGGAAACCGGTGAACTAGCTTCTGGATGGCGCAAAGCAGAGCTGATTGGTGAGATGGTCGGACAAGTCGCCGAGCGCGCCCTCCAAAGTGGAGAGGCCCTCCAGCCGAGCTCTTGGATAATCCGCCAGAAGACAATTTTTGTTCCCGTCGAAAACCCGCGGTTTCGGCTAGCTCAGGCACTAGGAATCTTTCAAGGTCGCGACGTGCTGTACACGGCCGGGCGCAGAGACCCTTCTTTTGTTGAAAAGAGCGTTCCTGGCTTTGGGCCAGTTCATTATCCGACCGGACGGGACGCCCGGAGCGAGGTGGACTATCTTCAGCTTCTCAGCCGGGGTCGTCCAACAATGGAAATCGTAACGATTCCGGGAGAGATTTACCCCGAACTGGTCAATGGGGGGATCACCCGTTACTTCGGTGCCGACTACCCCGACGCACCCCCCGAGCCAATCCTGCGCCCGCACCTGAAGACTCCGTATCAATTTATTTTAGGTCTGGGCAACGACGAATTAGGATACCTGATCCCTAAAGCTGAATGGGATAACCAGCCACCCTGGCTGCAAGGCCGGAATAAACGCTGGTACGGAGAAATCAACTCAGCGGGGCCAGATGCTGCAGGTGCGGTAATGGAGAACTTGATCCGTTTGATCGAAGCGGGGCAGTTTGGTCCTGGACCAGCGGCGGGCTAGTAGCGCGGCGCATTCCTTGCAGGGCTCTCGAGTGCATTGCAGCCTAATATGCTAGAGGTCCCAAATCCAGTCTTCACTGGCATCCGATGACTCGCAGGGAAGTACTTCAAGCCGCCTTGGGATGGAGGCTTGCCGGACTGCTACCCAGCTCTTCAAGGCTAGTCCGACCCGACTCCAGTACCCATCGTACGGCGTCAATTGTGGTGCCACCTCAAGCTGCCGAGCCGGTTTTGTTCGGGGCGAGGGAAATCTGCCGTCGGTTGGAGCAAATCGGTCTGACTGCCCGGGTCACGGATTTTCCAGTTGCTGCAGCTCTGCAAATTCAGTTACAAGCGAGAGGGAGCACTTCGCGGGGAGACCACAAGTTGGCCCTTTTGCCGCCTAGCCCGGAGGCTCCCGAATCCTTCGCTTTGGAGCCCGTGTCACCACGGCTGGTTATCGTCGAAGGAAGTGACACGACAGGACTGATGTATGGATGTTTGGAGCTGGCGGAGCAACTTTCCCATGCCTCGCCATCCGAACCCCTCTCAAGGGTTTGCCCAACCCGCAAGGCTCCCTTTCTACAGGTTCGGGGCATCAACATGTTTTTGACCACACAGGACATGGAGTCCCCCAATGGTGCTTTCTGGTCAGAGGAGTATTGGCGGGGATACTTCGACATGATGGCACGGAATCGATACAACTTTCTTGACATTCACGGACCTTGCGATGCGGTGACGCTTTCCTTTCCGAACGCGTTCTCTTATTTCGTTTACCTTCCCGAGTTCCCCGAAGTGGGCGTGGGGGCCAAGCAAGCCGCTTTGGACATGGCCCAGTTGCAGAGGATAATCCGCTGGGCAGGTGCGCGGGGCATTAAAGTGGGATTCATGAATTATGAGGTTTCGCCTACGCTCGGACCTTGGAAGACAAGGCGCTTTGGTACCGATGAGCGATGGACGCCAGTTGCACAAGCCTTCTTGACTGGACCTCGGCTTCAAGATTACACCCGCCGTGCAGTGGCGAGCTTCCTTGGACAAGCCCAGAATTTATGGATGTTCGGGTTTCGCATTGGAGAATCTGGCCAAGGAGAAGACTTCTACCGTAAGACCTTTCTGGCCGCCTTGAGTCAGTTTCCTTCATCGCTTAACGTATATACCCGCACTTGGCTGGCGGATCCCGCAAAAGTTCGGCTGTTGCCTCAATGGACAAATCATCGTGTTTTTTTGGAAATAAAGTATAACGCCGAGCACTTGGGTTTGCCCTATCAGGCTGTGTTAGGAGGGCGCTTCTATGCTCCCAGCGGCTCCTATGAATCCTATACGGACTGCCCAAAGGATTATTCCATCATTTGGCAGATTCGCGCGCACGGAACCCACCGTATTTTCACTTGGGCTTGGCCGGAATTTGCCCGGCGCGTTGTGCGCAGCTGTAAATTCGGAGGCGGCGTGGGATTCTCCATGGAACCTATGGACGCTTATAATCCGGCCGCAGATTATCTCCACAATAACCCTGACACGAATCATGGCTTTTACCACTGGATGTATGAGCGCGAGTGGCCTTGGCACCTCGTGTGGGGTCGTACGGCGTACGATCCCGATGTGGGCGACCAACTTTTTGTGGCTGAATTCGCCCGGCGGTTGGGTGATGGGGTGGGACCACTTGCTTTTGAGGCTCTTGCAGAAGCCAGCCGGATCGTACCATTCATTTACGCCTATCATAACGTCGGCCTAGATCACCAGGATTTCGCGCCTGAACTTGAAAATGGGGATCATGCGCTTGGGGCACGCGGTCGGTTCTGGGATGGTAGCCGGGTGGTGCCAGCGGCCGGAGACAACCGTGATTTTCTGAGCGTCGGAGTGCTGGACAGAACGGCGATGATCGATCCGGCGAGCTATGCGAGTTTGCGTCTGGAAGGGCGAGCGAGTGGAAAGATGACGCCCGAGGCCGCGGCCGATTATTTGGAGGTGGCGGCGGAAAAGAGCTTGGATGCTGTTGAGCGTGCCACGCGGTACAATTCCTGCAACCATCGTAATCTGCAGTGTATAGAAATGGATATCCGTGCCGTAGCCCATTTGGGCCGTTATTATTCGCACCGCATTCGCTCGGCTACCCATCTTGAGTTCTATCGTAGAACTAGCCATCACCCTGAACTCGACTCGGCTTATCTCCATCTGAACGAAGCTGCCTGGCATTGGGAACAATTGTGCATGATCACCGAACAGCATTTTGGGTACGTGCCCGATTACATTCGCATGGGCGTTCCGAAGTTTAGATGGCGGCAGGAGCAGGAAGGCATCGGGGCAGATTTGGAAGCGCTCAACGGCTTGGAGGCCGAGTTCCGCAAATCGGAGGAACGTACTGCAATGGAAGTCATTGTAGGCCACGTTCCGCCTCTGAAAATCAGACCGGGGAAGCCTTTTCAGATCACAGCGACACTCCCAGCCTCCGTCCCCAGTGCCCAGATTTATGTCTTCTACTCACACTCGCCGGAGCAGGGATATGGGCGGATGATTCCGCTGCGGCTTGAAAACGAGTTTGCCCGTACCTGGGTGGGAGAAATTCCAGCTAAAGACATTGAGCCGGGAAGACTGTACTACTTTTTCGAAGTACGTATTGACCGAGAGCTTCTTGTCAGCACGTTGGTGAGGCGACCTCCGTACGTGGTGTGGGTCAACGAGAACGAAGCTCGCCCGCTCATTGCCCATCTGCCTCCCTCACAGCCGCTTCGAGGACCGGTTGCTCTTCTAATAGCGACGGTGCAGGCTAAGGCTCGCATTGAGTGTGTGCGGCTGCACTACAAGTTGATGCCTTCCTATTATGATTGGCTAAGTCTGGAGATGACCTCGGCCGGCGGCGACGAGTTCCATGCCCAGGTGCCTCTGACGCCGGAGGGGATTCTCTATTACTTCGAAGCAACCGATGTGGACGGTAATACTACTCAGTTTCCAGATTTCATGAGGGAAACCCCGTATTTCGTAATTCAGGGCTGCAATGCAGCGGAGACGATGGCTGGGTCGGTACCAGACAGACCAAGCTTGCGAGGAGTCTCCCATTGTTGGTAAAGGAAAATCTCCGAGCGTCCGAAGGGAATAGTTCACAAATGCAAGGCCATTTTACGCCGGAGTTTACCAACAAGGCCTCCGAGATTCGCCGGGTTGCTTCAATCGACGCCCTGCGTGGGTTCGATATGATCTGGATCATCGGCGGAGACCGCTTAGTGCATGCACTGCATAAGGCAATGCCCAATCCTTGGACCGCATTTTTGGCGCGTCAGCTTGAACATGTTCCGTGGCAAGGATTTCATTTCTATGATCTGATTTTTCCCCTCTTTCTTTTCGTGGTGGGCTTGGTTTTGCCGTTCTCGCTCAGCCGTCAACGGGTTGAGGGTGCGGACCGCGGTCGGCTCTATCGTCGGATCATCCGTCGGACGGTTCTCCTTTTCTTCTTGGGCCTTGTTTACAACGGCCTATTGGATTTCAACTTGCACAATTTGAGGATTGCCGGGGTCCTGCAAAGGATCGCCATTTGTTACTTTGTTGTCGCGTTATTGGTAATGAACGCGACTATCCGGGGACAGATCTCCGTGACCGCCATCATTCTGTTTAGTTATTGGGGGTTGATGAAGCTGATTCCCGTTCCGGGCATCGGGGCAGGAATTCTCACTCCCGAGGGCAACCTTGCCGGTTACATCGATCGGCATTTGCTGCCTCAACCCTATTGCTGCTATCCGTATGGCGATAACGAAGGCATTCTTTCCACGATTCCTGCAGTGGCCACCACGCTTCTCGGCGTTCTGGCGGGGCATGGGCTGCGCTCCGCGATGGCACCAAAACGCAAAGCGGCAGCGCTGGCAGGGGCAGGAATCGTCAGCTTGCTTACAGGTATGCTTTGGGGCCACTGGTTTCCGATCATTAAAAACATTTGGACCAGCTCGTATGTTCTCTACGCCGCCGGCTGGAGTTTACTCGTCCTGGCTTTGTTTTATTGGCTCATCGACGTGCGCGGCTGCCAGCGCTGGGGCTTTTTCTTTAAAGTTATCGGCATGAACGCCATCACCATCTATGTGCTGCACAATCAGTTCGATTTCGGCTGTGTCGCCCGCATATTTGTTCATGGCTTTATTGGTCGTCTTGGCCCCTGGGCCCAGGTCGTTTGGGAGTCGAGCGTGCTTGCTGTCGAGTGGTTGTTTCTCTGGCAGCTCTACCGCTTCAATATCTTCCTTCGAGTATAGATCGGTGGCTTTGGCAGCCGGACTACAGCTGTCTGGTGAAATCATCGTAGTCAACACGGCGCCGCTGAAGCAAGGGGGCACCCGAGTGGGGAGAGGTGATGAGGAAGCTTATCAGTGGCGCATGGACGCTGAGAGCCTCTGGGTCGGATAACGTGCCCAGGGTGCGCGATCTAGTCCCGTACATTCTTCGCTGAACTCGTCCGGCTAGTCGGAGGTTCGTCCGGGAATGTAGGGTTCTGGAAGGCCTCTATTCAAGCGGGGAACCAAGGGCATGGGCCATCGTTTAAAGCTGACACGTCGCGAATTCCTCGCAACCACCGCTGGCTTGCTGGCTGAAGAGGCTAGGAGGGCGCCGATTTCTGAGCTTGCCTCGCTACGGCCCGGCGATTTGAAATGCGAGTATGCTGAGAGGCCACTCGGAATCGACATACTTCAACCAAGGCTGAGCTGGCGGTCGGAAGCCATGGAGCGGGGTGTTCGGCAAACTGCTTATCAAATCCTGGTGGGAACAGATCCCACCTGTTTGGAAGATGGTCGTGCTGACCTTTGGGATTCGGGCAAAGTGCAAGGTTCGGTATCCTCACAAGTGGCTTACCAGGGGCGAGAGCTGCGTTCTCGGGCGCGTTGTTTCTGGAAAGTCAGGATTTGGGATGCAAAGGATCGGGCTTCCGGGTGGAGTCCCGTTTCCTGGTGGGAGATGGGACTACTAGATCCGGCCGAGTGGCAGGCGAAGTGGGTCGGGGCCGGTCTTTTTGATGACTGGGGGCTTACCTACACGGGACCGGCTGCAGTCTTCCGTAGGGTTATTGAAATTGCCGCAAAACCGACCTCGGCCCGGGCGTACGTGAGCGGTCTCGGATTTTATGAGCTTTGGATCAATGGCGAAAGAGTTGCAGATCATGTCCTTTCCCCCAATCAAACCAACTACGATCGCCGACAGCTGCGGCGGCTGGCTTATCCGTTTGACGACGAGACAAGCCAGCGGGTCTGCTATGTGACCTATGACGTTACCTCCTATTTACGAGCTGGCCGCAACGCGGTAGGTGTGATTCTGGGACATGGATGGTACAACCAGCGCGACCGGCTTGCGGAAGGGTACATGTGGTATGGCCTCCCGCGCTTCATTGTTCAGATTGAAGTGACGCTGCCCGATGGAAACCTCCAGGCTGTAGTTAGTGACAGTTCTTGGAAAGTATGCACTTCCGGTCCCATCGTACACAACGGGATCTTC
Source organism: Acidobacteriota bacterium (assembly GCA_902812465.1). GTDB lineage: Bacteria > Acidobacteriota > Terriglobia > UBA7540 > UBA7540 > CADDZE01. The sequence continues at coordinate 2,926 of CADDZE010000082.1, read as the reverse complement.
ACTGGCGAGCACTATGATGCTCGTCTCGAGATAGCCGACTGGCAGCTGCCTGACTACGATGACTCTGGCTGGCGTTGGGCTTCTCCTATGCCTGCTCCGAAGGGCCGACTGACTGCCCAATACGGACCTCCAGACAGGATCATTCAAACGCTAGAGCCTGTATCCCAAACGCGCCGCGATCCTGAGAGTCTGGAGCTCGATTTCGGGCAGAATCTAGCTGGGTGGATCCGTCTGACGACTCATGGAATGCGAGGTTCCGCTGTCACCATGCGGTTTGTTGAAGACTCGGGGCCCACCTACGGACAAGTCGACGTCTACGTGCCAAGCGGGCGAGAAGACGAGACCTGGGAACCACGCTTTACTTGGCACGGTTTCCGGCAAGTTCGGATCTGCGCCTCGGAGCAAGCGCTGCGGCGTCTCCATTGTGTAGCTAGGGTTGTTCACAGCGATGTCAGAGCGGTCGGGAGATTTTCTTGTTCAAGCGAATTGTTCAACAGGATTTTGCGGAACTGCGTGTGGAGCCTGCGGAGCAACATGCACGGCAGTGTCCCGAGTGACTGCCCTCACCGAGAACGCGTGGGATACACTGGGGACTGGGGCCAAGTTGCGGCCGAAGCGGCCATCTATAACTTTGATATGGCTCGATTTTATACTAAGTGGGTACACGACATGGCTGACGCTCAGAATTTCCGCACCGGGTTTGTGCCCCACAGCGCGCCTTTCGAAGGCGGAGGCGGTGGCCCGGCGTGGGGATCAGCCTACGTGGTAGTTCCCTGGCTGATGTACCTTTACTATGGGGACCGCCGCATCCTGGCCGACCACTACGCCGGAATGCGGCACTGGATCGAGTATCTTAGAACTAAAACCGACCAGGACGGCATTCTGGCCGCGGAAGAGCCGGGGAGCTGGAACCTGGGAGAGTGGGCCACCCCTACTCCCTTGGAGATTCCCTCGACATTCGTCAACACGTGCTATTACGCCTATGTCGCCAAGATCATGGCACGAGTTTCGAGGGTGCTGGGGAAGCTAGATGAATCACTCAATTTCTCTCGTATGGCCGACGAGGCCGGCCGAGTCGTAAATGCTCGCTTTTTTGATGCCGACCGAAAGCAATACTGGACCGGACGACAAGGTGCAAATGTGTTTCCTCTGAGTTTTGGGCTGGTTCCCCCTTTGCACAAGAAGACTGTGTTTAATCGCCTTGTTGAGGTCATCATGAACGAAAACTCGGGCCATTTTGATACGGGAATTTTCGGCACCCGACTAGTCCTAAACCTACTGACTGATCATGGTCGTGCGGACGTGGCCTTTGCCATGATGAACCAGAAAACATTCCCAAGTTTTGGCTGGCAGATTGAGCGCGGGGCGACGACCATGTGGGAAAACTGGAATGGCCATGGATCTCACAATCATGCCATGTTTGCCAGCGTTTGTCACTGGTTTTATCGATCTGTCGCAGGAATCAGGCCGGATCCCAAATATCCTGGATTTAAGCACATTCTCATCCAGCCACATGCGGCAGGTGAATTGAGCTTTGCCGAGGCCAGATATCAATCGATCCACGGGGAAATCCTCAGTTCATGGAAGGCAGAATCTGGAAGATTCGACCTGACGGTGACGATTCCTCCCAACTGTGCCGCGACGGTCGTTCTTCCTACCGGAGATAGCAGAAAGGTGAGGATGCCGTCGGGGCTGAAAATGAAATCGTTCAAAGGTGGTATGGCCTGCGAAATTGGATCCGGAACCTACGATTTCCGGGTAGACGAATTCTTTAGGCCACAGGGCTGTCGGAAGCATGCCAGTCCTGCAAATGAGTTTCTTTAGCCGTGACGATCCGGGTAGTAAACTAAAACAGTTCCACTCGCCGGGTCGGTGAAAGGATGCTTGGAAGATTGGGGACACGAGCCTTCGGGAAGGGTGCGTCTAGCCCCAAAGGTTGCGCCCCTTCACGTCCCAGTCAGTCGGCGGCCGGGTGGCACCGGGCGAGGCAATCAGCCGGGGGCCAAATGAGGCGCGAGCGACGTGGGCTGGGCGAAGACGACCCTTGGGCGTATTCGGGGACGGCCGGGACCTCGGCCAGGCTGCGCAAGCCATGTTAAGTAGTAGAGGGGGCGGCAGAAGTAGAATTTGCGGGTTTGGTGGAGCAGGGTGGAGATCTGTCACTCCTAAATAACTGCTCGCGAAGTCCCGAAGACCGGCGGGCCGACGTTCGAGCGCCAAGGAGACATCGGGCCTTAGAAACTACAGCGCTAGTCTCAGATCCAGAACAAGTCGAAGGAGGGCGTCTGGCAATCGTCCCGCGAAGGGAACTAGTAAGCGGTTACACCGCTGCCGGAGTGCGATTCGTGGGTGACGGGTCCCTTCTTGCCGAGGCATGTGCGTGAAAGCCTCCTGATCTTTCTGCAAGGCTGATGGACGGTGAACGTCGAAGCTTGACGAGGGGTCTTGAGGCTGGGTCCAGCGGTATCCTTAGGTTCATTAAGCACTGCAATAATCTGTCCCTCGCAAAAAAGGGCGCGACTCTATTCGCGTTGAACGTGAACGTCTGTGGGCGGAGAGCTCGTTGCCAGTCTTGGCAGGGCAGGTCAATTGCCTGGAGGATTATCCTCTAGCGCTTAGTGCCTGGACAGTTCGAGCACTACTGCTGTTTGTACAACCACAAGCACCGTCCCAAAGTTTCATGTACGGCAGTGAGTCGCCGGTCCATCGCGTGTGGGTCGCGGGCCGCAGCGAAGACATGCGCGCCGGGCGCATCATTCACTTGACAGCTCTCCGAAGTGCCAGTTACTTGTAGAGTTAGGGCTCTTGGGAGGTCGTCTAACGGTAGGACTGCAGACTCTGGATCTGCGTATCGGGGTTCGAATCCCTGCCTCCCAGCCAGATCGGACGGGCCGGTCGCACCGCTTCCTCCGCTGCCACGGCGTGC
>CADDZE010000081.1 GCA_902812465.1 Acidobacteriota bacterium | reverse complement strand
AGCCGCACAGCCGTTGATTTGTGAAGCGCGGATCTTCACCAGCTCCATCAGGCTTTCCTCTAATCCGGACTTGAGCACGTTTCTCCCAAAATCAAGCCAGCCCTGCATGAGCGCAGGCGCGGCCGCAAATGGATCCAGTCTCGCTGTCATCGTGGGTTCTTTCATGGTTGTCTCCTTGCATGGTTGTCTCTCATAAGCCATGACGAGCTGACGTCCTCTCATGTGACACGTGCGCCAGCTCTGTTAGCGGCTATCCCTGAAGGGCTGCGGGAGTTGGTGATAATGGCAACGGCGCCAGGAATGGAGGTGATTGCTGGCCGAGTCTTGCCCCGGCAGCTTGATCTTGGGATTCCCGGGTGCTGTGCAAATCGAGACAGGTCTGTGTGCCGCTATTGCACGGCAACAGGCACGTACATCCACTCCCCTGGTGGCTGAAGAATGACGAAGAAGTATTGACCCGGTGCGAGCCTATGGAGATCCAGTCGCGCCCTTACCGCGGTAGTCCCCTTCTCGACGGACGCGGCGCCCTCTGTTTCCAGGGCGGGTTCGCCTGCTTTCTGTTCCAGACGAATTTGATATTGGCCGCGCTGCCTAAGCCTTGGGATGCGACGTTCCGGCGCTTCCGCCGTCAGTCCAAGACTCTAGCACCTTCTGGCCTTGCCTCCGAGCGGTGAGCGACGGGCCCCTCAGCCTGTTCCAGAGAGAAGAGCAGTGAAGGGAGAACCTGCGCGCGCACGCTCAGAACAGGCGGAACTGAACTTCAACCAGCATGCGCACGGGCACCGGGACTCCGTTCTTCATGCCGGGCTTAAAGCGCCACGTGCGAATGGTTTCCAGGGCCTTTTCGTCCAAACCCAAGCCGATGCGTTTCACCAGTTGGGCGTCGTGGACTGTCCCGTCCGGACCCACGATAATTTGCAGCACAACGGTGCCCGAATATTTTGCCTTTCGCGCTTCTTCCGAATAAGGGGGATCGGGTGCGTAGATCGCAACAGGTTCGGTGACGCCACCGCCAACGCTGTAGGCTCCACCGCCATATCCCCCCCCTTCGCCCGGCCCGAAGCCGCCGCCGTTGCCTGGCCCTACCCCGTTGCCGTTCCCGCTGCCGATCCCTCCGCCGGTGCCGGGCCCGTTCGATAGCGGGCCCATGACGCCGTTAGGATCGCCCCACTGCGCGTTCAGGGCCATCTGCGGCAGCTTCAGTTCGGGAGGGCCAGCTAGTTTAGGTGGCACGGGCAACTTAGGTATGATGTTTTCCACCTTGGCCAGGGGTGGAGCCAGCGGCTGCTTGCTGAATTCAGGAATCTTGCCCTTCGAGGCCGGCAGCGGGTTCCGCTCGCCGCCACCGCCTCCTCCGCCCATCTGCTTGGGGCTGGGAGGCGTCACCGGCAAGTCGAGAACGATGTCGGTCACCTGGTTTTTGGCAGGCGCGGGCGCCGCGACCATGCGATGGATGGCGTAGGGCAGGACGATGGCGGTGAGAGCGACGATGTGAATCAGCAGGGAGTTGAGCCACGAGGCTGGCTGCTGCTGGTAATCCTTCCAGATATCTTCCACCGGAACGGGCTGCGACGTGGTCTTAATAGGCTGAGGCTTTTCGAAGAGCACTTTAAGCTGGTCACCGATGTCGCGGTACCAGGGCCGCATCTCGGTGACCGGCAGAGGCGCCTCGCCGCGATAATACTGCTGCGGCACCGTAGCCTTAGGCTCCCGCAGCAGCTCCCGAACCTGCTTCAACAGTGAAGCAAACAGGCCAGGCGATTCGATGAACGTGAACGTATATTCCGGAGCCGCAGACCCTCGCGCGGCCGCAGTTATCTGATTGCGTTCAGACCCTGTGGAAACATTATCCATCCAACACTTCCGACGCCTGTTTCGCGAAGCGATTCGCAGCCCGGCTTGCGGTCGTCACCATCCGTTCCGATGATTGGCGTTCCCCCGAAGTTGCCTTTTCATGACGGACATTTTCGTCAAGAGGGTTTGGGATGGCAACCCCAATTTTAGCACGGCAGAGCTTCACTAGCGGCTTCCAATGTCCATCCGCCATTTCAAAGGGGATAACAGGCCACGCGACAAGCCATACCGCCCTCGGGGCACTACCGGCGCGTGAGGGATGCTGCCGGTGTTACAATCTCCCGCGGGAAGGTTGCTGCCATGACGTTACTCGATGCCAAGCCGCCTAAACCTAGGACTGGCTGGCGGCGTTACGTCTCCTTGCCGCTCCTCATTATCATTCTCGTCCTCGCCGCTATCCCTATGACCTATCGGCTGTGGAACATCCGGGAGGAGCACGCCGTCTCGCGGTTTCTGACCGCGCTCGAGCACGGGAACTACCAGGAAGCCTACAGGCTCTGGCAGCCGAGTCCTTCCTACTCCTTCTCCGACTTCATGCACGACTGGGGTTCCCGGGGCGACTACGGCCAAATCCGGGAGTTTGAAATTCTCGGCTCCAAATCCAGAGGCTCGACCACCGTGATCGTTACAGTACGCATTAACCGCGTGGATCCGCCCCTCCAGCTTCTGGTGGACCGGCGAACGCTCGGCCTGGCCTATTCGCCTTTTTAGCAAGGATCGCCAAACAGAGGGATAGCCACTGTTGGGAAGGGCCTTCCCCCGCCACCCAATTCCGGCCCCCCAAGAGGCGCAAGTTGCCGGTGGAGATCCCGGCGCAACCACCACCGTTCGATCGTCTTGCTCATTCTAGTGCAATCGTTCTTCTCGGAGGGCTTGGAGTAACTCCTTCGCCGTAATACCGGTCGTTCCAAACTTCAATACCACCCGCCCAGCCGCTAGGTTGGCGAGGTGCGCCGCCTCCCGGAGGCTTGCACCAGAGCTATAAGCGAGCGCCATGACTGCAATCACGGTGTCTCCCGCGCCCGTGACGTCATACACGGGGCGGGGAACGCTGGGGATGTCGTGTACCCGGAGGCGGCCATGCGGCGACTCAATCAGCGTCATCCCCTCGCCGCCGCGTGTGATCAACAACGACCGACACCGGAACTGTTCGAGCAGGCGCCGGCCAGCAGCTACCCACTGCTCTGGCCGGCTGAGCGGACCACCGGCCATTGCTTCTGCCTCGCGCTGGTTCGGCGTGATCACGGTCGCCCGGTGGCAGGCTTCTGGATGCTCCGGTTTGGGATCGACAAACACAGGGACGCCATGAGCACGGGCCAGGGCCGAGAACTTCTCGCACAATTCGGTGGTCACAGAGCCCTTCAGATAATCAGAAATCACCAGTGCGTCCAGCCGCCCGGCATAGCGGCGAAAGTGGCGGACCAGCATACCTACCGCTCGCCCCTTCAACGGTTCTGGACGCTCGAAATCGAGGCGCAGCAACTGCTGCTGGTGGGCTACCACTCGGACCTTGCGCGGCGTCGTGCGACCCGCTTCCGCCAGAACCGTGTCGAACGGGATCCCGTTGCGCCGAAACAGCTCCTTCAGTTCGCGGCCGCCTTCGTCCGCTCCGACGGCGCCAAAGGGGATTACCTTCGCTCCCAGCGCGGCGAGGTTAGCACACACGTTGCCAGCGCCCCCGGGAAACTTTTCCGCGTGCGCCACACCATCCATCAGTACGACGGGTACCGGCGCTTCGGGCGAGATCCGCGTTGCCTGCCCCCTCAGGAGCTCATCCAGCATGAAATCGCCCAGTACCCCGACGGTGCGCAGGCGGAAAGCGCGGACAATGCGCGCCAATCGCTCTCGAGAATGGGTCATGATTGTTTCTTGCGTTCCTGATCGTGCGGCAAGCTGCGAATGTTACCGGCGTTTCGCTTCGACACACAAGTGCTTAAGCTAGACTCTCGATGCCAACAGGTCTAAGCCCAGAGGAGAGCTGCCGGCTTCTCCGTAAAAATGTATCTCCTTGATTTTGCGTCACATTACGGCTTTGTTTGAAAAAAATCTCATCGCTCACTCCGTTCGAAGGCTGCCGGCACCCGTTCGAAGACTTCTCTCTGGCAGCAGCATAAGACATCAGCACCTTCCCTACCGGGTTCAGGATCGTTGGTTGAACATGGCGGTCAGAGTCCCTGGTTCGCGCCGGGGAGCTAAAGCACGAACCGGGGCTCAGGCTGCCTTTCTAGCTTGCCTCCGCTTGCCCGGGACGTCCAGGAAAATAAGGTCGACAATGTAGACATCGTTCCCTGTGTTGGGGCGGTTACATTCGTCTAACCTTAAGCCTAAGGGAGGCGCCAACGCCTCAGCATGAGCCCTTGCCCGGTGCCGGCTGGTGTCTGGTATGAAGGCGAAGCTCAAAGTGAGACGTTTGGCCCCTGTCCCCCCTCTCGCTTTCGGGCGTTTCCTGTGCCCTGCGAAGCAGCCAACGCAACCGGGTGCTGCGCTGCGTCGCCGATGCGATCATAATAAGCGCCGTGGAATCCTCGCCGAGAAATTCAGCGGCCGGCGAACCGCGAGTGCTGATTGTGCGAGCGGGAGCCATCGGTGACACACTGATGGTGACGCCGGTCCTGCGTGCGGTGCGGCGCTCACTGCCCGGCGCGCATATTACCTTTGTGGCGTCTGAATCGGCCGCGCCCGTGCTGCGCTGCAACCCCCACCTCGACGAGCTGCTTACCTTGTCGCACCGCCACGTGCCGGCGTGGCTGAGCTGGCAACATTGGCGGATCACCCGAAGGCTGCGAAGCTCAAGGCTGGCCTGGGCGCTGGTGCTGGAGTCTCATCCCGACTTCATTGCCCTGGCCAGGCGTGCCCGCCCTCTGCGCCTCCTCACCTACGGCGCAGCAGCCCCGGGCGACGGCATTCAGCAGGTTCCTTTCCATCCGCAGCGCCACTCGGTCGAGAATCACTTGCGGGCAGCCGAAGTCTTAGGCGTCAAGCCGGCGGGGACACACATGGAGCTCGCCTACCCGGCGGAAATGGACGACCTCGTCCGCCGGCGTCTCGCGCTTGCCGGAATCGGCCACCAGGACCGCCTGGTGGGCGTCCACGCGGGATGGGGAGGCCGCGCGCATTCGTTAACCGAGACTCGGCTAAAGAGTTGGCCTCCGGAGCGCTTCGCTGAAGTTGTCCGAGAGCTCGTCAGGAGTAAGGGCGTCGCGGTGGTCCTGACGGGCAGCCGCCAGGACCGCCCGCTTACCCAGTTCATCGCTGAGCGGGCCGGAGTGGCTTGCCTGAATTGGGCCGGCGAACTGCCGTTGTTGGGCCTGGCTGCTCTGATTCGCCGGCTTCGCGCCTACCTGACCGTCGACTCGGGTCCAGCACACATGGCCGCGGCCCTGGGCACACCGCTGGTCACGCTGTGGGGACCCGCCATCCGTGCTCAGACGGCTCCTCTGCCCGGCACCGGGCCCGTCCGCCTGCTGGACCATCACGTTGCCTGCGCGCCTTGCTACGACACGCCGCTGATGAAAGCCTGCCGCAACAACCTCTGCATGAAGGCCATTGAAGCTCACGAAGTACTGTACGCCATAGAAGCCATGCTCGCTTGACGGACCGGCAGGCGGGCCTACTCCTCGATTCGCGCCTCGTCAATGAGCATGACCGGAATGTCATCCCGAATCGGATAGACGCGGTGGCACTGCGCGCACTTCAGACCTTCTCCGTCCGGCGTGAGCTTGACGGAAACCTTGCACAGCGGGCAAACAAGGATATCGAGCAGTTCCGGGTCAACGGCCATGGTTCACTCCAGCGGCGTAATTTCCAACTGTCCGGACTCTAGCCGATCTCCTATTTCAATTTCAAGCCGTGGATCCGCTAACCGGGCCGCCTCATCATGCACTCGCGCAGTAATAGACCATCTTCCCCAGGAGCATGTTGCGGCGGCCGAGCTGGCTAGCGCTGCGAAAGCCCGCCTGGTTCATCAAAGCCACCACTCGAACGGCCGAGTTCTCCTGCAGGGTCTGGCGCGAGTGAAACAAGCGAGCCACGAACCCGCTCCCCTCCTCTGGGCCTGCCAAATCGGCCATGTGGAACTCGCCGCCCGCCCTCAGAACGCGCCGCGCTTCCCGCAGCATCTTCGCCTTCTCGCCGGAGGGCAGGTGGTGATACACAAGGAAGGAAAAGACACGATCGAAGGAGCTCGCCGGATAGGGCAGAGCCCCGGCGAATCCCAGGGTGAACTGGATGGTGCCAGTTTCACGCGCCGCTTTGCGGCGGGCCCGGGCGAGCGCCTGCGGGTCGGGATCGATGCCCACAACCTCGACCTCGGGATGGTGGCGCTTAATCATCGCAGCCAGCGTCCCCGTGCCGCAGCCGATTTCGAGAACACGATGGCCCGGCTGGAGCCTGGCCTGGCCGATCAGCACACGCCGGGCCGCGTCACCGCCCAGCAGCTTGACAACCGGATCATAAAGCGGCAGCAGCCAAGCATGGCCGGCCGCGGGCAGATGTTCCTGATGTGCGGATTGCATGCCAGCGCCTTCTGCGTTGGATGCGGTCCATGACACCGGGGATCGTGAGGCCCAAGGGGTTGCGGCGTGCCGCTGCTATCACAGAGCGACGGGATTGATGGTCGCGCCTTGAGGTGTACCTTCGGGCTTGGAAGAAAGGAACCCTTGCCGAAGGCTGAGGAAATGTGCAGAACCGCACGCACGGCTTGGTCAGGACCAGCTTCGAGCGGGCTGCTCTGGAGGTTGGCGCGTAGTGTACCGAACACACTGCCTGCACCGTTGAGGGCCAGGTTGAGTATTTGGATGCGTTTGTGAGCTTATTGTGCGCTCGACGGAGCAGGTGGGACCTGGACCGGACCAACTTGTTGCCCTCCACTTCCCTTCGTGGTTACTATCAATCCCGTTGAATCGAATCGGCGTCGCCGAGCATAGGCAACTCTCAAATGGCTGACAATTCAGGGAAATGGCAGCACCCGGGCGGCAAACTTCGCGAGCAAGGGGCCGAGAGCTGGATGATGCCGAACTCCTGGCGATTCTGATTTCGTCCGGGACAAAAGGCTGACCAGCCGAAAGCATCGCAAGGGAAATAATCGGCCGCTTCGGTTCACTGGCTGGATTAGCCAACGCGCCCTTAGATAAAGTTGCTTGCAATTAAGGGCCTTGGGGACGTGAAAATCCTCCGTATCGCGGCGGCCTTGGAACTCGCACGCCGGACGGCAAATGAGATCATCCGTGAAAGGGAAAAGCAAACCAAGTAAGTCGGGAAAAGCCCACGCGCATGCCATCCATTCAATTGGAGCGGAAGGCAGAGTCTATCCGCCGATATTTGGCTCACGTCCAAAAGCCTGACCTCTCCGAGTATGCGCGGGGTGTGGCGCTCATTGACGTCCTCAAAGGACTGCTCCTTGACGCAAACCCCGAATTTCTCCAGGAGTATCTTGCAGGGATGGAGCATTCTCTCGGCGGGCCGAAAACTGCCCTTTACAATCGCGGGCGAGTTGACGCGCTTTACGGCAATCTGGTCATTGAATTCAAGCGGAGCCTTTCCAAGTCCCTGGAAGCCAAAGGAAACTCAAGAAGTATCTTGCACTGCTCCTCTCGAAACCCGACGAACGCCAAAGGCCGCTCATTGGCATGGTCACGGATGGAATCCGGTTTGTGGCCTTCGCTCCTCGTTTCCCTATCGATGCGGCGAGCCTGAGTCCTGCCGACATCGAATTGAAGGAAATCGAATCAGCGAATGTGGATTCGATGAAGCCAGACGAAGCCTACTACTAACTTGACCGATACTTCACGCGCCAAACCGGCCCCATTACGCCTCGGACCAAGCAGATCGTGGACGACTTTGGCCCGGCGAGCGGTTCGTTTACCCACGCCATGAACGTCCTCGACGGCCTTTGGAAGAGCGTCGAAAAGGACAGCGAGTCTCAGATCTTCTATGAGAGTTGGCAGAAGTACCTTCGCATCACCTATGGCGGCCCCGTGGCGGAAGCGGAACCGTTTCTGCGGCACACGTACCTCGCGACCCTTGCCAAGCTGATAGTCTGGGTGCGTCTCACCGGAGCGACGGAACCGCCCGACGACAAGCAATTGCGAACCATCCTCAACGGCCAATACTTCAGCCAGCGAGGGATTCAGAACTTCCCTGAGGAGGATTTCTTTGCCTGGGTGGCGCGTGATGCCGCCTGACCGCAGGCGCTCCTCATGAGCCGGCGCTTGCTTCGTGCAACTCGCCACCTACAACCTGAGGGAACTCTCCGAAGACGTTCTCAAAGGCTACCGTGCCATTCTCAACGGGGCGGCCATCAACTTTCCCGAGGACCTGGCCCTTAGCGGAGAACTCTAATGACCGGGCCATCGAGCTCTGCTCTGAATACGCACGCTCGACAGCGCGCGAGGCCCTCCCTTCAGCCGAGATGCTGATTAACTTCGTCCGGCGAAACCGGCCCGCCTTGGCCGAGCACGCCGCCTGGCGGGATGCCCTTTATGAACTTTTCAAAGTTCTCCGGGAGAAGATTCGAGAGCGGAAGGACACCATCTGGCCTTTATCCTCAAAAACGTTTTCAAGCCCTTGCTCTTGAAAGAGCGGTTCGAGATGGTCGTCGGCAATCCGCCCTGGCTCTCCTACCGATACGTTGAAAAGGGCGCTTATCAGGAATTTCTCAAAAAGGAGATTACAGAAACCTACAAGCTCCTCACCCGGCGTCCCGAGTTGCTGACCCACATGGAGCTGGGCGCCCTGTTTTTCGTCCGGAGCGCCGCGCTGTTTCTCAAAGACGGAGGCCGCATCGGATTTGTCCTGCCCAAGAGCGTTTTGGTCGCCGACCAGCACCATGCTCTGCGAGAGGGCAGCCATGCGGCACGGCTGAGGCTAACCCAGGTGTGGGACTCGGAAGGGATGCGCCCGCTCTTCAACGTTCCCGCTTCCGTGGCCTTTGGCGAGAAGCCTCCCAAGAAAACCGACTGGCCTCTGGCGGGGCGAATCATCACCGGCGAGCTTGACGTGAGAAACGCCTGGCCCGCCGAGGCCGAAAAACATTTGAGCGCGACCACCACCGAATACTGGCTTTCCCTCAAAGGCACACGCAGCTATTTCAGCGAGACGAAGGAAAAGCCGATTATGGGGGAAGCCCTTACGGAAAGCTCTTTGCGGAAGGCGCGACGATTGTCCCGCGCAGCTTCTGGTTTGTCCAGGTCCAGCAGGCCGCCGGGCTGGGGCTGGATGCTTCCCGACCGTACGTCAAAACCGACCCCCGCGCGATCAAAGCGGCCAAAGAGAAGTATCAGGACGTGAGCCTGGAAGGGAACGTGGAGGCGGAATTCCTCTATTCCACGCTGCTTTCGACCGGCCTGGTGCCCTTTGGTCATTTGCCTTTCCGCACCGTCGTCCTCCCCATCCTTTGGACGCCCGAAGGCTACAAGATGCTGACGGCCAAAGAAGCCCGCGAGCAGGGCTATTTAGGACTCGCCGAATGGCTGGAGAAATGCGAAGAAATCTGGAAAGAGAAGCGCGGCGACAAGGCTGAAAAGGAGACGACCTACAGTTGGCTCGACTACCGGAAAAAGCTCACCCAGCAGCGCCGGAAGCGGCACACGGTCGTCTATCCCGACGTGAATCGCGTGATGTTCGGATCGGTTCTTGATGGCGGCGAAGGATTTTCCGGCACCGAGCAGCCGACCGGAAAGCGCAGTCTATTTTTTGTCGAGTCCGCCATGTATTATGCGGATACAGATGACAAAGAGGAAGCCTTTTACATCGCTTCTTGGCTCAACTCTCCCATCATCGACCAAATGCTCCAGTCCTTCCGAAGGAAGGAACAGGGCGGACATCCGCACGTCCACAAAAGGGTTTGGGAGTTTCCAATTTCTTCCTATAAGCCATCGTCGCCGCAACATCGAAAGATGGCTTTGCTCGGAGAGGAATGTGCAGCCACCGTGGAGAAAATCCTAATGCCGGTTAGTTCAAAGGGAGACAGAGTTGGGCTCATGAGTCTGCGTAATCGCATCCGCGAAGTACTTTCGGGAAAGATTCAGAGGCTAGACGGTCTTGCCCGCGAGCTCCTCGATTCGTAAGCAGGGAGTGACGATGCCAAAGATTGGCGAGGTTCAAAGAGGGGGGCGAGAATCGCTTGAGGTGCCGGGTCTTCCTTGGCTTCAAGAAGCCTTGCGTGGCGGGTTGGTGCGCGGGGGCATCTACCTTATCGCCGGAGAACCGGGAATTGGCAAGACCACGCTTGCCGTACAAATCCTGGTTGATCTTGCGAAGCGGGGCGTCCCAGTGGTTTACCTCACCTCACTAACGAGCAAAGCTTGGCCGACATTGCGACGGTTGTTGACCGGATCGCGCGCGGCCTCGTGGGGGCAGAAGCGGAGGCGGTTCGAGACAACCTGTTTTGCGATGACGCCGTTCCTGAGATTAAGGACCTGCCTGATTTCCTGGCACGGCGCGTTCCTTCCGATGGCCAGGAATATCACGGCTGCCGCGTGCTGGTCTACGATTCCATCCAGGGGCGGGGTCTTGCCGCGACTGCGACACAGCAATACCGCTCACTCTACAAATTCAACGATCTGGCCAAGAACTCTGGCCTCTGCACCTTGCTGATCGGCCACATCACCAAGCGCGGTCAGATTGCCGGCCCCAAGGACCTGGAGCATAACATCGACGCGATGCTCTATCTCCGCCGCGCTTTCCGTTTGCGCCCTCTCTTTGTGCCCAAGAACCGATTCGGCCCCGCGGTTTTTGATCCTCTGGTCCTGACGATGGATGATTCAGGCAAGCTCTCGAAGGCCCCGCACACGACAGCCCAAAGCAGCGTTGTGTTTGGTTGGTCCGGCGTCGGTGAGAACCTCACCGAGGCGCAAGCTGTCGTAAGCCTTCCCCGTTACGGTTCGAATCCCGAGCTTAACGCTCCCAATCTGCCCCGTGCCCGCGTGAAGCAATTGATGAATACAATCAGCCAGCTCAAAGACGTGGACGTGACGAATCTCTCATACACTATGAACTGCTTCCTGCCGCGCCGCGAGCATTACGCCGAAGAGCTGGACCTGCCCCTGGCTGTGGCGCTCCTCAGTTCATACCTGCAACAGCCTGTGCCGCCTAATACCCTCTTCGCCGGCGAATTGGATCTGACATCACGCATTCGGCGACCCGATCCGAACTATCTAGCAGAGTTGGCCCAGATTTTAGTTCGTGTACACACTGGCACAATCCAGCGAATTTATCTTTCCGCCGAAGCCGAGCACGACATGAAGGCGCATCTCGCCGAATAAGAGAAGGCAGCCCAGGCCGAGGGTGGTGGCGGCTCAGCGAGCATCGAAGTGATCGGCGTTCGTGATCTGGCAGCATTGCTCAATATACTCTGGCCCGCTTTGGGCGTGAGCGCGTAAAGTGGACCCAGATTGCAACCGTCTTACGTTGGCCCTCAGTAAAGAACCCCACATGAAGATAGAATTTGAGCTTCTCGAAAACGGCCTTGATTTCATTGCGTCAGGCCAAGATTACATATCCCACGCGGAAAACAAGCGCGACCTCAGTGTTCTCCACTTGGCTGCCCGTGTTGAGCTTGTCCTGAAAGCCAGATTGGAGCGTGAGAACTGGTGCCTACTCTTCTACCAGCCCAGCGAACGGCGGGCTGGGCGCGGCTTCACAAACCGATGCCTGGTCCGCGCGGGCTCCGTCGCACCGCCCGTCACCGCCATCACCACCGGCAGCAGGGCCAACGTCACCCAACATCGCGAGGAGAGATTGAACACATACTCGTCCTTTCTCCGGCGGTCATGCGCGGCGCTCGCCGGCCAATTTTTTAGAACCGCAGGTGCAAGCCGAACTGCATCTGGCGCATGTCCGTCTGAGTCCTGGTGATCTGGCCGGCGCCGGCAACGTCCACCAGGTTGGCTGGCAGCCCCAGGTTATCGATGTTGAAGGCGTTAAAATTCTCCCAGCGGAATTCCAGCGTCTTGCCCTCGGCGATGACGAACGTCTTGGCCAGAGCTAGGTCGAACACGTAGAAAGCCGGACCCCACAGCGAGTCGCGCGACGCCTGACCGTCGCGGAAGGGCTGGCGCGGCGCCACGTAAGCGTTGGGGTTGAACCATTCATTCCGGTTGGGATTCGCCACGTGCGGATTCCCGATGATATCCGGGCGCACACCGTTAAAGTCGGCGTTCAACAACGGAGCGCTCGATACCTGCGGGGTAAAGGGGACGCCCGAGGCCAGGGTGGTGACGCCGTCCAGGCTCCAGCCGCCGATCAGGGCGTCCAGCCACTTGCCGGTGTTAGCCGCCCACTTGCGCCCTTTACCGAAAGGCAGGTCCCAGACGTTCAGAAGCGTCAACTGATGGGTGCGGTTGAAGCTGGCGGGGCCGTGGTCATTGCGCCAGTTATAGTTATTGTCGAAGACGCCGCTGCCCTCGGTGTTGGTCATCGCCCGCGAATAGGTGTAGGTGAGCAGGAAGTCGAGCCCGTGCGAAACCCGTTGCTGGAGTTTGGCCTGCAAGGCATGGTAGCTCGAGTTGTCGCAATTGCAATCCTCCAGAATGCCCTGCTCCAGCCCGAACTTCTGGAAGAAGGGGCGCCGCGAATCGAAATCCCCCGGCCCCGGAACGGCCTGGTTGGTGTTGGGGTTGACGTAAAGATGCCGCCCGACGTTGCCCACGTAGGCCACTTCCGCCGTCAGGTTCGGCCGGATTTCCCGCTGCAGCGTCAAATTCCAGAACTGCGCCAGCGGGATGCGGAAGGAGTCGAGCGGATACACATAGTAAAAAATAAAGATGCCGTCCGGCAGCT
>CADDZE010000080.1 GCA_902812465.1 Acidobacteriota bacterium | reverse complement strand
GCTCCCAGGCGGCTTCCGAGTATCGTCACCTTCTGCCTCCCTCCCGACAGAATGCCCGATTCCCCTCGCCGCCTTCAGCCGACAGATCACGTGCTCATTCATCCGGACATTTAATGTGCTAATGACACACGCCGAGTTTTTCGTTGACAACGGCGGTCAATGATCTAGAATGAGCGATGCCCATTTAACATCATTTAACACTATGATCCCAGCCAATGAACGTACCGTTGCGCGCGAGACGCAATTCTCCCCTCTTAAACTTTTTTCCCGTGGCAAGGTGCGGGACGTGTATGAAGTGGCAGGCGACCGCTTGTTGATCGTCGCCACGGACCGTCTTTCGGCGTTTGACGTCGTGATGGCGGAGGGTATTCCGGACAAGGGGCGGGTGCTGACGAAGCTCTCGTGCTTTTGGTTCGACTTTCTGCGCGATTTGGTGCCGACGCACTTTCTCACAGCAGACGTATCCGAGTATCCGGAGGAAGTTCAGGCCTATGCGGGCGAGTTGGAAGGGCGATCGATGCTGGTGCGCAAGGCACGTCCATTTCCCGTCGAGTGCATTGTGCGCGGCTACCTCGCCGGGTCAGGCTGGAAAGAGTATCAGGCCACTCGCACAGTCTGCGGCATCCGGTTGCCTGAGGGATTGCTGGAAAGCTCGAAGCTCGAGGAGCCGATCTTCACGCCTTCCACTAAAGCAATGGAAGGGCACGACCAGAACATTACGTGGGAGCAAATGGTGAAGATGGTGGAGGCGCCGGTGGCGGAGCAACTGCGTGAGCGCAGCTTAGCGGTCTACGCCCGGGCGCGAGACTACGCGGAGGGCCGGGGAGTGATTATCGCCGACACCAAGTTTGAGTGGGGGTTATACGGCGACCAGATCGTACTCATTGATGAAGTGCTGACACCTGACTCTTCGCGCTTTTGGCCCAAGGATGGATACGCCCCCGGCCGGCCGCAGCCTTCATTCGATAAGCAGTTTGTCCGCGACTACCTCGAGTCGATTCGCTGGAACAAGCAGCCTCCTCCGCCTCCTCTGCCGGCGGAAGTGGTGCAGAAGACGAGCGAGAAGTATCGCGAAGCGTACCGGCGCTTGACCGGGCATTCCCTCGATTAATCTAGTGGCGCATCAGCCAGCTGGGCTGCGCTGTCCCGCGGGCACATAGCCGACTCAACCCGAGGCCGCCTATGGTGATGTGGAACTGGCTCGATTGGCTGCTGGCGGCCATTGTGGTGGCCTCGGTGATCGCGGCGCTGCGCAAGGGATTCCTCGCCGAGCTGATCGCGCTCGCCACCCTGGTGGCGGGCCTCGTGGTGGCCGCCCTAGGGTATTCGCGGGCGTCCAGCTGGTTCGAGGACTTAACCCGCTCGCACCAGGTGGCACTCGCGGCCGGGTTTCTTGCTCTGTTTCTGGGAACGCTGGCAGTCGGAGGGCTGATCTCGGCGCTGGCGCGCAGGCTGATGCGAGCGGCGGGTGTCGAATGGTTCGACCGCTTTTTGGGCGCAATCTTCGGATTGGTTCGCGGGGTGTTGCTGGACTCGATTCTCTTAATGGTCCTGGTGGCGTTCGCTATCAAGACGGCAGCGATCGAGCACTCCCAGCTAGCCCCCTACGTCAGTGCTGGAGCGAGAGCGATCGCCGTTGTGATGCCCAAGGATCTTAAGACCCAGTTTCGCGCCGGGTTCGAACGATTCCGACAGGCCGTTGCGCGAAATCTGAAGAACTAGCGGACGCTGCGTCCGCGCAGGGGGCCAGCCGTGAAAGACCAACTTGAAGCCCTGATCAATCAGATGATCGAACACGGGGTGGCATTCGAGGACGGCGTCAATGAATTCGAGAGGCGCTTTATCAAGAAGATGCTGGAGAAAGCCAACGGTAACCGCTCCAAGGCCGCCCAGAGCCTGGGCATCCACCGCAACACCCTGAGCCGCAAGATCGAGCAACTCAACCTCGACCATCAGCCCCGCCGACGCCGGCGGCCCCGGCCCTAGAACAATCGCCCAACCTCCGGCAGCCTGTCCCGGGAGGGCCTGGCACGGCCCGCAGCGCACCACGAACCCTCGCCAGCCGCTCACTACCGCACAAAGCCGCTTCGGGTGAGCGCCGAAATTACCGGCTGCCCTGACGAGGTCGGCGATGCGGCGGAGTTTTGGTCTTCTTCCTCGCCTCGGCGGCCGCGGCCAAGTCCTCCTCGTTGATCTTAACGTTGTCGAGCGTCAGAACAAAGCTGGGTGTGTTGGTGTAAGACGCAATCGTTCCCTGAAAGCGCACCGGATCTCCCTTGGCAAGGTCCTTACAGCCAGGCTGTGAGTCCTTCAGGTCGACGTCGTACACCCCGTCCTTGGCTTTGGAATCCGGCGTGATATCGACGTGGATCAAGCACGATCCCGGATCGCTCCCTTTTTCGACGCTGTCGACGAAACCAGGGCCGCCAAACGGCTGGCCCTTCAGCTTTTCCCAAGCCTGCTGTGCGGTATCACCCCCCGCCTTCAAATCGTCCTCCATACCATAGAAGGCGTCCACAAACTCGTTCCCAGTAGGTTTATGGCGCTCGGCAACCGCCACCTTGAAGCCCGCGGGAGGGGTTACCGACGCGCTGGCCTGGTTGATCAAATCCTGCTCACCCTGGTCGGAACCGTGCCGGGCCTCGTAAGCTTGCGAGTAAAACTTTTGGAGCGCCGCGGCATTGGGGCTGTTCGCAGCTTTCGCCAGCGCTACGGAACGCGCCAGGTTCCACAGACCATTGTCGTAATCCGGTGGGTTGCTGTAAATGTACGCCTGACCGAGCAAGGAGAAGGCCAGCGGGTCGCTGGGATTGTCTTCAATGGCCGCCTTCAGAGAGGTGATAGCCGAAGCGTAGTCTTTACGCTGGAAGGCCACGAAGCCCAGGGTGGTGTTCATGATGGCGCGCTTCGGCTTCACGTAGCTGTTGAACTGCTCCTCGGTGACGTTGGCCGGCTTCTGCAGTTTTTGCAGCTCTTCCAAACCCTTCTTAGCATTGCTTTCGGCTTCGCTCAGCTCGGTGCTGGCATTGGCATCGGCCGGTTTGAAGGTGTAAGGAAAGGTATAGCTAAGATAACTCAGCGCATCCAGGTTGTCGGGATTCGCCTGCAGGGCCTTGCGGGCTGCTTCAATGGCCTTGTCGGGCTGGTTCAACTGCTGGTAGGCAGCAATCTCTTGCACGTAAGCCGCATCCTTAAAGTCGGAGTTGGGATACTTTTGGATCGCCGCTTCGGCCAGGGCAATCTTTTTCTGCGGATCCTTCTCAGCAGCTATTTTCTGGAAATCATCGTACTCTTCCCGGCTCTTCCATTGGGGTTTCCGGCCCTCGGTGCCCTGCGCTGACTGCTGCGCCTGCGCCGGTTGCTGTTGATCTTGAGCATGGCTCCTTGGCGCCAAGCTGAGCAGCAGCACCAGCGCCGGAAGCATCACCATCCTCGTCATCTTCATTGTTGCAAACCTCGGTCAAGGATTGGTCAGGGTCACGTTCCCTTCGCCGCGGTCTTTCAGCCTCTTGCCAATAGCCTATCGAGCGACGAGGGGAGCAATCCGCACTCAAATATCAGGAGTCGCTTCACTTTTCAAGCGAATTCTTGCCGTTTCGCCTCCTTCCGCTCTCCCGCCACTAGGCAACCGCATCTACTTGGATGAATTCGTCCCGCCTCGTGCCGCACGGCACTTTCAGTTGGCTGGCCCGCGGGGCAGAAGAGCTTGCCAGCGGACACGCTGGATCCGGACAAAAGAAGGTTTAGTTGCCAGTCGGCGGCGGAGCCTGCTATGTTGGTGGTCGGAGCCTCCGGGCAAGCTGGCTAGCAAGGCTTGCCCGGTCAGCGTGCGAGAGGCCCGTCCCGTACCTTTTCTTGAATTTTTCCAAGTAAGCGCAGGCTACTATGCATCGCTACGAAGGGCAAGTCTTTGAGAACCAGCACCTGGTGTTGGACGAAGGGGTTTTCATCAACTGCGTCTTCCGCAACTGCAGCCTCGAGTACTCCGGCGGCGACACTTACGTTCAGAACTGTCAGGGCGAAGGCTGCCAGCTCGTCTGGCGTGGCGCTGCCCAGCGCACAGTGATTCTGCTCCAGGGTCTGGGACTTTTGCCGCCTCCACCCGCACCTCCCGCCGGGAGCCCGACGCGCGTCCAGTAGTAGCGTGGCTGCTGGGTCGGCCTATCAGCAGCATTCTTGCCATTGCTAACGCTTCACTCTGCCGGACGTATTCGCTCCAGACCATCGAGGTACGGGCGCAACACCTGGGGGATGGTAACCGAGCCGTCCGCTTCTTGATAATTTTCCAGAATCGCCAGCCACGTGCGACCGATCGCCAGCCCGCTGCCGTTAAGGGTGTGCAGGTACTCCGTCTTGCCTTGCTTGGAACGGCGGAAGCGCAGGTTGGCCCGGCGCGCCTGGAAGGCTTCGAAGTTCGAGCAGCTGGAGATCTCCTTATATTCGTGGCTGGAGGGAAGCCAGACCTCCAGGTCATAAGTCTTGGCGGCACTGAATCCCAGGTCGCCGGTGCACAGGGCGACGACGCGGTAGGGCAGCTCGAGCAACTGCAGCACGGTCTCGGCGTCGCGGGTGAGGGATTCCAGCTCGTCGTAGGAGTTCTCGGGCAGCGTGAACTTCACCAGTTCCACCTTCTGGAATTGGTGCTGGCGGATGAGGCCCCGTGTCTCCTTGCCGTAGGAGCCGGCTTCGCTGCGAAAGCACGCCGTCCACGCACAGAGCTTCTTCGGCAGCGATTCAGCTTCCAGTACTTCACCGGCGTAGAGGTTAGTGACAGGCACCTCCGCCGTAGGGATCAACCAATAATCTGTGCCCTCCAGCTTGAACAAGTCGGCGGCAAATTTGGGGAGGTTTCCGGTGCCGAAGAGGCTGGAGGAGTTCACGATAAAGGGAGGAAGAACCTCCAGGTACCCGTGCTGGCGCGTGTGGAGGTCCAGCATGAAGTTGGCGAGGGCTCGCTCCAGGCGGGCTCCCACGCCCCAGTAGACCGCGAAGCGAGCTCCCGCGACCTTGGCCGCACGCTCGAAATCCAGGATACCCAGCGCCGGTCCCAGATCCCAATGGGCCTTGGGTTCAAAGCTGAACTTGCGCGGTTCGCCCCAGCGGCGCACCTCCTGGTTCTCCGCCGCGCCTTTTCCCACGGGCACCGAGGGATGCGGCAGATTGGGCAGGCACTTCAGCCGCTCTCGCAACTCTTCCTCGCGGCCCTTGAGTTGCGCCTCGAGTTCCTCGATACGCGCCCCGACTTCCTTCATCTCGGCGATGCGGGCGGAGGCGTCCTGCCCTTGGCGCTTAAGGAAGGCGATCTCCTGCGAGGCCTTGTTGCGGCGCGCCCTCAAACTTTCCACTTCCAGCAAGAGGGCGCGGCGCTCGCGGTCGATGCCCTCGAAGTCACCTAATTGGTCAGAAAGGCCGCGTTCCTGCAGCTTCTGCCTGACCAACTGCAGATTGTCACGGACGAAACCGAGGTCAAGCATGACTTTTCCAGTACCGCCCCACGGGGCGAAGCACCCCCGTTACCGCCTCCACTTAGTCACGATCTCGCTTTGACAAGCCTCCTGTGGTGGGATTAAGGTGGTGCATCTCACCAAGGAGGTGAGCTGTGCACCGCTTAATCTTAACCGCCCTCGGCCTGGCGCTGGCCGCCGTCGTCGCCTGCACGAAGTCCGGCGGTCCTGAGGATCGAAGGCAGGTGGAGGCTGCCATCCAGGAACACCTTCGGCAGGCGCCTAACCTGCAGCCTAACAGTTTCACCACCCAAGTTGAAGACGTGGAATTCCACGGACGAAAGGCGGAGGCCACGGTGCGATTTCAGAGCAAGGAGACGCCCACCCTCGCGGTGCGCGTCCGCTACACCTTAAGCCGGGACGGAGACCATTGGCGAGTGCACTCCAGCATGCCGGTGGGAGGCCAGGAAATGAGCCCGGCCCCCGCTCAGTCGGCGCCCTCGAGCGCCGCGCCCGTGCCCAGCCATTAGCAGTCCACCATTGGGCCTCGCTTTCATGCGGCCCGATGCCCGCTCGCCTTGCCAGCTTCCCCTCCACGAAGCGCCTGTTTTACAGCTCCTTCTTCCGTTCAGCCCAGCGCTTCTTCATCATCTCGGACAAGCGCTTGCGTCCCTCGCGCGTCAGTCTCCGCCGGCGGCGTCGCCGTCTGACCGGTACCACTAGCGGCGCGGCGGCTGTGGCTGGCGGGCGCCCGCGCCGCCTGACCGAGTCCGTCCCCTCGAGGGCTGCGATAGCACGGTTCAAGCGGTCCCGCTCAGTCTTGAGCTCTAACAGAATTCTCTGTGTATCCAAAAGCTGCCTCCTCGAATGGTTTGTGATGCTGCTGCACTTTTCGCATCCCACGCAGGGCCAACTTGCCCACCCTGTTTTCAAAGGCCTGCCGGGTGCCTCGTTGCAGCCTGCCCCCCTGCGTATCGCACGAGTATAGACGATTTCTAGCGCCTAGCAGGTAGTAAAAGCGCTGTTCGAGCCGTCCGGTGCCGAAAGCGCCCTCAAGTTCCTTTCGTCCTTCCCGCTCAGGTCAATTTTCACCCTCTGCCTTCCTTGGTTCAATGCCCTCGCACCATCAGTAAGCGCGCCAATCGCGCGTTCTATCCCCGAGCCGCTTCCGCCGAGCCCCAGGCAGCGGTATAATCCGCTTGTTTTGTATGGACTGAGGTCACGGTGACCGTCGACGAAGAGCTCGGCAAGCTGGAAGAAAACATTCGCCGGGTAAAAATCGAGTACGAGGCCTATTTCAATGGCGGTCTTCCGCGTCCACCCTACGACACCATCTTCCGCATCGAGTCGGCCATCAAGAAGTATAGCAGCGAGCTGGGAGCGCTGAACTTCGGGCAGCGCTTCCGGTTCAACCAGCTGGCGCAGAAGTACGCCGTCTACAGCGACCTGTGGCGCAAAAAGACGCTCGCCCGGGAAGAAGGTCGCGGGCGCGCCCCATCCCACAAGGTTGACGCCGGGGAGACTAAGGCCACGGTCGCCTTCTCCATTGTGTGTTCGGACCCCGAGCACGAGCCGGACAAGGTTGAAGAACTGTTCCGCGCCGTGGCGAGGGCACGGGCCGCGGCAGGCGAGGATCCCGCGGGACTCCGAGCGGAAACGTTTGCCCGTTTCATTCGCGAGAAGACGCTCCACATCAAACAGTCGACGGGCTGCGAAAAGGTGCGGTACTCGGTGGCGGTCGAAGACGGCAAGGTGAAATTCAAGGCCACCAAAGCCTGACCGGGCAGCCGCAGAGCATTCACCGACGCGCCAGCCATACCCATCGGTCGTTTTTCAGGAGCAGAGATGCGCAAACTGAGCCGAGCGCTCATCAGCGTGAGCGACAAAACCGATATCGTGGAGTTTGGCACCGGGCTTGTAGAGCTCGGCGTGGAGATCCTTTCTACCGGCGGGACCGCGCAGCTTCTGCGCGCGAGCGGAATCAAGGTGCGTGATGTGGCGGAGCTCACGGGATTCCCCGAAATCCTCGACGGGCGGGTGAAGACGCTGCATCCCAGGGTTCACGGCGGCATCCTGGCGGTGCGTTCCAAGGCGGAGCATCAGCAGCAGATGCGGGAGCACGGCATCGAGCCCATCGACCTGGTCGTCGTCAACCTCTATCCCTTTGAGCAAACCGCGGCGCGCCCTGACGCCGGGCTGGCGGAGCTGATCGAAAATATCGATATCGGCGGGCCGTCCATGATCCGGTCGGCGGCCAAGAACTTCGAAGATGTAACCGTGGTCGTGGATGCGTCCGATTACGCGCCCGTATTGGACGAGGCGCGTCGCAACCAGGGATCGATCAGCCGTGAGACGCGCGCCCGGCTGGCCCGTAAAGCCTTTGCCACCACGGCGGCGTACGACAGCGCCATCTCCACCGCCCTGCAACTGCGCGCCGGCACGGGATTCCCCGAAAACCTCCACTTGAACTACCGCAAGGCGGCCGACCTGCGGTACGGTGAGAATCCGCATCAGAAGGCTGCGCTCTACATCGACCCCGCGGCGAGGGGGCGCGGCGTGGCGGCCGCACGACAGCTTCAAGGCAAAGAGCTCTCGTTCAACAACCTGGTTGACCTGGATGCGGCGTGGCGGCTGATAGAGGAATTCTCGGAGCCCGCCACGGCCATCATCAAGCACACGAACCCCTGTGGCGTTGCCACGGCCGAAAGCTTGGCGGCCAGTTGCCAACGGGCGCTTGCGGCCGATCCCGTTTCTGCATTTGGTTCCGTCATCGCTTTCAACCGTCCGGTGGATGGCGCGACAGCCGAAACCCTGGCGAAGCTGTTTGTGGAAGTGGTAGCTGCCCCGTCCTACGAGCCGGAAGCGCGAGACCTCCTGGCCGGCAAGAAGAACTTGCGCCTGATGGACATGTCGGTAGCCAAGGGACCAGCATCCGGGCTCGAACTGAGGAGCATCGATGGCGGCTTGCTGCTTCAGACCTCCGATCCGCCGGGTGCCGACCCTGCCGCCTGGCAGTGCGTCACCCAGCGCCAGCCCACGGAATCCGAGCGCAGGACGCTGGAGTTCGCCTGGCGCGTGGTGAAACACATGAAGTCCAACGCCATCGTTTACGCGCGAGACGGTGCCACCGTGGGAGTGGGCGCGGGACAAATGAGCCGCGTGGACTCCGTCAGGCTGGGAGCCATGAAGGCACGCCAGCTCGGGCACGACCTGCGGGGCACCGTGGTTGCGTCCGACGCCTTCTTTCCCTTCCCCGATGGCGTGGAGGAAGCGGCGCGAGCCGGGGCGACGGCGATCGTTCAGCCGGGGGGCTCGGTGCGCGATGAGGAGGTGGTGGCCGCGGCCAACCGGCTGGGACTGGCGATGGTGTTCACGGGTATCCGGCACTTTCGGCATTGACCAGGAGCGATGCCCCCAACCAGCTGGCGCGTACTCCCTGAGTGCCCAGTTGTCCGAGCGGGAATCAGGCGGGAGGCTCGTTGCCCAGCTCATCAGGTTGCCACACCGCGCCGGCCCCGGAAAAACGCCCCTACCGTCAGGCCTAACGCACAAGGAGTCCCGTCACTGCGACCACGACGCCCGCAACCGCCAGGAGCAAGCCGAACTTCCAGTAGCGCCGCCGCCCGGTCAGCAGCGTCAGGGAGACGATCACCAGCGCGGCCTCCAGACACACTTCGCCCAGGTCAAACCGGTTAGCGCGATGCTCCTCTCGGACCAGTTCGGCCTGCTTTTCCCGCGCCTTCTCACTGAGTTCTTTCTGCTGCGCTTGGTAACGCTCGATTTGCTGCTGGTAGCGCTGCTTGAGGCTTTCGGCCTGCGCGGCGCCCTTGGGGTCGGAGAGGTTCAAGAGATCGAGGAAGAGCTCGTAGTTGTGGCGGCGGATGCTCTGCGCCTGGTACTGCGCCCAGGTATCCGCGGCTTCGCTCTGCCGCAGGAGCACGTGCGTATGCGCGCGGTGTCCTGCCAGCGAGACGACCGATACTGCCACCGCCAGGATTGCCATGGTGATGCTCACCGGCGCTAGGCTGGGGTCGTGGCGCGCGTGCTCGGCGTGCTCGTGCAGTTCGTGGAGTTCTTCCGGCATGGTCTGGCTGACGAGGCTTCACGCCGTCTGCGACGGACGTGCGTTCGAAGCGGAGGCAGGGGCGCTCGCCACCCCGGCGGCGCCGTGGCACTTCTTATATTTCTTGCCGCTCCCGCAGGGGCAGGGGTCGTTGCGGCCGATCTTTTCGCGGCGAATCACCTGCTGCGGCTTCTCGGTCCCGGCGCCGACCATGCGCATTTCCTGCTGCTCGCGTCGCTTGCGCCGCTGGTACTGGCGGATCATCTCTTCTTCTTCTTCGGGAGTGCGCATCAGGAAGAGGTAGCGCAGGGTTTCATCCTCGATCCGGTCCATCAGCGCCTCGAACATATCGAAGGACTCGCGCTTGTACTCTACCAGCGGATCGCGCTGGCCGTAGCCGCGCAGGCCGATGCCTTCCTTGAGGTGATCCATGGCCAGCAGGTGGTCCTTCCACTGCGCGTCCACCACCTGCAGCATAATCATGCGCTCGTGCACGCGCATGCGCTCCTCGCCCCAGACCTTTTCGCGCTCCGCATAACGCTCGCGCACGATCTGCTTCAGCCGCTCAGCGAGCTCGTCCAGGGACTTGGGGTCGAACTTGAGGTCATACTGGCGAAGGTCAATACCGAATCGTCCCCAGAACTCGGTCTTGAGTCCGGCGACGTTCCATTCCTCGGCGCGCTGCTCCCTGGGGCAGAAGGTGTCCACCAGCCAGTTCACGACGCGGTCCATGGCGTCCAAGATGTATTCCTTCTGGTCCCGACCCTGCAGCAGCTCGCGGCGCAAGCCGTAGATGGTCTCGCGCTGCTTGTTCATCACGTCGTCGTACTCGAGCAGGTGCTTGCGTGACTCGAAGTTCTGGGCCTCGACGGCCTTCTGCGCGGCCTGGATGCGGCGCGTAATCAGCCGCGATTCGATGGGTACGCCCTCCTCCATGCCCAGCTTGTGCATGATCTTGGAGATGCGCTCGCCAGCGAAGATGCGCAGCAGGTCGTCTTCCAAAGAGAGATAGAAGCGTGACGAGCCGGGATCGCCCTGGCGGCCGGCGCGGCCTCGCAACTGATTATCGATGCGCCGCGCCTCGTGGCGCTCCGTGCCCAGGATGTGCAGCCCGCCCAGCTCGACGACGCGCTCGTGCTCCGCGTCGGTAATGGCCTTGAACCGGCTCACGAACGCGTTCCAGTTCTGGCGCCACTTCGAGTAGGCGTCCACGTAGGCGTTCATGATTTCGTCCGGCGACCCGGCGGGCGGACGCTCCGGCGGCTCAGGGTCGATGCCCTGCTCGCGGTACTTCTCCGGATTCTTGCGGAACTCTTCGCGGGCCAGAAACTCGGGATTGCCGCCCAGCAGGATGTCGGTGCCGCGGCCCGCCATGTTGGTGGAAATGGTCACGGCTCCCACACGGCCAGCCTGCGCGACGATCAGCGCTTCACGCTCGTGCTGCTTGGCGTTGAGCACGTTGTGGCGCACTTCGCGCTCTTCCATCACTTGCAACAGCCTCTGCGGGGTACACTGCACCTCGACCAGATAATCGAGCACGGGCAGCGTCTGGGGCTCCACGCTCTTCAGCAGCTCCGCCAGCCGCGGCGCCATCGACTCATCGGGGGCAGGCAGCTCGCGCCGTGCATAGTTCTGGCGTGCGCCCCTTAGCAGGGTCTGGAGGAACTGGCGCTGCCGGCCGTTCTGGCCCGCGCTTCCCGCGGCAATCCCCTGGAAAGCACCCTTGGCCAGCGTCTTCTGCAGCTCGGTGGCCTTGACGCCGGCGCGGATCAGCCACTGGCAGGCCTCGGGGTGGCGCTCCGCCAGCTGCGCCGCCCACTTGGCTAACCGCGGGCCCTCGAGCCCCGCCGCCTTGGCCAGCTCGACCAAGCGCGCCGGAAGCACCCCAGCCTTGCGCAAGGCGGCGCTGAGCTTCTCGGACTTCTCGATGGCGATGGTGCCCACCAGCACGGGCTGGCCCCGCAAGTGGTATTCCTTAATCTCCTCGATGACCGCGTTGAACTTTTCGCGTTCGGTGCGGTAAACCACGTCCGGGAACTCGTGGCGGATCAGCGGGCGGTTGGTGGGAATGATGACCACTTCCAGGTTGTAGATCTTTTCGAATTCGGCCGCTTCCGTTTCGGCCGTCCCCGTCATGCCGGCAAGCTTCTTGTACATGCGGAAGTAGTTCTGAAAAGTGATCGTCGCGAGCGTCTGATTCTCCCGCTCGATCTTCACCCCTTCCTTGGCTTCAATGGCCTGGTGGAGCCCGTCGCTCCAGCGTCGCCCGGGCATCAGGCGGCCGGTGAACTCGTCCACGATGATCACTTCGCCGTCCTTCACCACGTAGTCGCGGTCGCGCTTGAAGAGCGTGTGCGCCTTGAGCGCCTGGTAGAGGTGGTGGATATACTCCATGTTGGCGGGGTCGTAGAGGTTCTCCAGGCCCAAGAGCTTCTCTGCTTTTTCGACGCCCGATTCCGTAATGCTGGCGGTGCGCAGCTTCTCGTCGACGTCGTAGTCAACGCCCTCCTGCAGGTGGGGGATAACCTTGTCGATGCGGTAGTACTTTTCTGTGGACTCTTCCGAGGAGCCGGAGATGATGAGCGGGGTACGCGCCTCGTCAATTAGGATGGAGTCGACTTCGTCGACGATGGCGTAGTGGTGGCCGCGCTGCACGCAGTCCGCCAGGTCGAACTTCATGTTATCGCGCAGATAGTCGAAGCCGAACTCGTTGTTGGTGCCATAGGTGACGTCGCAGTGGTAGGCCTGGCGGCGCTCGTTGTCGTCCAAGTCATGCACAATCACCCCAACGCTCAGGCCCAGCAGCCGATAAATCGGACCCATCCAGGCGGCGTCTCGCTTCGCTAGATAATCGTTGACCGTCACCACATGGACGCCCTTGCCTTCGAGCGAGTTCAAATAGACGGGGCAGGTGGCCACCAAGGTCTTGCCCTCGCCGGTCTTCATCTCGGCAATCTTGCCTTCGTGCAGCACGATGCCGCCAATGAGCTGCACGTCAAAGTGGCGCATGTTGAGCGTGCGCCGCGCGGCCTCACGGCACAAAGCGAACGCTTCCGGCAGGATGTCGTCCAGCGTGGCGCCCGCCGCCAGTCGCTCCTTGAATTTGGCGGTGCGGGCCGGAAACTCTGCGTCCGGCAGGCGTTGCATCTCGGGCTCGAGCGCGTTGATCTGCTCCACCCGGGCGCGGAGTCGCTTCAATTCGCGCTCGTTCTTGGTGCCAATGATCTTCCCGAGAGCGATTTGGAAGTAGCTTCCCATGCTAGAAACCCGTCTGGGCAGGCATCTTCACCATTCTAACAGCCGCTCGTAGGGCTTGGCGACACTTGTAAGCCTCGTAAGGAACGCTGACATTCGCGCGCCTTGTATCAAACGTGCCTCAAGGATCAAACCTGCTCTCAGCATGCCCTTAGCCTGCCCGGTTCGATGCGGCAGTGGAGAACCGGGTGTCCGCGTACTCTACTGCTCGACCCGATTTGGTCTCCTCACGTATTTTCAATAACTTGGTGGCTTCGTTCCTT
>CADDZE010000079.1 GCA_902812465.1 Acidobacteriota bacterium | reverse complement strand
AGATGCGGCCCTCGTGCTTTCAAGTTTTGTTGCCTCGAATCGCTCTCCAGGGGGCGCGCTGCTCATGCCGGGCGGCGCGGACGCCAAGCGGCCCGAAGCATAACGGGGTGACGTCCATTCGATCCAGCGGTCAGCGGGCTGGCGAGAACGATTGAATTGACAAACCATCTGGCGTATGCTCTGGGAACAATCGGCTCGGTGGGCGCGCGGGGGCTGCCGAGACTCAGAAACGCTCGCGCCGCCCTGACCCCGTCCGGGGGAAGCCACGCCGGGCACACGGTTGGCCAGGAAGGTCCGGTCCCTTTCTGGAGGGGGTCATGGACCACTGCAGCGAATCCCGGTCTCGCGAAGGAAGTCAGCCATGAGAGTTTCTTTGCGCGCAGTTCCTCTGGCGGTTTCTCTTTCTGCCTGGTGCCTACTGCCGGGACGGGCTCAACCCGCGCTTTCCGGCAGCCTGCAACAAGGCGCGCCACCCTCACCGCCGGTCTCACAAGCGTCGGCATCGACCATCACCATTCCGGGGCCGTTGCGTTCCTTCCTGCGCATGGCGGCCATCAGCCAGAAGGTTTCACCCGAAGAGGTGCTACCGCTTCTGGCGCGCAACGTCGTGGTGCAGGGCTATTCGTGGCAGGGCAAGGCTGGCCGGCCGACGGAATACCTGGTGCTCCTGAAGCGATATGTGGACCAGGCCCGAGAGCTGCGCGCCCTGGCCGGCCGCGAAGGCGTCATCCGCGTCGCGTCATGCTCCCAGGCTGGGCCTTTGTTGGCGGCGCTGGGCTACCGGCTGCGCGAGCCTTGCGGACCGAATACCTCGGTTGAGACCGCTGACCCTGAGCGGGCTTTTCTCACGATTGACTCCGGCTTTCCCCTGGCGGATCTCGAGGAGACCCTGCAAGGACGCAAACCCTTTGCCTACGCCTTCCCCAGCTTTCAGGTACCCGTTCTGTTCACGCAGAATGACTGGCTAGCCAACGATCCGAACCGACGAGGGAATGATGACTTGCTGGACGCCCTGCTGCGCGATCCTGCCCTGGGACGGCTTTATTGGGCGCTGGCGCGCATCGACGCCAGCACCCGTGCCTTCTTGCGTCAGTCCCCCGGACTCTCCGAACTCGCGCCCTATGCCCCGGTGCTCGATTTCTATGGCAGCCACATTCACATTCGCTCCCAAAGGGTGGTTGTCCCCGGAGGGCCGGCAGCCGAAGCGGGCTGGCGAAACCTGGTGGGAGCCAGTCCTGCCGCGCCCGGACAGTTTGTCATGCACCTGATCACCAAGGACGGGGGATGGCTGGCGGCCTACTTTGACGCTCTGTCGCGCGTCAGCCAGAACCAGCAGGCTTACTTCACTGAGCCTCACCGCTTGCAGCATTTCTACGAGGCGTTGCGCGGCCGCGATATCTATCCCAGCCCCACCCGCCCTGTGTTCCGTCCGGACCCAGGCCTGCTGCTCCTGGTCACCCGGCTCCAACTCGATCCCAACGGGCAGCCGCACATCCCGGGAAACCTGGCGGTGTGGCGGGAGATTCTCCGGCGGAAGAGCGACTCGAAGATGGTGCGGGAATGGGGCCGGCGGGCCAGCCATTGGAACAGCCCCGACCAACTGGTGGAGGGCATGTTTGCCCTGTCGCGGGTGAACCTGGAGGACAGCCCCCTGCAGGTTTATCTGGCGCTCAGCGAAATTGACCGCGGCCGTGCTCCCGGGCAGCGCTTGAGCCCACAGACAGTACGGCTCCTGGCAGACAATTTTTCTCGCTATAACAACCAGTACCTGGTCTTCTCGGAGTTTCGCTTGCTGAATGACGCCTCGATTACGCGCTTTGTTAACGCCGCCCAAGCCCTGGATCGCATCCGCGATCGCATCGTCCGGGCGGACGCGCTGGGCCTGTTCCAGGCCAACCTGGGCCTATGGCAGATTCTGGCGCGCCAGGGGCAGATTCCGCCGGCGAGGTGGAATGACACCTGGCAGCGGGTGATCAGTCCTTTCGCCGACATCCGCTCGGAGGCGCAGCTCTTTGACGCCGGACGCCAGTCGCTCGGTGAAGTGCTGCGCGCGGCGAGCGGCAAAGCGCGCCTTTCCCAGGATGAGATAATCGACCTCCTGGCAGGTCCGGAGCAGAGCAGTGCCGAAGGCCGCCGGGTGAAGCAGGAGCTGGCTGCCCGGATGCGGTCGATGCTTGAAGCCCAGCGGCTCGTCTCGCTGGATACGCTCCTGGCCTTGGGAGACGGTTTGGATCAAATGGCGCAAGGCAAGGCGCATCCGCAAGGGCTGATCCAGCTTTCGGGTGAGTTGCGCGAGTTCCAGTTGCCCAAGCCGATCTTTAGCAACCAGGAGAGAATCGAATGGGCGGCCGGCCTCTACAACAACGTCCACCTTCAGTCGGAGATGGCCACCGATTTTGCCCGGCTGCTGAAGACGGGCTCCTCAGCTAAGGAGTTGACGGTAGCCCGCGGCCAGTTGACACCCTTCCTGCGGGACACCCTGGTGGGGCTCAACTATGTCTACTACGAGCCCCCGGGCGCGCAGATGATTTACAATAACCCGCTCTTCGTCCGTTCTCACGATTTTTCTGGTGTGATGACAATGGGCGGCGAGCAGGCGTGGAAGACGCCCAGCCTGTTCGGGCGCGGTTGGACAGCGGCTGGGGGAGCGCATTTGGCGGGCTCGCTGGCGGATCTACCCTACGTCCTGGCACAGGTCGAGCAGGACTTCATTGTGCCTGAAAACGTGCAGTCCCTCATCTGGGAGGATCTGGTGCCAGCTCTGATTACCAGCTCGGTGTTGCCCCGCTGGTGGCGGGTGACGCGCAATGAGCTGCATGCGGTGACCCTCTATCAGCGCGCGGGCGAGGAGCTGCTGGCTCATGCCAGCCAAAGCGAGCAGGTGCGCCAGGAGGTCATGGATATTCTCTCGGACCGCATGTTTCCGGCGCGAGCCGAGGAAGTGGAGGCGGCTCTGCGGGCCGGACAGCCCCAGGCGGCGCTGGTCTACCTCGCGCCAGCGGATACGTTCTACCTGGCAGCAGAGTTCTGCCGCAAGTATTCCCAGCCACCGCTCAGCCAATGGGGCACAGCGGGACAAGAGCTCGAAAGGCTCTCGCGGCACGATCCCGAATCGGCCAGTTGGGAGCGCTTGTCCGAGGATTTCGGCGTGCCCCATCCGGCGCTGGCCCAGACGTATGCCCGCGAGCTGCTAAACGTGAAGCCCTTTCCCAGTCTCCTGGGCTACTCCAGCCGTTTGCTGGCTGAGTCTTGGGATTCCAACAACCTTTACTGGGCTCGCCTGGCGGACGAGATGGGCTATTCGCCGGTGATGCTGCACGAATTGGTTCCTCGGCTCACCCACCGGATGGTGGAGAAGATCTTTGCCACACACCTCGAAGACTGGCCGGCTTTGCTCCGCGCCTTGCGGGAAACGGGTGAGGAATTCCGGTCGGGCAAGTTTGCGTCCGCGTCCAGCAGCCGGGCTGGGACCGGGTTGTGAGGGGTGGCGCCGGCCAGAGCCGTGTGGCGGAAAGAAAGGGATGAGGATGGAAGACGGGCGAACGCCGCCCGAGGTCAAGCGGGCGTTGAAAACGTGCGCGAGCACGGCCATGACTAGCACCGCGGGGAGTCCAGGAAGCGGTGCAACTTCCTCCCCTGCGTCGGATGGGGCCGACAGCTTGGACAAGTTTTCGGCCGCCCGGTAGCTAATCCCAGTGAAGCGCACAAGAAGAGTAACCCATGGTGAGACAACATAGGCTGACCGCTCTGTTCGTCCTGGGTGTTTCCGTGGCCTGCGCCGGAGTGGCCGCGCAGGATGGTACGCCCGATCACACCTCGCTCCACGTCACCGTCGACATGGTGCAACTCAATGTCGCCGTGACGGACAGCAAGGGTAATTACATTACCGGTCTGCGCCCCAAGGATTTCGCCATTTACGAAGACGGCATCCCGCAAAAGGTGGCGTTCTTTGGCGAAGAAAACGAGGTGCCGCAGAAGCCGGACGAGATGGCAGCGAACCGGGCGCCTGGGCTGGCCCGGGGATCGGCCTTTCTGGGTGAGGGTCCTGCTTCGTCGCCGCTGGCGGGCGCCAGCGTCTTCATCCTGTTTGACACCAGCAACTACATGTACCGAGGTTTTGTCTACGCTCAGGACGCTATCTCGCAGTTTGTGCGCTCCCTGGCAAGTCCTTACCGCGTGGCCTTCTACTCCTATAGCCGCGATTTTTCCCGCGCCGCCCTGCTCACGACGGATCGGATGCAGGTGCTTCATGGCGTGCGGGCGACGGTGGCGGGGGATGACGCCGCCCTTTACAATGCTTTGCTGCTGACCCTGAAAGACGCGGCCAAGTTCACCGGCACCCGAGTGGTGGTCGTCTTCTCCAACGGTCCGGACAACGCCAGCATGGTGGCCCCGGAGGATGTTCGCGAGCTGGCCCAGTCCGAAGGTATCCCCATCTACATGATCAGCACCCAGGAAGCCAAGCTCGATCCTGTTTCAACCGCCGTCTTTGAGCGAATCAGCTCCAGTACGGGCGGCAAGGCCTACTTCGCAAAGAGCTGGAGGGAGCAGCAGAAGGCCTTCGCCTCGATTCGGGATGACCTCGCGCACCTTTACTCGATCAGCTACTACCCGCAGCCAAACCCCAACCATGGCTGGCGCAGCATCACCGTCAAGCTGGTGGGCGAAAACCTGAAGAAGTATCGCGTCCGGACGCGCAGCGGCTATCGTCCCAAGATCGTGCGGGCCGCCGAGCCTGCACAGCCTGCCGGCTAGCGCGGCGGCAAGCTCCTCGCCCGACGGCTCTCGCCGCCCCTTGCCCCTCAGGGTAGGGAAAGTTGCTTCGGGCTCCCCCTTTTTGTTTCATTGTATAGAGATTGCTCCCAGAAGTTGGGCTGAGAGGCTGCGCGCCCTCCGCTTTCACTTCTCCGGAACGAATGCCAGGCAAACGGGCGAAGGCACCTGGAGACCTGGAGCGGCTGCCGTGAGGTGGCCAGTTTGCGCATCGATGCGGAATACCACGATGCGGTTTGAATCCTGATTCGCCGCCAGGAGGTAGGAGCCTGTAGGGTCAATGGCGAAAAAGCGGGGTGTCCTGCCTTGCGCCGGAATGTATTCGCTGGGGCTTAGAGTCCCCTGCGCGGGATCGATGCGGAAGACAGCGATGCTGTCGTGGCCGCGATTCGAGGCATAGAGGAACCTGCCCGAGGGATGCACGGCGATTTCGGCTGCTTCTTTGCGGCCGCTAAAGTCGGCGGGTAAGGTGGAAACGGTCTGGAGACGACGCAGGTCGCCGCGGCGGGCGTCGTAGGCGAAGGCGGTAACGCTGGATTGCATCTCATTGACGACGTAAAGGAACCTGCCGCTGGGGTGGAACACCAGATGGCGCGGTCCGGCACCAGGGTCGACGCGAGCAAAGGGAGGATGATGGGGAGCGAGGCTCCCGGTCGTGCTGTTGAAACGGTAGACCAGCAGCTCATCGAGTCCCAGGTCGGCCGCCATGACGAAACGATTGTCGGGTGACGGCACGATGGCGTGCGCGTGCGGCCCTTCCTGCCGCTGCGGATCGGCACCATGCCCCGTGTGCTGAACGAACGCCGAAGCTTCTTCCAGGCGGCCATCTTCCCGCACGGGAAATGCGGCCACGCTGCCTCCCTCGTAGTTGGCCACCAGTACGTACCGCGCCGTGCGGTCGAGGGTAACAAAACAAGGGCCGGCGCCGCGTGAGGCCACGCGGTTCAAGAACTGCAGAGAACTCCGGGTGATGGAAAAGGCGCTCACCGTACCGCTCTTTTGGCCTCGGTAGTGGGAGATTTCGTTGACGGCGTAGAGGAACCGCGCGCGCGGATCGACGGCCAGGAAAGAGGGATTTTCCGCCTCGGCAGCAAGACCGAGCGGCTTTAGTTCGCCCGTGGTGGCGTCGAAATGGGCTGCGTAAATGCCCTTGCTTTGCGGTCCAGTGTAGGTGCCAATGTAGACGACATACATGCGGTCTCGCCGAGCTTGCCAGGGCGATGCCAGCATCGTCAGGGCCGCGGCAAGCAAGGCGGCCGGAGGAAGCACCCTGCTCACAAAACGATGATAAATCTTCGGCAACAGAATGATCCCTCCGGCCGGCGGTTTTGACCCGCCTCCGAGGGCGGGAGTGCACAACCTTTCTCTGGCTTCGCCCGCGGCGGGGCTGCGGGTGAAGATGCAGCACGAGACTTAAAGGCGCACCTGCCGCAGGTCGATCTTCGTCCGGTCCCAGACTCCCAGGCCGAGGGCGCCGGCTATTTCGACGTGCTCGGGCTGGCGACGGACGAAGGTGCTGAACTCATCCGGGGTATCCTCCACGAGCTTCTTTTTGCCCATCGCCAGACGCTGCGCGTCAATGACGTCCCAGCCGGTATGGTCGAGGGCGACGGGATCGGTGGCAAAGTAGAGCGTGCGGTGTTCCCAAACAAACTGCGGGCGAGCGAAGGGACCCCCGTGATAGACGCCTTTGACGCCGTCAAGAATGTGCAGCACCACCTTGTGGCGGATGACCGGGAGGGAGACCGCCGCGGGAATGAACGCGTTACAGGCGTTGAGGCTGGGGCTGGAGTGGCTGCGGGAGACGTTGTTGACCAAGCCGTGCGATAGGTTCTTGAGCGCCAGCGTCACGCCCGCCGATTGATGGTCCTTCAAACACGGCAGGTTGATGAGTTTGTTGACCTCGCGAGTGATGAAGCGGGCGGCGTAGGAGCGGCGCGCTCGGATGTCATCCACGGTGTAGCCGGGCAGGGTGAGCGCCATCTCCATGTAGTGGTCGGGGTCATACCCGTCCAGGCCTTGCTGCACGTCGTCATACTCTTCCGCGGCGTAGGAGCTGCGGACGCCTTCAGGCAGCCAGCGGTCGAAGCCAGCACTAAGGAACTGCTTCCGGTAGCGGTCGTAGACAACGATGTCCCGGCGCTTCACCCCAGCCGATTCCAGCCCGGCGATAATCTCGCGCAGCACCGTCGCGTCCGAGATCACCAGCGGCTGACCGACGGGGTTCACTTTGATGCCCACGATATCTCCCGGCTCAAAGAACTGCCGCCAGGCGTCGCCCCACCCGTCCGCCCCGGTCAGCTCCTGCATGCCGCGGCGCATCATCCGCTGCACCACCTCGGCTTGGTAGCGACCGGAGACCAGTACCCCTGGGTCCTGAACGGCGACCACGCGTCCAGGGTAAAGGCCAGGCATTCCCAGCTTGCTGGGCGGCGCCTTGGACTCGTGGCGGGCGGCGAGAGCGAGCTCCTTGACGCCTGAAGCGGCGGCCGTCAGACTTCCCGCACCCAGGGCTTTTAGGCATTGGCGACGAGTAGGCTTCATGGGGCTCTCCACTCCACGTGCACTTGTATCACTGAACGGCTGACTTGGCAATGGTTCAGCGCCGCGCGGCTCTGATTCCGCTCAACTGGGGTGCCAGTTCTGCCGAACAAACTAGCAGAGGCTAACGCCTGCAGCGCTGGTTTAGTTTTCCTCCTTTCTAAGCCGCGCTGCCAACCTTGGCGGCAGCTCAGGGCGGTCCCCGGCTGGTTAGCCAGCTTGACGCACTGACCTCGCCGCCAAGGTCCTCCACCCAGCGGTTCGCCTTGTCCTCGATCGAGGATAGCGAGCACCATGCTCCACGCGCTCGGGGTACTGGCTCCGCAAGCTCCCCTTCGTTTATACTCTGTCTCGGATGGCACGCCGGGAAACCGCCAGCGCAGTGTGGCAGGGTGCGGCTGTTCCGCCCGGCCGGAGAAAGAGGACCGAATCCCACGGCACCAGACTAGCTGCCTGCGCTTATCCTGCGGGGACCCGTCGATCCCGCGGTTGAACGCCAATCACTGCTCTCTCTTTTTCAGGAGGTACCGATGCGTTTTACCTGGCGGTCGGCGATGCTCAGTTTGGGCGCAGCCGTGCTCCTGGCGTCGAAAGGCTGGCCACAGGCCTCGCCGCTTCCCCGCGGTGACGTCCAAGCCATCTACCGGCATTTGCTGCCCCAGATTCAGGCCATCAAGATGTTCGATCACCACGCCCATCCCGGTTACGCGGACGACCCGGACGTGGATGCCATGGCCATCCCCCCCAGCCACCTGCCGCTGAGGCTGCGCGATACCAATCCCGAACTGATCGCCGCAGCCAAGGCGCTATTCGGCTACCCTTACAAGGACCTGGCGCCCGAACACGGCCGCTGGCTCATTGAGAAGACAAACGAGCGGAAGCGGGCCGAAGGCGTCCAGTACTTCGATCACATCCTGGATAAGCTGGGCATCGAGACCTCTGTCGCCAACCGCGCCGCCATGGCCGATTATCTCGATCCGAAGCGCTTCCGCTGGGTCTTTTTTGTCGACTCGTTTCTATTTCCCTTCGACACCAGCGAAATCGCCTCCCGCAACGAGGATGAGGCCGTCTTCATGCCGCTCCAGCGGAAGATGCTGGAACGGTATCTGAAGCAGGCCGGGCTCAGCCAGCTTCCGGACTCCTTGGACGGCTACTTGGCTTTCATCAGTCGGGTGCTCGAGCAGAATCAGCAGCGCGGAGGCATCGCCATGAAGTTTGAGGTCGCGTACTTCCGGCCGCTGCACTTCGACGATCCTAGCCGCGAGACCGCAGCGACACTTTACGAGAAGTATCACGCCGGCGGCGTTCCCACTCCGCAGGAATATCGCACTTTTCAAGATTTCATCTTCCGCTACCTGGTGCGTGAGGGCGGGCGACTTCACCTGCCAGTGCATATTCACTCGTCGGTGGGCGCCGGCGACTACTTCAAAGTGACGGAAAGCACGGCCATCAATCTGGAGAACGTCCTCAAAGATCCGCGCTACCTTTCTACCACGTTCGTCCTCATTCACGGTGGTTATCCCTATGCACGCCAGGCCATCTGGCTGGCAGCCATGAAGAACGTTTACCTGGATTCTTCTGCGACGGAGCTGATTCTATATCCTTCGGAATTCAAAGACGTGCTACAGCTCTGGCTTGAAACCTACCCAGAAAAGATCACCTTCGGCTCCGACTGCTTTCCCTTCAACGAGGCGCTGGGAGCGGAAGAATCCTATTGGCTGGGAGTGCGCTCGTCTCAAACCGCCTTGGCCGCGGCTTTGGCAGAGATGATGGCGGAGGGTGAAATCACAGAGTCGCGCGCCTTGGAGGTCGCCCGTCAGTACCTTCACGATACGGCCGCCTCCCTCTATCCTCCCCCAGGATCTTCAAGGGTCTCGACGGGGCAGCAGCGGTGAGCACGAGGCCAGCCAGAAAGTAGCAGCCGTCGTTTCGGCCATTTCTGGCCGTAAACTAGAGCGGGAAGCGCGAGGACCTCGATGTATCAACTGCACCGCGAACAGACCATTCACCGGCCGCTTCTGGAGGTCTTTGACTTCTTTTCTCGCGCGGAAAACCTCGCTCTCATCACCCCACCTTGGTTGCAATTCCGTGTCTTGACTCCACTTCCCCTAGAGATGAAAAAAGGCACGCGCATCGCCTACCAGATCCGCATCCATCAGATTCCTGTCCGCTGGCTCACGGAGATCGAAAGCTGGGAGCCGCCGCGAAAATTTGTCGATGTGCAACTACGCGGTCCGTATCGCGTCTGGCGGCACACGCACAGCTTTGAACCTGCCGGAGGCCATACACTCATTCGCGACGACGTAGAATTTGACCTTCCATTCGGCATCCTGGGGAGACTGGCCTATCGTCTTCAAGTGGCCGGAGACCTGAAGAAGATTTTCGACTACCGCGCAGGTCAGATTGAGCAGCGGTTCAAACCAGTGCGAGAAGAGTCTTCGTGAGGGACCTCTTCGACCTTCCTTTGAATCTCAGGGACGATAAGCGCGTGACGGTGCGGAGGGCCGGGCCGTTGAACCGTCATGGTTCGTGCGTCGTGTATTGGATGCAGCGGGCGCAGCGGGCGGTGGATAATCCTGCCCTGGACTTGGCTATTGCCCTGGGAAATGAACTGGGCCTTCCGGTGGTAGCCTTTCTATCCATCATTGCTTATTATCCAGGGGCTAACCTACGGCACTATGTCTTCTTAAATCAAGGCCTGCCCGACATTGAAGAGGACCTCGCCGAACGCCATGTGACTTTCATCGTCCGCCGCACTCCGGACCACCGCGTCGAGCAGCTGCTGCAGGAAGCGAATGCCGCCCTCCTCGTCGGCGATGAAAACCACTGCCGGGAGCCGCAACGCTGGCGTCAGGCCCTTACGCGGCGCCTCTCCTTGCCGTTCGTCACGGTGGATGCCGATGTGGTCGTTCCCACCAAGCTCTTCCCTCAGCACTTTTATGCGCTGCGCCATATGCGTCCGCATCTCCTCGCTGAGTTGCCGCACTACTTGGCGCCTTCTCGCAATGAAAAAGCGGCCTATCATTGGGCGCCGCGGTCCACGCTGGCAAGGTGGGACGTTCGAAAAGACGTTACCCAGGGCTGGCGGAATCTGGACCGCTCGGTACGTCCCGTGGAGACATTCACCGGTGGCACGCATGCTGCTCTTCGGCGGCTCCGGGAATTTACTTCGCACACGCTGCGGGACTATCCAACCAAGCGCAACCACCCGGAGCTGGATGGCACCAGCAGACTTTCACCTTATCTTCACTTCGGGCACATCAGCCCCGCGACGGTCGTGCTGGCGGCCCAGCGCGCGGTGAAGGAGGATAAGGCCACCCAAGCCGCCTATGACGCCTTCATTAACCAGGTCATCGGCTGGCGAGAGCTTGCCGTCAACTTCGTGAAGCATGTGCGGCAGTATGACTCTTTTAATTGCGCGCCAGACTGGGCGCAAAAGACCTTGCGACAGCACGTCCGGGATCGGCGTCCCTACTTGTATAGCCTGGAAGACCTGGAGCGGGCAGACACCCACGATGAGCTGTGGAACGCCGCGCAGAGACAGATGGTGCGTTACGGATGGATGCACAATTATCTGCGGATGTACTGGGCCAAGAAGATTCTGGAATGGACACCTGCGCCGGAAGTTGCGTACCAGTACGCCGTATTGCTCAACGACCGTTATGAGCTGGACGGTCGCGATCCCAATGGCTACGCCGGTATTGCGTGGGCGATTGCCGGCGTGCACGACCGCCCCTGGCCTGAGCGCCCGGTGTTTGGCGTGGTCCGCTCTATGTCCTACGGGTCGACTGGACGGAAATTTGGCTTCCAGCGCTACATCCGCAACGTTGACGAGGGCTGTTGGTGCGGCAGCTAAAACGGGCTCCCGGCGTCCAATTCTTCGAAGCCCGGGACAAAAGGATGGGTGTGAGGACTTAATCCGGCTACGCCTAAAAAGAAAAGTTCTAAAGCTTGCCTTTGCTCCCAGTCAAATAATTCACGCCCTCCACACTTTTGGCGTGAATGCGACGCGGTGCGACCCACGACTCGCGGGCAGGCGAGTCGCAAGGCCTACCCTGACCAGGTTCTGAGTCCGTGCCAGTCTGAAAGCGCCCAAAGGCCGGGCCCGGCAATGTGCACAGCGCGGGGGGCTGCGAAGAGTTGCTCCTGCCGGAGATTGAGCGCCAGCAGCGGAACGGGAAGGTGATGGCGTTTGGCGCGATGCGGCGTTTGCGAAGCCCGGGATCTACCAGGCCCTGGAACCTCGTGGACTGCAGTATGCCATCCGCCTCCCCACGAATGAGAATCTGGAGCGGAAGATCGAAGAACTCCTCACGCGTCCGGCAGAAGTGCCGGCAGCCGAGCACGTTGGAGGCAGCAAACAAACCCTGGAAGGCCCCTGAAGCGTCAAAACCAGGCGGGAGAACACACCGAACGGCGCGGCCACCACAGAAGCCAAGCTCCCCGAACGCCAACACTGCAACGAACGTTAAGTGCGTGACGTCTATTCGAGCTGCCTGGGACTTTATCCGGAAAGCCCAAGGCACGACGGGCATCAGGAGTACGAGCCATAGGATGCGGGTAGCCAGAACCTGGGCCGGATAGGAATTCACGCCCATCGATTGGTTCTCCTCAGAGCGAAGATACGCATGCCGTCTGGAAAATGTTCCTCCAGCTCCTTAAGCCGGATTCCCAGCTTTAGCAAACGGCCGAACATCCTGTTTCAAGT
Source organism: Acidobacteriota bacterium (assembly GCA_902812465.1). Taxonomy (GTDB): domain Bacteria; phylum Acidobacteriota; class Terriglobia; order UBA7540; family UBA7540; genus CADDZE01. The sequence continues at coordinate 1,870 of CADDZE010000079.1, read as the reverse complement.
GGCTTCGTCAGATGCCCTGTGTTCCAGTCGTTTAAGACCGCCTCCCTGGCTGAAATCGACTCGCCAGAGGGTGCCGTCAATGCTCCCACCCATCCGTCTGTATCGGCTTTGCCACCCATCAAGCCGCGGTAGAACACATGGCCGTCAAGGAAATGGCGTTTTCGATCTCCCAGGGCGGGCCTTGGGCGCCGATCGCGTGAAGAAGTGAGATGCCGATTCGTGGTCGATCACAAACATCTCTTCATCGCGTCCCAGGCTTCAATGGAGCCGCGATCTCTCGATCGCGGAAATCGGGCCGGCAGCGGAGAGGCCTTCGACTCCCTGTTTGCTTCAATGGGGCCGCGATCTGTCGATCGCGGAAATAGCGTCTCTATATCCTACCAGTTTTCAAAGAGCTAGAGCCCGGTTTGCGAGCGGTTCGGTGACGCCGCGAGCAAACTGTGGCACCTTTCTTGGCGCTCGCATGGAAGTCATTATATCGAATCTGCTTGTGCGCCGCGATCGCCCTTCGCCGTTTCGCCATCACCTCGCCGCTCGCGCCAGCTTAGGGCGCCTGAGGAGCGGTGTTCTCCGCGGCGTTTTATCTAAGTCTGCTGGCAGTTTGTTGACTTAAGAGGGACATCTTGCTGCGCGGCCGTTAAGCGTCTGGGATCGATTCCCAGATTCCATTCTGACCGAGCTTCCAAGTTGCCATCGACCCGTTGCAGACCTGCGAACCGGGAGTCCACAGAGCGGTTTCAGAAAGCGCACTAAACGGCTTGTCTTTCGTGCGGTCCCACCCAGCCAGGAGTTCGCTGGCCCCCATGATTTTCTGCGTGCAACCGCCTGCACGCGTGTGGGCAAGAAGACGATCGGTTCGAACCGTCGGCGGCTCCTTTCTGAGATCCACCTGTGCCCCGAAGACGTCGGATGCGGACTTCCATTCGACGCGTTGCAAGCGTCCGAGACCGTAGCGCGTGTCGCCACCCAGAAAGAGAGTCGTGACGCCGCACACCTCTCGCCAGTCCTGCTTCAGGAACACGTAGCCCACAAAGGCGACCGGAGATGCCGTGTCTCGCCAGCGGGGCAAGACGCATTCGGTTTCCCGGAGACTTCCCTCTTCGGCGCTATCGGAATCCGGATCAATGGCAGTGCCCGGACGGGCATCCAGCAGTCGCATGCGCATCTGACGGTTGGTGAGGTCGTGCTTGCCGTCCGGCTCGTCCTCGCGCCGCCAGACCAAACCATCCCGCTCTTCATACCGCGGCTGCCAAGCCCGCCAATGTTTCCCGTCGCATTCCGCCGGAAACAGATAGGTGAAGCGGGTGGTCTCGTGGAGCGCCGTGCCCTCCGTTTCGTAACTTGGGAAACCATTCTTCCGGCGTCGCGCCAGTTCTGCCGTCAGAGCGCCCCACAGAGCACGCGCGGGCACGTAGAGCCGACAACGATTCAGGCTCCCGCCCACAAACAGGGGAGACTCCAGCCGCCACGTCCAGCGATAGATCGTCCAGCTCACTGCGTCTTCGCCTCCCTGGCCTTGGCGTGATAGCGACCATAGACGAGCGCCTGGCGGAGCAGGTCCCGCGCGAAGAGTAACTTATCCAGATCTTCGGCGAGCGCTTGAAGCGCAGCAAAACAAGTCGCCGTTGCCGAGCCCGGGCGAGCCTTCGGGAACCTTGGGGAGAAAGCTGCCAAGTTTGTTGCTGACTTTCCGTCCAGCCTCTTTTCCTTGTGCATTGAGAAAGAGGAGCGTAGACGCCTTGCTCTTCCAACACGCTCAATGCGCTGGCAAGGATTTTTTCATCGACTTTGTCGAGCTGAGCGAGTTCGCGGCCGCATTTGGCGCATTCCATGTCCAGGTTCTGCATCAGGCGCCTCCTGTCTGCTCTTG